>JBGVTO010000349.1:0-43749 GCA_041862635.1 Phycisphaerae bacterium | reverse complement strand
TCAATTGCATTCAACGACATTACCGAACAAGTATAGTCACGTCAAATGTGGATGTTCCAATATATTGACGTTCTAAACAAGCACTCATTGATTTAGGCAAAATAATGCCAACAAAGAAAATTCTGTATGTTAGTGGGTCAATAGGGTTAGGACATGTTACTCGGGACCTGGCGATAGCCGGACAATTGCGCAGGCAGTGCCCTGAAGTAGAGTTGTCCTGGCTGGCTGCCCATCCGGCAACTTTGCTGCTCAGAGAGGCCGGTGAAAAGCTCCTCCCGGAAGCTGACATGTACGCCAACGACAGCATTCCTGCTGAGAATGCCGCCAAGGGCTTCGGGATGAACGTGTTGAAGTACGCCTCTAACACAAGGAGAGAGTGGGCGCACAACGTAAAAATCTTCAAGCAGATAACCAGCAAGGAACAATTTGATGTCGTTATCGGCGATGAGACCTATGAAATAGGCATTGGCTTGTCGATGAAACTCGTCCGATTAGAGGCTCCCTTTGTTATGATTTACGATTTTCTCGGACTGGATTCAGTGACCAAGAATCCCATTGAAAAGCTGGGAGTTTATACATGGAACCGAATATGGGCAAAGTGTGATCGCAAACTTCTTTCCGGTCAAAAGAATTTAGGCCTTTTCGCAGGTGAGCTTGAAGATATCCCTGATAAAGGGCTTGGTTTTCTTTTGCCAAACCGCCGTGACTATGCCAGGAAATACTATATGTTCACAGGATACATTTTGCCATTCGACACGGAAGGATTCACCGACAAGGCAAAGATTCGGGCTAAGTTGGGGTACGGCCAGGAATCCTTGGTTGTGTGTTCCATCGGAGGAACTTCTATTGGCAAAGGCCTACTGGAACTCTGCGGACGGGCCTATCCGATTATAAAGCAGAAAGTCCCTGATTTACGCATGGTTTTGATATGCGGTCCTCGTCTTTCTGTCAATTCTCTGAAAGTCCCGGATAAAGTAGAAATCAGGGGATATGTTCCTGCTCTCTACGAGCATTTTGCAGCGTGCGACCTAGCCGTCGTTCAGGGAGGCGGCACCACCACGCTTGAATTGACCGCGCTAAGGCGGCCGTTTCTTTATTTTCCACTCGCGGACCACTGCGAACAACAGATTCACGTTGCAGAGCGATTAGCTCGGCATCAAGCTGGAGTAAAGATGGTGTATTCCCAAACAACCCCGGAGATTCTGGCCGAGAAGGTGATTGCTAATCTTGGTATGGAAGTAAATTATCCCCCAATCCCTGGAAACGGTGCTCAAAAAGCAGCTCAGCTCATAAGCCAGCTTCTCTAATTTGCCCAAAGCAAATTAACCTCTTGCTTGCACCTGTTGGTAACGCAGGCACAGGTGCGAAAGCAGGTAACGCAGGCACAGGTGCTTTTTTAAGTTTTTCCGCCTTCGCGAGGCGTCGAAGTCGCTTCGGCGGAGTCGGCTTGCCGCCTTCCCAGCGCGGTGCGATACAGCCAGTACACAACGCCAAGTAACAGAGCTATCCCAAGTACGGCACCTACGGGTGGCTTGAATGGCAAACTGATGCCGAATACGTCCAATAGATTCACAATAACATCGTCTATGTACCAATATGGCAGTTCTACGTCAATACTCTTAAGCAATATAATCGGTATCGCCAAAAGGATTCCCATCAATGCCTCCCCCGTAATCAAGCCCGAAGCAAACAGCAGTCCATTTCGACCGGATTCTTCGACCTGTTTCTTGTCAGTATTCTTCTTCGTGTGATATCTCTTGACGGCATAGTGGATAAGCCCGCCTGCAAAGATAGGCACAGACAGCTCAAACGGCAGATAGAACCCAATTGCCACTGCAAGAACCGGCGTCCGAAATGGACTGCCCCTTTTCTGCAGGTAAACATCCAGTGCTATCACACCAACCGCGACGGCCATCCCAATAAAGATATAATTCCAGGGCAGCTCACCCTTAAAAACCCCTCTTGCAACGGAAGCCATTAAATTCGCCTGTGGTGCGGCCAGCGCCTTGGGCCCGGCATCGGCCTGACCGGCAAAACCGTAGGCCTTCTGCAGCAGTATCATTACCGGCGCCAGAATCAGAGCCGCCGATACCGTCCCGACAAGCTGCATTACCTGCTGCTTCCAGGGCGTAGCCTTAACAATATAACCGGCTTTGAGGTCCTGCATATTGTCACCCGCTATCGCCGCCGCACAGCAGACCACACTGCCGATGATGATGGCGGCGGCGGGGCCGTTCGCCGCATCTTTGCCCATCAGCAACAACAAGAGCAGCGATGAAACCAGCACAGTTGCTATCGTTACGCCGGATATAGGATTATTGGATGAGCCGACAAGCCCCGCCATATAGCCGGCCACCGCAGAGAATACAAATCCCGTCACTAACATTATCGCTGCCATTGTAATCGATACCTGTATCTGCTGGACGAATACCTGATATAGCAGGAATAATGGCACAACCGAGCCGACTATAAGGACCAGTATCCACTTCATCGGCATATCTTTCTCCGTCCTGGGTATTTCCGCCTGCACACCGGTCAAATCACGATACGCCTTAAGGCCGCTGGTTATCCCGCTCAACAGGGACTTGCGCATATGAAAAATCGTCCAAAGCCCGCCTATTACCATTCCACCCACACCTATATACCGTGTCTGCGAGGACCATATTTCGAACGCCCAATCTACTGCTTTGAGCTCCTCTGTGCCCGGCGGTTCCTGAACAGCAGCACAAATTGGTATCGCGATGAGCCAGTTACACGCGCCGCCAATGAAAATCAAAACCGCGATATTCAATCCCACTATATATCCGACCGAGAGCAGTGCCGGGCTCAGGTTGGAACCGAAATATAGCAGGCTGCCCCCGATTGCCCCTGCGCCCTCGACTATCTCAGGCCACAGGCCCAACGCACCGGCTCCTACCTTGAAGAGGCCGCTCGCAACCGCAGCCATGGCGATATACAAAACACCCCTGCCTCCTTTCTGACCGGTTTCAAGGACCTCTGCTGTTGCTATACCTTCCGGAAACTTCAGCTTGCCTTCAACAATCAGTGACCTCCGCAGTGGTATCGTGAACAGCACGCCCAGGACTCCGCCGAACCCCGCGATTATTGCCACCCACTTGAAGCTGAAACTATCCCACGTACCTAATATCACCAGCCCCGGCAGAGTGAATATGACGCCTGCGGCTAATGACTCGCCCGCTGACGCCGCTGTCTGCACGATGTTATTCTCCAGGATATTGCTTCGCCTAAACAATCTCAGCACACCCATCGACACCACCGCCGCCGGTATCGACGCCGAGACTGTCATTCCTGCGAACAAGCCCAGATATGCGTTTGCGCCCGCCAGCACTACCGAAAGCACCACGCCCAGAACAAATGCCTTAACTGTAATCTCTGGTAATGACCGTCCTTCTAAATCCATAAGCGACTCCGTTCTTTGAAGTGCTTAAAGTTAAAAGTGCCTAAAGTTATGGATTATTTTTTACTTTAGATCACTTTGGTTCACTTTAGCTCACTTTAGATCACTTATAGGTGTTTATCTTCTAAAATAATAACCTATATAGGTTCGTCAATTTCGATTCTCACTTTACAAACTGGGTGACAAAGTACTTTGGAGTTAAAGGTTCTCCGGTCGCTCGCTTAATCATCTCATTCCAATGATAGACTGCCCCGGCCTCAAAAACGTTTTCACTCAGGAACTCACCGAGCTCACGCTGGTCAATATAGCTGATGTTTTCATCTGATTCAAGCTTTAGAATTTCGTGGACTATATGGTGGTGTAACTGGGATGCCAATAATTCACCTAACATATAGTTATGGTAATAACAGGGGGCAATGGTGAAATGAATTTTTGCGGCCCAATCCGGCTCATTTCGGCCTTGCGGTCTTTTCACAAGCTGATATTTCTCAACCATCTGCCACCAAAGCGAATTCAGGTCCTGCTCAGGATTTGCATAAAGCTGTTTTTCAAAATTGTACATTACCATGTCCCAGCGGGCGAAAATGAGCTGCTTGAGCTGTGCGTACTTATCGCTTACTTTTTCGATTTCCATGCGTTGTTCGTCCGACAGTTCCAACATTTGCTGCATCCAGGCAGGATTGCGGCTCAGTCGGCCAAAGAACATAGCTATAGCTTCCGTCGTAAAAGCGTGCACGGGTCTTCTCAGCAAATACGGCACTTGCCGGTCGTGGTATTTATCGTAAACAGCGTGGCCTAATTCGTGCAAAGTAGTCTCCATCCAGGACTCGTTGTTCTTAAGATTACACAGAATGCGCACATCACCTTCCCGGTCAATATCCGTGCAAAAAGCGTGTGGATTTTTGCCTTCGCGCTCGTACAGGTCGCTGTTGGCAAGGATAGATTCCACCGGCAATCCAATACCGGTGTAGAATCCTGTCGCTAATTCCTTAACATCTTTATCTTCGTAGTATGCATCCAAATCAAGGTCATACACCATCGGCGTTTCCTGAAAGAATGGGTCGTGATAATGCCAGGGCATAAGCTCCGTAACGGCTACATCGTATTTGGCCGCCAATATGCTGTCCAGGTCGGCTTTTAATTTAGCGAAAGGCTCGTTGGTCAATTCGTAGAGCTCCTCGAAAATCCGGTCCAGCTCTTTTACATCCTGCTCGGTGGTGGCCAGAGAAAGGGTATGATAATTATCGAAGCCAAGCTTTCGGGCCGCCTGGTTTCTCAGCTTGACCAACCGGATGATATCATCCGCAACTATGGCGCCGACCTGCTTGCTGGCCAGCCATGCCTGACTTCTCGTACGGGAATCTGTCTGGGTTTTTAGAATTTCCTTAATCTCATTGTCGGTAACCTTTTTTCCTTCAATTGTGCCGCGGAAGGTACTAAAGTTCTTTTCAATTTCCGTGCCCAAATCGACGATTTTTTTCAGCAGCTCCAGCTCTATCTGGGTCTCAAGATAGCTGTTGTACAGCACATCCAATTGCCGAGCCAATATGGCGTTCTTGACCTGTCCGGATTCTTTCATATCTTTAAGAAAAGCAAACTCCTGAGGATTGCTGTAAACCTGGCGGACATTGAGTGTTAATTCACTGACTTTGTCATAATCCTCCGGCTTACCGCTAATTGCAGCATCCCAGGAAGCAAGACTCGCCTCTTTCTCCATAGGTTTGATTTTTTCCACGTGGGCTGTAATGAAGCTTTTTAGCTCTGTTTCCTTGGCGTTATGTGCACAACCAAGTACAACAACGCTTATTGTCAACATAGTGACCAGAGTTGATAAAATTTTCATGGCTTTATACTCCTATTAAATGTCGTATTACCATTTTGTTATCAAAAGTTTTTTGTCTGAAGGATATTATCACCTCTAACTACCGAAATCAAGCTGGTTCTGGATTCGCCTATGGGCGGGCGTGTTATTTTTCACATTCGACCATTTCTCCTTTGATATATACGACGATGCGTGTACTATATTGGGCCATACGGACAGGTTGCCCGGCGACTCGAAACAAAGTGCTTATCTGACATAAAGGAGTTGTGCAGTCCATTATGGCTAAGAAAGAGTATCTCAACGCACCACTACCGTCAAAAAAAATGCCTGCGGGCATTCCGTATATTCTAACTAACGAAGCTGCGGAGCGTTTTAGCTTCTACGGGATGAGATGTATTCTTGTATTCTTCATGACCCATCTGCTGCTGAACGCCAGCGGTCAACTTGCTCCCATGACCCCTGAGCGAAGCAAGACCTGGTTTCACCTCTTTGTCTCGGCTGTCTATTTCATGCCTTTGCTCGGTGCTCTAATCTCTGACATCTGGCTTGGCAAATACAGAACCATCCTCTATTTTTCGGTACTTTATTGTTTTGGTTTTTTTGCCCTTGCGGTTAATCACACACGTTTGGGATTGGCGGCCGGATTGATTCTAATTGCAATCGGCTCAGGGGTAATAAAGCCCTGTGTTTCTGCAAATGTTGGCGACCAGTTCGGAAAAACCAACAAGCACCTGATGGCAAAAGTATATAGCTGGTTCTATTTCGCAATTAATCTGGGTGCTTTTATTTCCAATCTATTGGTACCTGAATTACTTGACCGATATGGGCCTACTGTCGCGTTTGGTATTCCCTGTGCCTTCATGGTGCTGGCCACAATAGCGTTTTGGCTCGGACGCAAAAAATTTGTCCACATACCACGCGGCGGTATCGAATTTGTCAAAGAGTGTTTCAGCGGCGAAGGAATCAGAGCCATCGGTAAGCTGTGCATTATCTATGTATTTGTGGCGCCGTTTTGGGCACTGTTCGACCAAATGGACTCGGCCTGGATGCTACAGGCCGAGAAGATGAACCGCAACTGGCTGGGCCATGAGTGGCTGCCCACCCAGATTGTCGCTCTCAACCCCTTGATGATACTGATTTTGATTCCCATTTTCTCCTATGTTATATATCCGGCAATAAACAAGATATTCCCATTGACAGCACTACGCAAAATAGGCTTGGGCCTGTTTCTGGCAGCTTCACCTTTCGTCGTCTCAGCCCTGATTGAAACTGGAATTGTCGCTGGTGGCATACCCAGCATCGGATGGATGGTCCTTGCATACACGCTGCTCACCTCTGCAGAAATAATGGTTTCAATCACCTGCCTGGAGTTCTCATATACTCAGGCCCCAAAGAAAATGAAGTCATTCATTATGGCAGTCTTTCTCCTGTCGATTTCACTCGGAAATGCCTTCACCGCTGTAGTCAATGCCGTAATTATAAATGAAGATGGAACCAGCAAGCTTGCCGGTCCCAGTTATTTCTGGTTCTTTACAATCGTGATGCTGGTAACAGCAGTTATTTTCATTTTTGTCGCCAGGGGCTATAAAGAAAAAAGCTACATCCAGGATGAGACCCCGACAGAATCTTAAGGTTAACCGTGCCAAGCTGGTGAGTAGTGAGTGGTGAGTAGTCAATTAACCAATTAACCAATTAACTACTCACCAATTAACCAAGGAGGGTGGCCCTGATTATTCTTTTAAAGTGGCTTGAGTAGCAGCTCGCGGACAACAATCTTCATCGGCCCGAACTGGTCTCCCGGATGGACCTGAAAACCAATCTTGCCAGAATCAGTCGTCTCGTCATGCACATCAGCAACTTGATGGCCGTTAATCCATATCTGAATGTGTTCACCCTCGGCACGAACCTTTATCGTATTCCAGCCTTCGCGGTCCACTATGCTTTTGTCCTCATTCATTGCAAGAAACATCTTGCCGGGACAGTATAATGTACCCGAATAGCATACCGGATTCTTATATTCGAGGATGTCGGCCTGATATGCCTTCTGGGGTGACTGGTAGCGGAACCAGAGGCCGCTGTTACAGGGCCACTCAGTTCGATAGGTAACGGTCACCAGAAAATCCCCGTATGTATCTGTTGTAAACAGGTCACCGGGAGCATTATTCTCGCCTTGTGTCCCTACAAGCATGCCGTCTTCGACGAACCATCTTGCATTACCGCTCGTCTCCCAGCCGCTCAGGTCCCTGCCGTTGAAAAGCTTCACAAAGCCGGCGCCGCTCTCATCGCCCGGCCCCAATTCCCCACAGCCGGTCAAACACATCAATACCCCGATACACACAATAGCCAACAATCTGCGTAACATAATCTTCTCCTTTCATTCCGTTATCTAACCTGTTTTATAAAGACTATTTTGCCCATCTAATCCTGCCAGATATCTGCCGTCCTGGCTCCGACGTCCGGCATCTGGGGCAATGCAGCACTGGGGACAGGCTCATACCAGAACGTTGCGCACGACCAGTCGTCCTGCGTCTCAGCCAGGCCGTCCTTCCAGGCAATCTGCTGAATTGTAATACGGCATTCCTTTCGCCACGAAATCGGGTCCGGCACGTGCCAGCGATACATCGAGACGAAGTTGTTCTCGTTCAAGCTGCAACCATTGTAGAGGTACGGCGTCTGCTGCATACCATAGGACAGGCACACATAATCCTCACTTCCAGTCCCGCAAATCGTAGGAAAGTCCGTGTCACCTTCCATATAAATTTTTATCTCACCTTCACCCCACCATTGGCCGGGCGTAAGGTTGCGCACGCCGATGATTGCGCCCATAAAACGGCCTTTGTTCTTTCGCTGCGGCAGCATTACAAAGTCCTTCTTCATTGTTGTTGGATTTTCCCTGCGGAACAACACATGCAGCCGGCCGACGTCATCCGGATGCTTATCTGCGATGGTGTAGTCAATCTGGTAATACAACGGCACGTCCTTTTGGCCTTCATTGGTCAGTGTAATCCTTGCGCGTTTGGTGAATGGCATAGGCAGCCAGATATTCATGCCGGCATTTTGACCCAACGAATGCACCGCCGAGAAATACGGCTTCACCTTGCCATGTGCGAATCCCATAAAATCACTGATAGGACATTCGATGCTCGGATGTCCCTGCCCATCCCACCAGGCACAAATCACCAGAGACCGCAGGTTAAAAGCGTCCCTTCGTGTCGTCATCCAGATATGTCGAATCGTCCCCGGGCCCTCGATGTCGCAAAGCTGTACCTCCTGGCCGGCTTTCAGTGATATCGAGGGAGCCCCCTTTCTTCCGACTCCGAGCCGACTGGCAGCTTTGCCACCTTCGCCGGGTGCCCCGGTCGGATTCTCAAAACAAATCGAACGTGATACCAGCCCCGTATCGAGCAGATACGGCTCGGTAACGATGTTCACTGTTTGCCGGCAGGATACACATCCTAACATAACAACAAACAGTAGTAGACAGAGCACTTTCTCGGAAACAGTTCTTTTAACCATAGTCTCTCCTTTCAAATATACAAGTTGACATTTCCTATAATACCTTACATTAAGAATCTCGAACAAAACTTCACTTGTCACTCCAGGCGAAAAAAGCTTCCCCTGAGCGCAGGCAAAGTGCCGAGTAATCTATTCAAAAAAGGCCGTCAAGCGGTTCCTAATTTTTTCGTTAGATTTTATTCGGCGCTCTAAGTAGCCAAAGAAGTTTATCTGAATCTCCCGCACGCGTCAAGGCCATCATCAGAAGTCAGAAATCAGAAGTAAGAGGTCAGAGTTTGTCCTCTGTCGTATGTGTTGGACTTAGCTGAATCTGTGGACGGCACCGGATTTTTTTCAGAACCGATAAAGTTGTCTCCATGGCTAAAAAACAGAAAAAAAGTGCATTTTTAGCTGATTTTCGGCCATTATCGGAGTATGTCCGTAGATTTGTCGCTTTTTTCTTTATGTGGGATTAATGCCTTGACGAAAATATCCTCGGTAAGGTATAATATTGAGTTATGGTAGGTGCCCTTATGGAGGAGGCATTCCAGGATTTCTGCCAACGGAGAGCGATGTATCATTGTCTCAGGAGGAGCATTATTTTTTAGCTTTAGAGTACTACTTTGAGGTTATACTCTTTGATGTATCCGATTGGGCATAACTATTTGGTAAGAGCACCCAAAGTATCTTATTCAATGCGAACAGCACCAGGTAAAACGCCACTATGGTTCGTTTGGGTTTTGGCTGTTCTTCTATTGATATCCGCCGGCATATCTTACCGCGTTCTGGCAACCGGATTGAAGCGCATTGTTAATACCCCTATCGTGCTGCCTGTATCTCTGAGTACTTTCCCTGCAAAAATAGGGAGCTGGGCCGGCAGCGATTTGCCCATTCCCAGTATCGCTAAGGAATATATGGAGAAGAACTTTGCGGACGATTTTTTGAGCAGACGATATATTGATTCTGCAACCAAGGCTTGGGCGGATGTTTATATCGTATATTGCTCATCCAGACCCGGAGGTATACTGGGTCATCGGCCTCGAGTGTGCTATCCCGGATATGGCTGGATCCATGATGGTACCGAATCTTTGCAATTTGTCTCACGAGCCGGCCGACAAATATCTTGTTTAATACATCGCTTCCATAAGCCCGCTCCAATGCACAACCGGACAGTTGTCTTGAACTTCTATATCTTGAACGGCCAAATTACCGCCGACGAAAACGACTTTTCCGGTCCGCTTGGTCGAAGGCCTAATATCGCCGGCGACCCGGCTCGATACGTGGCACAGGTTCAGATAAGCTCGGTGCTGGAGAATTTCGTCCGGACAATGGCAAAGGATGTGACAGATTTGGTTTTAGATTATCTCCCGGACCAAAACGGCAAGGTCCGGGTGGTTGAATATGGCAACGTCAAAGATAGTGTTTTGCAATAGACCAAACCGATGCCGGTGAAAACCAGCATCGGAACAGCATCCAAAGTTGTGCTGTTAAAGGAAGTTACATTGATTTCTTCAATGCAACCGACGGGGACGGAGTATATCGGTAGTAAATTTCACTGATAACAAAACCCTATTCTAAGCCCTGATTTAATTCACATTTTCCAGAGTTCAACAAAGGGACATTTTGACAGAACAATTGCCCAGTCTGAGTTTTTCGGTGTGATTTATGGAAACATCGCGAGCAGAATATACAAAGCATACCCAAGAGGCCGTATATACGCCTGATGCCCATTTAGGCTTTGGATGGCGCGTGTGGCGAGATATGGCGCGTGAGCTTATCCAGAGCCGGGAATTAATGTGGCGGCTTTTCCTGCGCGATTTATCCGCTCGCTATCGGCAGTCGGTTTTTGGCTATGTCTGGGCGGTAATGCCCGCTATTGTTACCGTTGTTACTTTCACCTATTTGAAAGGCTCCGGTACACTGCCCATTGGCGAAACGAATATGCCTTATCCAGCCTATGTGCTTCTTGGCATGTCAGTATGGCAACTGTTCGCAACCGGTCTAACCAGAACGACGCAATCTCTGGTACAAGCCAGCGCCATTATCACAAAGATAAATTTTGCGAGGGAGGCATTAGTGCTTGCCGCTTTTGGCGAATCTATATTCGATTTCCTGATACGAATCGTGTTGATTGGAGTGGTTTTTGCCTGGTATGGGGTGGTACCGGTATGGACAATTATCTTCGTGCCTTTCGTGTTAATTCCTTTGGCGCTGATGACAGTTGGTTTTGGCTTTATGCTGTCTATAGCTAATGGTGTCTTCCGAGACATCGGCAATTCACTGATGATATTACTGACCTTCGCAATGTTCCTGACGCCTGTTATATACCCACCGCCTACGCAATGGCCGAAGGTGCTTATTAACTATCTGAATCCGGTCAGCCCATTCATCATCGCTACACGAGACCTAACAACAGTAGGCACACTCAGCCAGCTTGATGGGCTGTTTTATGCCAGTGTAGCAGGCTTTGTGGTCTTTTTAGTTGCTTGGCGCATCTTTCATCTGGCGATGTCCCGTATCGCAGAAAGGGTATAAGATTTGGAAAATGGCGTTGTTATCCAGGTTAATGGGGTGTCCAAAAAGTTTTGTCGGAACCTGAAGCGGTCGATGTGGTACGGCTTCCATGATATATTGCGAGATACCGCTGGCCTTCGCCCCAAATCAGACCGGCTGCGCCGAGAGGAGTTTTGGGCGGTTGATGACATTTCTTTCGAGCTTAAAAAGGGACAAACACTCGGGCTTATAGGCCCCAATGGAGCTGGGAAAACTACCCTTCTAAAGATGCTAAATGGTATTATCATACCTGATAAAGGTAACCTTCGAATAAAAGGCCGTGTTGGTGCCCTCATTCAACTTGGAGCCGGCTTTCATCCTCAATTAACCGGCAGAGAAAACATCTATATTAACGGTGCTATATTGGGTATGGGTAAACGCGAGATTGATAAGAAATTTGACGCCATAGTTGAATTTGCAGACATTGGGAACTTCTTAGATACTCCGGTTAAGCACTATTCAAGCGGTATGTTTGTGAGATTGGGCTTCGCCGTGGCAGTGCATTGTGAGCCGGATGTTTTGTTGATTGATGAGGTGTTAGCCGTAGGAGATTTTCAGTTCCGTGCAAAGTGCTTCACACATCTAAGCGCGATGGTGGAGAATGGGACATCAGTTGTCTTGGTTTCGCACAACTTTGAGGCTATTCGCCGAATGTGTACAGAGTGCATGTTTATCGCAGATGCTCGTGTGCGTTATCTTGGGGATGCATACGAGGCGGTCGACCGGTTTAAGGTCTTTTCTGGAAAGAGAAAGTGGGAGCAAGGTGGCAGTGCCGGATCCTTAGAGAAGAGCGGACATGGGTACCGTGCCGGTACAGGGGAGGCAGTGATCAAAGGGCTACGTTTTTTAGACGCGCAGGGTGTGGAGCGGGACGTTTTTCGAACTTGTGACAAGATTCAGATTGCGATCGATTATCAAGCCATGGAACCCATTAGGAATCCTATCTTTGCCGTTGCCATTGAGGACCCCGAGGGAAATTTGTTGCACGGGATTGATACGAATGAAAGCGGTTTTAGAACCGGTACCATTGAGGGCGCAGGCAGGATGATTCTTTCCTACGACAGGTTGGACCTGCTGGCAGGTGAATATGTGGTTAGCGCGGCAATCCACCGCTCAAACTCCGTTGCGCCCTATGATGCTCGCTTTCGGCAATATGCCTTCTTCTGCAAGTCGGGATTGAAGGATCGTGGCAAAGTCTATCTTTCTAACAAATGGCAACATCTGAGCGCTGCACAAAAAGGAGGAGTGAGGTGAACTACTTGATGTGCCTCAACAGTTTAGCATATGGGGGCACTCAGACCTTTTACGTTTCTCTGGCCCGCGAACTTGCAACAAGAGAACATAAGGTTGTTTTTGCCTCAAGTGCGGGACCATTACAAGAAGCGGTCGAACCATTGTGCCGACATTATTCACTTAACGTCTTTGGCCGAGAGACCGGCATCGCATATGCCATCTCTGACAAGTTCCTTAGCAAAGCCCGACGGGCTACACTTCTGAATGTTCATCCGGGTCTCAGGGACTCTTTCCGTGTCGAGAGAAACGATCTTAAAGGGGCAATTCGCCGCATCTTGCAGTCAGGCCGAACAAACGGGGAGTTACATCGATGGTGCCGCGGTACTCTGGGGATTCTGGCGTCTCTGCCCATACTCGGGGAGATTATTCAAAGAGAGTCGATAGACTGTATTGTTTGTAGCCAGGGGAACCCAACATTGATTTCGTATCTCGCATCTCGCCGAAGGAGTTCAAAGTCAGTTTTTCTACCAGTAGTCAATAGCTTTTTTAACTCTGCAGATATATTTCCTCCACTGGGTTGGAAGGCGATCACACGTCGTGCCAAGCACGTAGTGACTACGAGTCACGAAATTAGTTCTTATCTTGCCAAATTTGCACGTGTTCCCAAATCAAAGCTTATTGTGACACCAAATGGCGTAGATACACAGAAGTTCAAGCCTTGCGCGGGCGCTGAGCAACTCAAATTTCAGTTGGGGATTCCGACTCGAAACCAAGTGATTGTTCATGTGAGCTCACTTGTATTCCAGAAACTGCCCATGGCCCTGGACTTGATTAAGGCTTTTGAGCAGATTTTAAACATACTTCCGAGTACGTCCCTTGTCATTGTTGGAGGTGGTAATGCATTCGACGAAGCCAAAGGGCGCGCGGATAGCTTGAATCAATCTTTAGGTCGACCAGTAGTTATCATGCTTGGGAATCAAGATACTTTACTACCCGGGGTCCTTAATATGGCACACATAGTGGTTGGTATTGCCAGATGTGCCCGGGAGGCAATGGCGTGCGGAAAGCCGGTTATTGTGTCGGGTTTAACAGGCTACGCAGGTATCGTTTCAGAAGAGAACATCGATAAGGTTGCAGCTACAAACTTTTCAGGTAGGCAATTTGATGTAAAGCCTAACGCGGACCTGCTCGCTGCCGACACAATATACCTCCTACAAAATAAGTATCGATGTGAGGAACTGGGTCACTTTGGCCGAAGGTACATCGAAGCTCACGATAGCATACACGCGGCGGCAAACCTGTTCGAGTTCTTATCAGGTGTAAAGTAGAAATGGACTTTGATAGGAGCAATAAGTCTCTGGATGCACTTTCAAAGTGCAAGAAAGGTTCATCCACTACGATTAAGATGGATAAGTTTATAGTGGATGGGCGTGCCTCTCTTGAAGGTGAAGTTACGCTCAGTGGAGCCAAGAATTCTGCGCTCCCAATCATCGTGGCGTCCCTACTTGCGGAGGGGCAGTATCGCCTGAGTAATGTTCCAAATCTGCTGGATATTCAGAACCTACTAAATGTGTTGAGGGGATTGGGAGTTTCGGCACGCCTCATTGGAAATGTACTTTATTTGGCTACCACAGGGCTTGCGGGGACTACGGTAGATAGGCAGTCCGCCGGCAAGATTCGATATAGCCTACTACTTATGGGAGCTTTGCTGGCGCGGTCAGGACACGTGCGCATTGCGCCACCGGGTGGGTGCAAGATTGGGCTGCGCAAGTATGATCTCCACCTCTATGGGTTGGAGCGATTAGGAGCAGAGGTCGAGACCGGGGATGATTATATAGAAGTGCGGGCGCCTCGTGGTCTCAAAGGGGCGTATGTTAACTTTTACTTTCCGTCGATGACTGCAACAGAAAATATTATACTTGCGGCTGTGATGGCCGAAGGAGAAACGGTACTTAATAATGCACAGAGGGATCCGGAGATTGTTGATTTTGTAAATTTCCTGAAGACCATGGGCGCGAGAATAAGTGGCGCTGGTACCGGACGGATTATCGTCGAGGGGGGTCGCAAATTGCACCCGGTTGACTATACGGTGATGCCCGACCGTATGGAATTGATCACGTTCATTGCCGCCAGTGCAGCAACGAGAGGTGAGATATTCATACGCAGTGGTCGCTTGAAAGACATTGAACCAGAAGCAAGAGTGCTGAAAGGCATGGGGATATCACTGTACCAGGATGGAGAAGGACTAATGGTCAGACCGGCACAGAGGTTCTCGCCCATTAACATTGAAGCCCAGATATGGCCATACCTTCATTCGGACGCTCAACCTTTTTTTACGGTCTTGGCATGTTTAGCTGATGGTACCAGCACTATTACAGATCTTCTTTATGACAAGCGATTCGTATATATAGGTGAGTTATCCAAGATGGGAGCTGATGTTCAAGTTGTTGAAACCGACTTCATAATCCCAAGCGGGAAACATGCACAAAAAGCCATCATCACACCAGTTAAGACCTTAAAGGGTGCTCAATTGACAGCCACGGACATTCGTGGGGGAGCTGCCATGCTGATTGCAGCCCTTGCCGCTGAAGGTCGAACTGTGGTCTCGAATATCCAGCAAATTGATCGCGGATATGAGCTCATTGATAAAAAGTTGCGGAAACTTGGGGCACATATTGAGTGTTTGGGGCGATAAGCAATGCTCAACATATTCAATATTATTCTCCATAGGATGATGCGATGGCTGTCGGGAAGGTCACGGAGGGCCTCCAAGTCAAGAGTGGATCCATATGAAGCGTTTTACGAACAGGAAAAAGTACTGTTCCAACATACGCTCGTTAACCGTCCATGGCTGAAATATGAACAACAAGCTGATAGGATTCTCAGTTATGATGAGGTGGAAGTGCTTGATTTTGACTTGCGACGGTATGCTCATGCGATTGACAAAGGGCTGCAGTTGCCAGAACACAAAGTGGGATTCGGCCGAGATAAGATACGTTGTGTTCTACGAATGCTAAAATACATAAGGCAGAATGCAAAAGGGCAGGAGGACTTGCTAACATGGTGTTTAGACGTTCTTCATCGGTATCATACTATTCTGGCGAAAGATTTAGCATCAGGCGATCTACCGGCTGACCAGCGTTGTGAGTGTGCTGACTGGGCTGCAGAGCTATCCGAGGTGTTACAGGAATTTGACGATATCGAGCACTGGCCAAGTGTAGAACCGGATGTAAATGGACTATCACGATTGTTCTTCGAGCGACGTTCTGTGAGACGTTGGACTCCTAAGCTCGTTGATGAAAAAACTTTATGCTATCTAGTAAAGGCAGCCCTTTGGGCTCCTTCGAGTTGCAATCGGCAACCGCATAAATTTCTTTTCGTGAGGGATGAGGTCAAGAAAAAATTGTTGGTAGAGTTGGCTACCGGTGCAAAGGAATTTGCCGACTGTGCTCCAGTGATTTTGGTCTTATTGAATGACGTTCGAGCCTACTACGGACCTAATGAACGGCATTTGTCTTACATCGACACATCCATAGCTGGTCAGAATTTAACGCTGGCCGCACACGAACTTGGCTTAGGTACCGTTTGGCTGAATTGGGCGGTGGATCGTCCGGACGCTGAAGAGCATCTGCGGGTCAAGCTGAATATTCCCCCTTGGTATGCAGTTATTGCCTTAATCGCGATAGGATATCCCGACGATGCGGTAGACTTTCCCCCGCCCGCAAGGAGACCGGTAGAGCAATCTATTCTCTTTGATAGTTTCGATGCGGCGAACATCTAAGTAGAAAAAGTGCCTGATTCCATCGAGAATCGTCTTAAAAAACTAGTGCAGTGAGAAAATGATGAATCGTGCTATGTAATAAAGAACAGATGTAAAATGGAGCAGCCTGTCAAAGATAAGAAAGTACGCTTGATCGCATTTTATTTGCCCCAGTATCATCCGATACCGGAGAATGATGAATGGTGGGGAAAAGGATTTACTGAATGGACAAATGTTACCAAGGCTAAACCGTTGTTCAGAGGACATTATCAGCCGCACTTGCCGGCAGATCTGGGATATTATGATTTGCGTGTCCCAGAAACCAGAATTGCCCAAGCTGAGATGGCTCGGGAGCATGGAATTGAGGGATTCTGTTACTGGTATTATTGGTTCGCAGGAAAACGGTTACTCGAGAGACCGTTTTTTGAAGTGTTAGAGTCGGGTAAGCCTGACTTTCCTTTCTGTTTGTCTTGGGCCAATCAAACCTGGACCGGGATTTGGCATGGTGCGTCAGATAAAATATTGATAGAACAAACATATCCTGGTGTGAAAGATTACGAATCGCACTTTTATATGGTTGTGGATGCTTTCAACGATAGCCGCTATATAACAATTGAAGGTAAACCAGTTTTCTTGGTTTTTTGTCCACAGGAATTGCCGGATCCAAAAAGGTTTACCGATTGTTGGAGAGAGTTAGCAATAAAATCAGGCTTGAAAGGTATATATTTCATTGGGATGGCTGGGCCGTCATGGATTCCTACAGATTGTGGCTTTGATGCTTCTATCCCGAGCGTTTTTGAAATAGCTTTTTCCAGGTCGTATCGCTCCTCACGAAGTTATTTATACCGAATTTGCAGAAAACTGGCAAGCAAAGGCATGAGACAATTATATAAAGAACATTTCTCTAAACCAATGGTTTATCTATACAAAGATGTTATAAAACAATTAACTCCACCCTTAAAAAAAGATTTCGATCAATATCCTTGTGTTATTCCAAACTGGGATAATACACCCAGAAGTAGTGCCAGAGGCTTCGTTTTTCATAACTCAACACCTGAATTGTTTCGAGTACACTTGAAAGAAGCAATTACACAGGTTTATGACAGGAAGCACGATAAAAGTGTAGTGTTCGTCAAATCATGGAATGAATGGGCAGAAGGCAATTATCTGGAACCCGATCAGAAATTCGGGAAGGCTTATTTAGAAGTAATCAAAGAAGAGATGTCTTGTCATTTGGTTGAAATCACTCCGGTGGAGCTGGGAAAGTCTTAGAGCAGAGCTTGTCAGAGTAGTTTTCACATGTCCGAAGTCAGTGTAATAATTCCAACCTATAACCGTGCTGAGTATGTAACTCAGGCCATTGACAGCGTTTTGGCTCAGACGTACGAGGACTACGAGATAATCGTAGTAGATGATGGTTCTATAGATAATACAAAAGAAGTCTTAGAACCGTATACGGACAATATAACATACATATACCAGGAAAATGCAGGCGTCAGTGCTGCGAGAAATACAGGCATACGAGTAGCAAAAGGTGAATGGATAGCATTCCTTGATTCTGACGACGAATGGCTGCCCGAAAAACTTGCGGTACAGATTCGTGCTGTCGAGCGCCATCCCCAGCTTGTCGCACATACAGTCAATGTGGACTTTTCTAACTACGAGGACCACGACCAAACATCTTTTTTGCACTGCGGTTTCACATTGAAGGATGAAGAAGGGATTATCAAGGCTCCCCTCCTGTTACATTTCAAGCACAGAACAATAGTCATGCCTCAAGCTGTAATTTGCCGTAAAGTTGCAGCAGTACAGGCAGGCTTATTTGACGAATCTTTATCAATCTGTGAGGATTATGATTTTATGTGTCGTATTGCTCTTCAGGGCTCTTGGGGATATTCAACAAAAGTTCTGGCCATACTTTATCGAAGGCCAGAAGGTATCAAGAATCTTTCTGCCGAAAGATATTCTGATGCAATCAAGAGATGTTCCTCGCTAATAAAGACGCACTTGAAATTATTGGAGAACAACACGTTAACTGAACATGAAAGAAGGTTCACTGCCAAGCTGTTATCGAGCAATTTTAGGGAGTTAGGTCAGCACTTATTGTTAAAAGAGGACTATAAAGGTGCCCGTGAATCTTTCAAGTTGGCGTTTCATTCATATTTGTCTGTTAAGAGCATTTTGTGGTCTATGGTTTCGAAATTGCCAGTTTCGTTTTCTAAGCGCCTTGTTGAGTATCGTATGAAATGATAGTACCTTATCGTGACCGATGTGAAATTTGGCGACCATAATGAAAATAGCGTTCATAGTTGACACGTTTCCGACCATATCCCATACGTTTATCATAAACCAAATAACGGGTTTGCTCGATAAGGGACATTCGGTCGATATATATGCGCAGGAAAAAGGCGATAGTAGCATACTACATGCTGATGTGGAAAAGTATAATCTTCTGAAGAGTACCCACTATTTTGTACGGATGCCCAAGAATTTGTTTTTGAGATTCTTCAAGGGAGTAAGTTGCTTGGTGTTCAATCTTCACAAGGCTCCTTTGGCATTATTGAAATCCCTTAATTTTTTCAAGTATGCCAGACAAGCAGTCTCCCTGATAATTCTGTATGCTGCACTATCTTGGTTGGATAAACCTGAGTATGATATTGTCCACTGTCACTTTGGTATGATGGGCATTTGGGCAGCTCGGTTGAAAGAGCTTGGAATGATTAGATGTCCATTTGTAACTACTTTTCATGGAACAGATGCAAACGTTTTGCCGAAAATCTACGGCAATGATTTCTATAAGACTCTTTTTGAGAATGGCGATATTTTCACGGTCAGCTCACACTTTATGAGGGAGCAAATTCGCTCTCTCGGTGCACCTGAGGAAAGAGTTGTGAGGCTGCCTGTTGGGATTTATGTTGAAAGATTTAGTTTTCGAGAGAGAAAATTTGCGTTCGGAGAGAAATTGCATATCTTAACAGTTGCGCGTTTGGTCCCATTTAAGGGGATTGAGTACTCGATAAGAGCAGTAGCAGAAGTCGCGAAAAAGTATCAAGATTTAAGGTATCTAATAATCGGGTCGGGACCATTGAAAGAGGAGTTGGAAAATCTTGCTGTGAGTCTTGGTGTTTCCAAGAATGTAGAGTTTTTAGGTTCGCTTTCCACAGAGGAAATTATGAAGTATGTGGCCCAGTCTCACATTTTTCTTTTGGCTGGAATCGTTGCAGCGGATGGGTCATGTGAAGCACAAGGGCTTGTGCTTCTCGAAGCCCAAGCAGCCGGTATACCTGTAGTTTCAACTCAAGTTGGAGGAATTCCGGAAAGTGTCTTGGATGGAAGATCCGGGTTTTTGGTGCCGCAACGAGACGTAGATGCTCTTGCGGAAAAACTGTGCTATCTAATTGAGCATCCCGAAATTTGGCCCCAGATGGGCAGGGCAGGATGTGCACATGTTAAAGCCAATTATGACATTAACAAATTAAATGACCAGTTGGTCGAACTATATGAGCATATATTGCACTCCCAGCAGAAACTTACACATGCCCAAAGTGAGGAGCAAAATCCCTACAGTTGAATAGAATATGTTCTATGAAGTTGAAGCGTTCATTAAATCTAATTACCGCAGTTGCTAATTACATTCGCTGGCGTTGGCGATTCCATTTTTTTGGCTGGCGGTCGCGGCTGGCTCGACCAGACATGCTGACAAATCCACGGGCAATCAGCATTGGAAAGAAGGTCCTTATCCGCAAAGGTGCCCGTCTTGAGGCTGTTGGCAAGTGGGATGGAAAGCGGCCCAAGATAATCATTGGTGACGGCTGTGGCATTCAGTTCTATTTCCATTGTGGTGCTGCTGAATCCGTAACAATCGGTAATGATGTAGGTATTGGTGGTAGAGTGCTTATCACAGACCATGACCATGTATTCAATATGCCTAAGCAATCCTGTATCACAACTTCGAAATTACAAAGCGCTCCAGTAGTTATCGAGGATGGCGCCGCCTTGCTTGAAGGCTGTGTGATTCTGAAAGGTGTAATAATTGGTAAGCGAGCAGTGGTGGGAGCAAATGCAGTGGTAACCAAGGATGTTCCACCGTTTACAATTGTTGGTGGTGTTCCCGCACGGGTAATACGTAAGATTGATCAATGTCACCATGAGGAGGAATAATGAAAACTGAACCCCTTGTCTCAGTTTTGTTGCCAGTTTACAATGCAGGCGAATACTTGCGGCCTTCTGTGCAGAGCATACTGTCTCAGACTTATTCTAACCTCGAGATACTGATTATAGATGATGGCAGTACGGACGGTTGCATGGATACGATCGCCGACTTCAAGGACCCTCGCATTCGTATCATAAGTCAGAAGAACAGTGGAAAGGCGGTGGCTCTTAACCGAGCATTAGAGGAATTGTCCGGCAAATTCTATGCAATTCAGGATGCCGACGATGTCAGTTACCCACATCGCATTGAGCGTCAAGTCGAGTGCATGCTGGAAAATCCTGAGCTGGCTGCTGTATTCACCGGTTTCAACATGATTTTGCGTGGGCAGTGTGTGGCGCCTTGGCTTGCCTCCAAAAGTGTCGAAGAGTGCCGCCGCGGCATTGAAGAGATGCGGATACCGACCAACGATGCTGTGGGAATGTTCAGAGTATCAATGGTGCGTAACATACGCTATGAACCGACTTTGAGGATCGGGCAGGGTATTGATTACATCCTTCGTGTAGGGGAGCGTTATTCAATGATGGTACTTGGTGGTTGCTTCTATTCTCATCGCGTGCACCTCGACTCTACTATCAGGCGGGATCCGGTCCGAACTAAACAGATGATCCGAGAGGTATTGATGCGCGCCTGTGAGCGGCGGGGGCTTAATCCCACCGAATATCTTTCTGCCAATTCACCAGCATCAGCAGCTAAATATCGATATATGGAACAGGAAATCGGCATCGTTCCACATTTTATGGAAAGCGTGCTCGACTTACGCCGTGCTGACAGAAATCGGGAGGCACTGAAAGCCGCCTTTGCTTGTCTGCGACTGCACCCGTGTGACCCCTATTACTACAAACCGCTGGCTTACTTTCTTGCGCCACTGGCGCTCATTAAGTATTATCGCTCCATAAAGGCCAAGACCAGATGATTAGCCAAGGAACAGTCGTAATTACCGTCTTTCTCGGGATTCTGACTTTCGTTGTTCCCAAGAAATATTTCCTGCTGCCATTTATTTTGGCGGCCTGTTTTGTCCCGGCAGATCAGAGGGTGATCATCTTTGATTTAGATTTTACGCCCCTGCGGATGCTCGTTCTGGTAGGATTTTTCCGGACTATTTTGTGGGGAGAGCGGTTGACATTCAAATGGAACCGTTTTGATAAGTTAGTATTGGTATGGGCTATTTGTGGAGCTTTTATATACGTAATACAGTGGGCAGATATGAGGGCATTGATTTACAAGTGTGGGGTGCTGTTTGATGTCATAGGTTTGTACTGGCTTTTCCGAATAAACATAAATTCCTGGGTTGACATAAAGCTGGCAACCAAAGTTTTCGCTGTTTGCTCTTTAGTGTTAGCAGTTTTAGTAGGATTGGAGTGGGTGACAGGGCAAAATCCTTTTGCAGTTCTTGGCAGAGTGGAGACTGTAGTACGTGAAGGGCGATATCGGTGTCAGGCATCATTCCCGCATGCCATCATGTTGGGGCTGTTTTGGGCCACATTGGTTCCGTTGTTTATAGGTTTTGCACGACAGGATAAATCTAAATTGTTGCTCTGGTCGGCAGTGGGGGCGAGTGCTTTTATTGCTGCAGCTACAGCATCGAGCACGCCAATTTTAACATTGCTGGTAGTGCTGATTATACTATGCGGGTACAGGTGGCGAAAATATACGGCTTGTGCCGGGTGGGGTCTTTTTGCCTCGCTGGCTGCCCTTCACATTGTTATGAGAGCGCCGGTTTGGCACTTGATCTCCAGGGTAGGCGTTGTAGGAGGTTCGACAGGCTGGCACCGTTTTTTTCTTATTGACCAGGCAATTAACCACTTTGGCGAGTGGGTATTTCTGGGCTGTCGCAGCACGGCACACTGGGGCCGGGGGCTGAGTGATGTTACTAACCACTATATTAGGGAAGGAGTAAATGGGGGATTTGTAACTCTTGCTTTGCTTTTAGTAATGTTATATATGGCCTTGCGAACACTCTTACGTTTGTCTCTCCCAAACCAGAAACATAAACAGCAGTTCTTAGCCTGGTGTCTCTTCGTAGCAATTTTAGGGCATTGCGTGGCTTTTTTGGGTGTATCATATTTTGGTCAGATAATGATACTCCTGTATCTTAACTTTGCTATTGTGGGCTCTATAAAAGGACAGGTATTTGGTATCTGTCAAAAAAAAATTGTGAAACGAATTAATCTCCAACCGTGAAACGACAGTATATGAGAAAGTATCTTAGGCAAAGGCTATCATTAATATGAATATACTTGTTATTTCAGAACATGTAAGGTCTGATCCATTCAGAAGTACTTTTTATAATGTAGATACAACACACAGGTATTATAAAGAAAGTATAAGGAGATTTATTAAAGGAAATAATAAGTTTTGTTATTTCATCAATATATTTGTTACGGCTTTTATTTGTCGATTTAAATATAAAAGTTGCGATATAAAGCTTGTCATATCTGATAATCCGAGAATAGGTTTCTTGGTTTCTATAATTAATCGGCTAACGTTATGTAATATTAATCATGTGATTTGGAATTTTAATACACAAAGTGTATACACCGGCATAAAGTTATTAATCGCAAAATATGCTTGTAGCTCCGTCAGCTTTATTATTGTTTATTCTGAACATGAAAAAAATATATATTCGAGAATGCTAAATATTCCAAAAAGTAAAATCATAAAAAAACTTTTGTCAGGTCCTTATTTAGATGATGATAGATATATCAAATTGAGCAATAACAGCACAAAAAAAGATCTTATTGTCTCGGCTGGTTTTTCGGGTAGAAATTATGAATATTTGTCAAAAATTGCTGAGAGAATGTTGGATGTTCGGTTTGTAGTTATTGTTTATCCGGATTGTTTAAAGGATATTAAATTCACAGATAATATTGAAATAGTATCGGGTATATCGGAATTGGACTATTGTCGTTATATAGCTAAAGCAAGATTGTTTTTTTTACCAATTAGGAATATGGAAACTGCAAATGGGCATCGTGGAATAGTCCAAGCTATGTCTTTGAGAACAATGCTAATAACTAATATTACGGAAGGTACAAAAGATTACTTACAGCCTGACATTAATTGCGTAATTTATCCTGATGGAAATATTGAAGAAACTATAAATATAATCAGGCAGTCTTTAAGAGATAGTGTAAGAAGACAATATATCATAGAAAAAGCATATAATTTTGCTCGAAGAAATTTTAACGTTCAGAAGGATATAAATACTTTGAATGATATTATTAATTTGCTATTGAAGAAAAGAGATAACCGTCATTCCTAATATTTTTGATCTAAAGTTTTTGATGTTAGACTTATCAATAATAATAGTCAACTGGAACACGCGGAGTATTCTTTGCGACTGCCTTAGGTCGATATATGATCAGGGTGGTGAAAGAGACATCGAGGTGATTGTCATAGATAACGCCTCAACCGACGGCTCGGTCGAAATGGTCAAGAAAGACTTCCCACAGGTAACACTCATTAAAAACTCGCAGAATCTGGGTTTTGCTCGGGCCAATAATATCGGGATACATCAAAGCTCTGGCCGTTATATTTGTCTTGTTAACTCCGATGTGATTGTTTTGAACGGCTGTATTGAGAATTTAATTAGCTTCATGGATAACTATCCTACTGCAGGTATGGTTGGGCCCCGGATTTTAAATCAAGACCGGACACTTCAGCCTTCGTGTCGGCACTTCCCCACAATCTGGAATAACTTGTGTCAAGCATTAGGGCTTAACAAATTATTTCCAAAATCACGTTTCTTTTCAGAGACTTTTATGAATTATTGGGCCCACGACATTGTGCAAAAGGTCGATGTGCTCAGTGGTTGCTTCTGGATGATTCGGAGGGAAGCTCTGAACAAAGTGGGGTTGTTGGACGAAGACTTTTTCATTTATGGTGAAGACCTTGACTGGTGCAGGCGATTTCATCATGCAGGATGGGATATTATATTTTATCCAAACGCTGAGACCATCCATACCGGCGCCGCCAGTTCTAATAACGATCCAATCAGGTTTTATATTGAAATGCAAAAAGCTGACTTGCACTATTGGCAAAAGCACCACGGTAGTATTGGCCGAACCGTTTACGCGGCAATCATTTTTCTCCGTCACTTACTGCGGCTGGTTCCCATAGGATTACTTTATGTTTTTCGTCCCAGTCATCGGGAGACAATTTCGTTCAAATGGAAACGAAGTTTGGCCTGTATCCGATTTATACTTGCTCCCTAAATTTTCGCACGTTTGGCTTAAATATGACCGGTCTTAGTTCTTAGAACAGTAAAGGATTTTTTTGTGAGTTGCGAATACATTTTAATTTCTCCTGTCCATAATGAGCAAGCGTACATCGAAAGAACAATAAAGTGCATTATCGCGCAGAGTGTCCCTCCAAAAAAGTGGGTGATAGTCAACGATAACTCAACTGACAAAACGGAGGAAATCATAAAAAAATATGAATCGCAGTGCGATTTCATAAGTTATCTTTATATTCAACACAATGACACCGAAAGCTACTATGACCGCAAAATCAGAGCTTTTGTATCAGGTTATGAGAAGATTAAAGATACAAAATATGAGTTCTTAGGATGTTTGGATGCGGATATCTCACTCGAACCAACATATTATGAAAGCATTTTGGAAAAGTTCAATCATAATCCGAAATTGGGTGTCGCTTCAGGGGTATATCTTGATGAGGTCAATGGTCGACTTAGAAGAATCTTTATTGCGAGAATAAGCACACCCGGGGCAATTCAATTGTTTCGCCGCCAATGTTATGAAGAAATCGGCGGATACATCCCTTTGAAATACGGCGGAGTCGACGCTCTGAGCGAAATCATGGCTCGTATGGCTGGTTGGGAAACAAAATCTTTTCCAAAATACAAGGTGATTCACCACCGCCCCGTGGGAAAAGGATTGAGAAATGGTGTTCTGCATGGAAAGTTATACCAAGGATTCGTAGAATACCAGTTAGGTACACATCCACTTTTTATGGTGGCAAAATCAATTCTCCGCGCTTTTTGGGAAAGACCTATTTTCTTCGCGAGCGCTTTAAGAATGACAGGATATCTCTACGCACATCTAAAAAAAGAGGAAAGGCGGATTCCAGACAAGGTCATGAATTTTTATCGCAATGAACAAATGAGAAGACTAAGAGCTTGTTTTCGTTGTCAGAAAATAAAGGGAGGACTTTCTTCCTAACTTATGTCGTAAAGATTTTGTTGTGAAATCAGCGACAAATGAGGACACCAACCAAATATCTATGGTGCTATCTAAAAACATCAAAATGAAAATTTGCCTGACTGCATCGGCGGGAGGGCATCTAACAGAGCTGCTAAAACTTGCAGATAGTTGGCAACAATACGAAGTTTTTTACGTTTCTACTGCGAATATGGTTGCCAAGAAGCTTAAGCAGTATGGTCCGACCTATGTTGTGGGCGAATGCAACCGTGAACATCTTTTGCAGGTTATTCTTGTTTTGGTCCGCTGCATAAGGGTGATTCTACACGAAAGGCCTAATGTTGTAATAAGCACTGGTGCAGCGGTGGGCTGCATTATGTGTTTTCTCGGCAAATTATTAGGCGCGAAAGTCGTTTGGGTCGACAGTATTGCCAATGTGGGGTGGGTATCGCTGTCAGGTAGGATGGTTCGGCACATAGCTGACTTATTCCTTGTGCAGTGGCCCGAAATTGCCGAGCAATATAGTAATGTGGAATACGTAGGTGCGGTGATATGATTTTTCTGACCGTTGGGACACAGTTTCCATTCGACCGTTTCGTCCGAGCTGTGGACAATATCTTTGACCAAGGATTGATTGACGAGGAAATATTTGCCCAGATAGGAGAAACTTCGTACAAACCGCACAACTTTGAATCTGTGGCCTCTTTGGAGAAAAGGGACTTTGATGAGCGCGTTAAGAAAGCATCAAGCGTGATAAGCCATGCTGGGGTTGGTACGATAACGGTGGCATTGAAGAACAATAAACCGTTACTGGTTATGCCACGTATGAAGCGATATAAAGAGCATGTCAACGACCACCAAGTAGCAACTGCTAAGAAGTTTCAGGAGCTTGGGCACATATTGGCAGCGTATGATGTCAAAGATTTGCCGGATGGCATTCGCAAATTGAAAAACTTCATCCCCCGGAAAAGAAAAGCCAGCCCTGTTGCAATCACTGAGAGGATTCGTCATTTTCTGAACAGTTTACAGGACTAACACTGGGTAATCCGAATGTGTAGAAAACAGCTAATCAAAGCTATTATACTTGCCGGTAGCCATGACTTTGGTCGTTGCTCATTAGCATCGCGTTTGCCCACGGCCTTATGGCCTGTAGCAGGAAGACCCGTCTTAGAACATCTGCTGACTTCTTTAGCCAATCAAGGTATAAAGCAGGTAACAATCTGTTCCAACTTTGCCGGTTCACTGCTAAAAGAATCAATCCGCGCCGAGAATCGTTTGGAGTTGAATTTTCTGGACGAATCACTGCCGGTCGGCACTGCAGGTTGTATTCGCGATGCCACCTGTGATGAAACAGATGCCTTAGGTTCCCGCAAGGCGGGGACCCTTCTGGTATTTCCTGCCAGCATAATACGTCCTCCCAAAATTGATGTGTTGATAAATGCACACCGCGATGGTCAGTCCGATTTGACCGTGATGTTGAATCCTGACTGTGAGAATGCGGATGCGCACGCTTCTGACAGGCGTGGTAAATCAAGGGGTGAGCCAGCAGGGATTTATGTTTGCCGAACCAGCATTCTGAAACATATCCCGAAAGCAGGTTACTTCGATATCAAGGAAGGCTTAATTCCTGAAATGCTCCGTGCCGGCAAGACTGTTCACACAGCAACGTTGCCAAATCACGTCGGCAATTTCCGTGACAGGCAAGAATACCTATACGCCATCGCCAGTTACCTTGAAGGTGCTCCAAAACTGAATGCGGATCTAAAACCCTGCAGGGATGCCGATTCACAAACAATGTGGATAGCTGCTAATGCCAAAGTTGAGCCGGGCGCGCGAATTTACGGACCGGCTGTTGTCATGGACGGCGCTCACATTTCAAAGGGCGCGGTTGTTATTGGCCCGACTGTATTAGGAAATGATGTTAGTATCGGCGAAGACAGCATTGTGCTGAACAGCGTGCTGTGGAAAGGTGCACAAGTAGGGCCAAATTGCCAAATCCAACAATGTATACTCGACTACAACGTGTCTTTGCGAGCTAATACTGTTGCGGAAGAAAAATCCATATTATTCAGACCGAAAGGAATGCTGGGGCGTTTGGCCGGCCAGGCTTTAGAAGTTGTGCAGCATAACGCGAGTAGATTACAGCATGCATTGCAGTTACCACTTCGTAAAATCAATGAAAAAATGCCAAATTGTGTGCAGTCGCGCAAAACAAAAATTGTACCTTGGCTTGCGGGAAGTCTCGTTCTAATTGCATTTCTTTGGTCTTACTGGCCCGGCTTCGCCGACCTTTGGAATTTATGGCGAAGAAGTGATGAATACTCCTCTGGCCTTTTAGTTCCTTTCCTGGCTGTTTATGTTCTGTGGTCAAGACGCAAGCCAATCGCTCAGTGCAGAATAAGACCTTCCGTTTGGGGTTTGTTTGCCTTCGTGGCGGCGCAGGGCATCAGGCTGTTTGGGCTGTTCTTTATGTACAGCTCGGCAGAAAGATTATCTATTGTTCTAAGTGTTGCTGCACTGGTACTGCTTCTGTTTGGCTGGCAGCTTCTCCAAAAGGTATCTACGGTATTATTGTTCCTATGTTTAATGCTCCCCTGGCCTAACCGTGTCCAGGCTGCTGTGACGCTGCCTCTACAACATTGGGCTACTTCGTCAGCCGTTTTTTGTCTGGAGATGGTGGGCTACGAGGTCGTACGAGAAGGCAATATTATCAATATCGGCGATGCAAGTGTTGCTATTGCTGAGGCGTGCAATGGTTTGAGAATGATCACCGCCTTTTTTGTGATTGGCGGATTGGTTGTTCTGCTGATTAGACGAACATGGTGGGAGAAATTGATAGTCCTCCTTTCGAGCCTGCCCATTGCTTTACTATGTAACACCATGCGATTAGCAATCACAGCGGTTTTTTTCACAGTGCTTGAAGGAGATTACTGGGAAACAATATTCCACGACTTTGGTGGATATGCGATGATGCCATTGGCCCTTGCGGCGGTGATTGGTGAGCTTTGGCTTCTGGCAAAACTTACGATGCTTCCAGGCAAAGAAGAAGCAATAATAATTAAACGACAAAATAGATGAGGAGTAATAGAAATGAACGATTTAGAGAAATATCATGATCAGGTGATTGAACAAGAGTATGTTAATTTTGAAACTCCACCTGAACCTGGGGGCCAGAGCATATCCAATTTAATTGCCGGCATACTTCACCACTGGCCTTTGGCGCTTGTGACGTTTGTGGTGATTTGCGCTATTGGGATTCCAGCAGTATGGTTTTTGATAGAACCTCAATACCGTGCCACTGCTTCAATTCGGGTGGCACCAATCATTCCTAACGTCCTTTTCAGCGACAAGGACTCGGAACGTGTAATGCCGATGTACGAGAACTTCAAGACTGACCAGGCAAGGCTTATCATAGCAGATCAAAGAGTGCTTCAATGGGTGGCAGACGACCTGTCAGACAAAGGGCTTAAGTTCTTTGAGAAGAGAGGTCCTTTGTCTGAAAAAACAGTCGGTTTAGTGAAAACTTTCCGTCAAGCAATAGTTGAGAAAATTATTGCCGCTGTATTGCCCGAAAAACCAGCCGACCCAATTGAAGTTCTCCGGCAGGCAATAATTAAGGAAATTATTACTGCTATTCCGGTCGGGCGCAGCGAGTTGATAAACATTAATATTGAAAGCAGCGATCCCAAAGAAGCGGAACAAATAGCAACTTCTTTTCGCATGGCTTATATGGCTGTAGAAGGTTCCAGATCATCCCAGGGGGAAGATCAAAAGCTGCAGCTTTTAGAAAACCAGCGCCGAATATATGAAGAAAAATTACAGATGCAAAGTGAAAGCCTCCGGCAATTGGCGCAAGAGTATGGTAGCGTAGAGTTAACTCAACGCCAGGATATTATGATCCAACGAGTTGCAGTTCTACAAGAGCTCGCAACAAAATTAGACGCAGACAAGGTCCTTTTAGAGATAAAAATAGAGCTCTTCGAAAAAACTAAGGACAGGAAAACTCTACAGAAAGCCTTGCTCGAAAGGCGGCACACATTTGTTCAGAACGACATTTTGATTCAAATGTTGACCGAGCGCATAGCTCAATTGGAGGAGGAGCTTATTTCCGCCGGGCAAGTTCTGTCAGATGATAATCCAAAACTTAAACAGAGAGCCGAGCTTTTAGAAGCTTTCGAAGCTAAACTGGAAGAACATCGTGAAAAGGTTGAAAAAACTTTTGATGAAAATGTTGCTGAGGAGCTAAGCGAAAATAGAGAGGCTGAGCTTGCCGATGCAAAACTTGAGCTGCAGGGATTAATTGCTCAGAGAAATATATTACAGGCTAAAATAGACAAGGAAGACATCAATACAATAGAGCTCGGTCGTAAACAATTAGCCATTATAGAGCAACAAGAGCAGTTGGCTCTTACCAAGGAAGTGTTAGTTACTATCCGGCGGCGTATTCAACAGATGGAGATGGAAAGAAAACGGCCGGCTCGGATATCTGTTCCTTATGAAACCACAGTTGTTCCTGTGCCAAGCAAGCGTATTAAATACACAATGGCCCTTATGTTTGGTGGAATGGCTTGTGGAATGCTGTTAGCTTTTCTAAAAGACAAAGCAGACCTGCGCTTGCACACACCCAATGATGTAACTAAACGCATCGGTATTCGAATAATCGGGACCACCACGAGCTCACACACCATCAAACCGGCTCTTCTTCCGGGACAGATAGCCGAAGACTTCCAGACCATTCGCACTAATTTAGGGTTACTGGATGGTGAAGGGATACCAAATAAACTGGTTGTTACAAGCCCGGAGATACAGGAGGGCAAAACTACCTTTGCCATTAATCTGGCAACAAGCTTGTCAAGGTCTGGAAAAAAGGTTTTGCTTATAGACGGCGACTTGAGAAAACCGGATATTGCACGTTTCCTGAATCTTCCCAAAGTCTCAAAGGGATTGCAGGATGTACTTTTAGGGAAAGAATTTAACCAGGCTGTTTATTCTATACCTTCAACCGGCCTGGATGTGCTGGCGTCGGATTCTCACGGCTATATGGATGCTTACGAACTAATAGCTTCGCCGATAGCACGCCGGCGAATAAACGAGCTAAGTGAAAAATACGATCACGTGATTATTGATACTCCTCCGGTACTGGTCTTTCCCGACGCGCTTATATGGGCTAAGTTTGGAGATGCCGTTATTTTGACCAGCTTCGCGGGTAAAACTACTACACCAGAGCTTAGAAAAGCAAAGGAACGACTAATGCAAATAGATGCAAGGGTGCTGGGCACAGTACTAAGTAATGTCCAAGTTGGACAGAGTTACTCGCATCGTGAGTACGGCTATTACGCACAAAATGCCCAATCAAGGAAAAATATTAAGCGAGCCAGGAGAAAACTGCTAAACCTTGTCCAAGACATAGAAGTCAATGCCAACGAGCCCCGCCCGTCGAAGACGGGACGAGGCGAGTCCAGAGCTTCCCAGGAAAATTGATCGGCTGAAGATTATTTGCGGGACCCAAATTCTTAATCCATCAATGAATCTGATAATCATACACAAAGATGGTCCGCCGGTCGCGGACGCAAACGGCAGCGGTGACAATCTACTTCGTTTTGCACTGGCCAGCGAGCCTATTGCCGGCGTCATTCTCGATGGCCTGAGCAGATGCTTACCCCCGCTTTCGCGGGGGCAGGCTTGCCACTGCAACAGCAGGGGTTGGGGCCACAGCAGAAAGATTGTTTGCGCTATCCCGGAAGAATGGAGCGTTGAGTCTCGAAAACCGAAGTTGAAGAACATAACTTATGCGGAAAATGTTCCAATCCCCCCACAGCTCCTGCGGAAAGCCAAACGAAGCTCATGGTTTGTCGTTTCCAACGGACGGTTTGCTACGCAAATTGATAGCCAGCTTCTTCAATCCGCCATAGGCGGACTGGCTAAAATCCAGGCAGATGTGGTGGCGGTTAATGTCGCACCTGTGCTTTTGGGTAAACGGGAAAAAATGCGATTGACAGCGCAGGGCAAAGTAGCAGGATTCCGTCGATTGTACCGTGATTCGGCCGAACTCGCCCCGGTTTCTACCGGTTGGCCTCATCATCTTTTTGTTAGAACTAATGTTCTCGAGAAGGTTCTTGCCGGTTGCGATTTGCCTCAATCCTTTTCCGCACTTTTAGAAAGGTGTCGGTCGAATGCAGTGAGGCTGCGAGCAATTAAGGTAGGCGGAGCCGTGTTGGATTTAGAAACACAAGATGGTTTGCTGAACTTTTGCAGGGCCGGCATTTCGAAAATTCAACCCCTGCTGGCAACAAGCAGGTGCGGGGCAAATACTATATCACGGGATTCAAGATTAGTCGGAAAAGTGCTGTTAGGAAAAAACGTTTATATTGGCCCGAAAGCAATCGTGGTGGGCCCGACCGTCATTGGTGATAACGTTAAAATTGAACAGGGAGCGGTAATAAGCTCATCAATCATTGGCCCGGAAGTCTTAGTGCCGCAGAATCAATTTGTGCAGAACCGAATTGTAAAAGGACCACAATACGATTGGAAACAGTTGACTCGCTGCACTAACGTTAGTTCAAAGCAGATTTGCCGTTCGCGACTATTCGACCTGGACCGCAAACAATGCATCGAAAACAGCTACCGCATTTGGCCGAGGCTCTCTTACGCAGGAAGCTTTAAGCGAATTGCTGACTGTTTCGCCGCAGTAATAGTGCTTGTTCTATTCGCTCCCATAATTCCCTTCGTCGTTCTGGCAGTAAAATTAACTTCCCCAGGCCCGATATTTTTTAAGGATAAACGACAGGGACTCTATGGAAAAACATTCAACTGTCTAAAATTCAGAACAATGCACGTCGGTGCAGATAAGATACAAGATAAATTGCGATTCGTTAGTCAAGTCGATGGCCCACAATTTAAGATGGCTGATGACCCGCGAATAAGCGCCGTTGGAAGATTCCTGCGAGAGACATATCTCGACGAGATACCTCAATTCATTAATGTTCTTCTTGGACAGATGAGTGTTGTCGGTCCAAGGCCTTCTCCTGAATCGGAGAATATGTTGTGTCCATTTTGGCGTGACGCCCGACTGTCGGTTCGGCCCGGAATCACAGGGCTCTGGCAGGTTTACAGAACCCGTCAACTAATGAAAGACTTCCAGGAATGGATATATTATGACACCAAATATGTCAGAAATTTGTCACTAAGCACGGACCTATGGATTTGTTGGCAAACAGCCAAAAAACTGCTTGATAACTTCATCAACCAATTTTAGACGAATTCTAAAATATTCAGAAAGGGTAAGTAAATGCCTCAAAGATATTTTAACTGGAAACTGGCAATTGTTCTGGTAATCGGCTTTGTTATTTTGGGCTCCATCGCCTTTGGACTGCGCCAATGGCAGAAAGCGAACAGGGCCGAACAGGGACTCGTCCTTGGCAATAAAGCATATGATGAACAAAGGTGGGAAGACGCGGCAAATGATTTAGGCAAGTATCTCCGGGTTGAGCGGAATGATGTTCCCACATTGCTCAAATACGCTGATGCACAGCTTAAAATCAGGCCTTCTAAACGCGGCAATGTTCAACAAGCCATAGAAGCTTATCGAGCCGTTTTGAGGGCAGACAAAAACAATTACGAAGCTGCTATGCAGCTTACCGAGCTATATTTAATGATGGGTATGGCCGGCGAGGCCGAGTTAATTGCCAACAGACAGCTCGAAACAAATGATGACCCTAAACTTCATAGGATGTTAGCCATGGCAATGGTAAGACAACGAAAGTTCGATGAAGCAGCAGCGCAATTGAAGGCCGTCATACAAGAACATCCTGACCAGATATTAGCCTACGAAACATTGGGTCAGCTTATAGAGCTGCGTCCGGAAGATTTCCCGGACTCTCCAGCAAGCTGGTTTGATGGAGCGGTAAACAATAATCCGTCCTCGGCTCTGGCATATATAGTCCGTGCCGGTTTCCAACGAAGAAGCAAAGACATCGCCAAAGCGTTAACTGACTTAGAGCAGGCTGAAAAACAGGATTTATCTGACCCTGAGGTGCAGTTGCGCCTTGCCGAGGAATTTATCAACGCGGACATCCTGGATAAGGCAGAGGAACATCTCACGGCTGTGCAAAAGGCCACGCCGACAGACCAAAATCTCTGGCGAATATGGGCTCTGCTCGCACTGAAATCAAAGTCGCAGGAAAAGATGCTAAAGATTGCCGAGACCGGCTTAAAAGAGCTTTCATCTCAGCCCTGGGATTTTATGCCAATAGCTACAGAGCTGTTTATCCGTGGCAGACAGCTCGACCGCGCTGCCGACTGTATCTCCGAAATGAACCTAAAGGATGTCTCGCCTGTGGCGGTTGCATTCCTGGAAGGTCTTTTAGCTGCCGAGAGAGGAAATTTATTTGAGGCCGTTAAATATTGGCAGCAGTCAATCGGATTGGGTAATACATCTTCACAAGTTCGATTGGTATTGGCGTCAACTCTGTTTCGCTTAGGCAACACACAATTGGCGCTGGGGCATTTACGCACGCTCGTTTCCGAAAGACCAAATCTTTTCACTGGACGTCTGGCCCTGGCCGAAATGTTAGCCCAGACCGGAAGCTGGACCGAGGCGGCAGAGCACGCCGCAACTGCGATGAGACTTTCACCGGAAGATCTTAGACCTGTCCTACTTTATTTACAAGCTCGAATGCAGCTGTTGGCAGTAAGCTCAGCAGGCGAACCCATTCGACAAGCTCAGGGCAGGAATGAACAAATGTGGCAGGACATAGAAAGACAATTGTCCGAATTGGAAAAGGCCACTAACGGTGCTCTCGAGGTTAAACTTATGCAACTCCAGCTCGCCCGGCAACAGGGCAATTTCACTGAAGCTGAGGCGTTGGTGACTCAACTGAAGAAAGAACATCCTTCCCAAGTTAGGATTGTTATGGCTGAAGTTGAGCTGCTTACTGCTCAGGGTAAGATAGATGAAGCAATATTGTTGTTAGGTGAGATGATAGAGGAATTTCCCGACGCTGTTGAGCTGATAAGATACCTTGCGATTTTATTGGCTCAACAAGGCAATCAAGAAAAATGCGAAGCAATTGTTAAAGATGCATTGATACGTATTGAGCAACCCATCGTCCATCGCCAATTAGGCCTGCTGCTTGCCCAATTTTATACTCAGTGGAATCAGAAAGACAATGTTTACACACTGCTTGATGCACTTGCACAAAAACTGCCTGATGACATTCCTGTAAAACGCCGACTTTTACTGTGCGAGCAGGTTATCACAGATCCCGAGAAAGCCCAGCAGCTCGTCAATGACATCAAGTCACTTGAGGGCGAGGACGGCTGGCAATGGCAATATGAACAAGCAAGAGTTTGGTTCGCAGCAGACGATTTCGAAGCTCGTTATCCCCAAATTGTTACACTTCTGCAGGAAAATCTGCTGGCAAGTCCGAGTGATCAGGCCAGCCGAATGCTCCTGGCGGCAGCCTATGAACGCGCCGGCGAGTTACAACTGGCAATTTCGACATATCGTGAAGGACTGAGCCACTCGCCGGATGACCTTAACATAATAATTCCTACTGTTGCTGCACTCTACAAAGCGAGGGAATATGACGAAGCCGAGAAGCTTCTGAATCGCGCTTCGGCGGCAAAGCTCTATCACCCGCAGCTTCAGCAATTTCAATTGCAAAGCCACCTCAGGCACGGCCAGTTAAGTTTAGCCTCAGACATTCTGCAGGACCTCCTCAGCAATGACCCTAATAACCAAACTGCCTGTTTATCTCTTGCATTACTCAATATGCAGCAAGATAAATTTGACGAGGCTGAAGAATTACTGGCTAAACTAAAAATCCAGGACCCTAATTCACTGATGATAGCTGCTGCACAAGTCCAGCTCAATATTCGTCAGAACAAAACGACAGAGGCGTTGAGACTTTGTGATGAAATAGTAAATAACCTCAACAACGCATCAGCTTATATCTTTCGCGCTCGAACACACACATCCCTCAAGCAGACTGATAAGGCAATAGAAGACCTTGAGCACGCTGCTGCCATCGAACCCAACAACATTGAAGTTTGGATAGCCCGGAGCGTATTTTACAATTCCATAGGCCGGCCGGATAAGGCGTTCGCTGATATTCAACAAGCGCTATCTTTGGACCCGAGCAATGTCCGGGTCCAAAAACAGGCCATCTCGTTGTTTTTAGCATCAGGCGATCCTGACAAAGTCCTTCAGGGAAAGACCATCCTTGATGAAGCTCTCCAATCAAGTCCTGATGATATCGACTTTCAGCTGTTCAAAGTGGGTTCACTGCTTAGCGAAGGAACAGCTCCGGTAATCGAAAATGCTAAACAGATTCTTCAAAAGATGACCGAAGACCAACCCGAAATCAGTAGGGCTTGGGTGCTTCTGGGAGAAATCTCACTCAGGCAGGGACAGGCCGGAAGAGCTATGGATGCCGCTTTGCGAGGTCTTGCACATATACCCAACGATAGGGCGTTACTCCTGCTGAAAGCTCGTGCCGAGGCAGTCAGGTCACCAATCCTGGCGATTCCAACTCTCAAAGTGCTTCGTGAAGTGGACCCGAACAATACTGATACCACATTGTATCTGGCCAACGTATATATTGCAGTAGGCGAGCCTGAGAAAGCTGTAAATCTTCTCAAATCACAATTAGTCTCTCGCGTCGGTACCCCTGAGGAGCGAAGAATAAGTATCGCCCTTGCGGTAGCATTACACAAGAATGGCAACAAGGCGGATGCTCAAAAGGAATTTGACTCTCTGATTCGGTCTGAACCAAATGACCTAAGCCTGCTATTAGCGCAAGTACAGTTACTCAAAGATGACCAATTATGGAGTCAGCTAAGCCGGAAGGTCGCTCAGTGGTACCAAAAGCACCCAAAAGATAGTCGTACGCTCATCGATATTGCCAAGAACCTGGTGACAAGTGATGGTGGTGAGGCCAGGGAAACAGCTGAAGATATATTTGGGATGATACTGAAGAATGAACCTGATTCTCTTGAGGCAATGACTGGCCTCGCTATACTATTATACACCATTGGCCGTCCTGACGAGGCGGTTGTGCTCTATCAAAGGGCGCTTCAGCTTGAGCCTGACAATCTAACCGTCATCAATAATCTGGCCTGGATAATGTGCGAAGAGCAGGACAAGTTCCAGCAAGCGCTCGAGCTTGCCCAGAGGGGGCTAAAGATAGCACCTGACTATATTGACCTAATCGACACCCGCGGTGTCGCGTATTACCGATTGGGCGAATTCAACAAAGCCATCGAGGATTTCATTACGTGTATTAAACTCTATCCGAACGAAACACCAGCGTCTGTCGCTTCACGTTTTCATTTAGCAAGAGCTTTTGCCGGACTCGGACAAAGGGACAAAGCAGTTGAATATCTGAACCAGGTTTTGGAGTTGGACAGCCGTATCGGAGGTCTATTAACAACAGACCTGGCCGAAGCACAGCGTTTGCTCAAACAGTTACAGGAGGGCAGTTAACCATGCTCGAATTGCCAAATCCATCAATCGATAATGTCGCCGGTGGTGATTCCCGCGAAAAACGCCACCAAATAATATTGCTTAACAAAAAGCAGTGGTCATATGTGCAGAAGCGATATGGTTTAACACCTCGTGAGTGCCAAATAGCAGAGTTGATCTGCCAGGGTCTGCAAAATGGTAGCATAGCAAAGTATTTGCGTATAAGACCCGGTACGGTAAAAACTCACACAAGAAATATTTATCGAAAGGCCCGCGTCAAAAGCAAAATTGCAATGCTCTTGAGATTTGTCAATGATGCAAGAGAAATTTCTATCAAATATGACCAGACGAGTCCTATTCGTAAGGTGGAATAAGCAAAGCTCACCGGAATAATTACCACCTTTTTCATCCCAATCACGGTTAGAATTTATCGAAAAAGAAAATCACGTATCGTCCGAAAAAAACGGGCGAAATAATTATAGCCGTTCTTCTCTAAAAACTAATGCGATTGCAATAAGAGCCCAGCTTGTTATGTTATGAGGGATTGTAAGTATCAGAGGTTATAGGTAGTTCACAAGCTTTTGGTTTCAAAAAGGTGTCAGTTGCTGCCGGCTTTTCGTAGCATTTTTGTATTACCGTTGTTGTTCACAGCCAAATACATGTCCTCACAGGGATACGCCTCAGAGAGATTTGAGAAAAGGTCTGATAAAAAATGGTAATGAGCATAATTTATTTTGATTATAGTTTGCTTTCAGATGTACCGATATATATGCGGGAAATCTGATAGAACAAATAAAAAAATGGAGAATGACAATGAAGCACAAACAGCTTATATCGGTGGTGTTTTTGACACTAATTACGATTAGTCTAACAGGTTGTTTTTCGTCTAATCCGGCAGACATAGAAGCATTTCTAAGGCCGGATAAGGTCGATGTTACGGCCGAAAATTATGTCTTACAGCCGCCGGATGAGGTTGAGGTACATTGCTCAAGGGTACCGGAGATAGACCAGCAACGGCAGCGGATTCGTCCGGATGGCAAAATAAGCTTTGAAACTTTGGGCGAAATAGAAGCGGCGGGCAGAACTCCCGCCCAGCTTGCAAATATCCTCCGGGGGAAGGTATTGGAGCTTTACAAATTAGAAGGTGAAAAGCCGATCGATATTCGGATTGTTGCATACCAAAGTAAAGTGTTTTACGTATTGGGGCAGGTCCTTTCGCCCGGGCCGAAAATCTATACAGGCCGTGATACGGCATTAACCGCTGTTGCTGCTGCGAGACTCAACCCTATGGCCTGGCAGGAGCACATTCAGGTAATAAGGCCGTCGAGAGATAAAAATGTTAAGCCGAAAATTTTTGAAGTGAACTTTGAACGCATGGTTGTTCATGGCGATACGAGTAAAGACGTTCTATTGCAGGAGGGCGATATAATTTATGTGCCGCCGACGGTGTTGGCTGTTGTGTCTTTGAAGATAGAAGAGTTGCTCCGGCCGATTGCACGAGCTTTTACCGGGGCCTATCTTATTCAGCAGCCCTGGGGAGAAACTACCTACTATGGCGGTGGTGGGTATTTTAGGTAGGTTTTCCTTCTACCGTGTTGTATAGTAGAAGTTGATAAAGTATTCAATTCATGGTTGTGAGGGGACATATCATGTCCGGACATAAGACATTGAAGTCAGTTCATCTTGCCAGCACGGTCTGGTTCATTGTTTGCATTGGTTATATTTTAGTGTTAGCATTACGCCAGGCAGGTGTTAATTGGTGGGTTGTATTCTCGCTGTCCGGGCACGGTGTCTTAATAGTTCTGTTGCTGATTAGCCTGTATTTATTTGCGATTTACAGAGGGATTAGCAGCAGTCAGAAATTGCAAATAGAACACCCACTAACCAGCACGAGCTACTATGCGGTGTTTTATGTGATAACACCTCTTTTAGGTGGACTGGCGGGCTGCCTTGGAATGATAGGCGTCAGTACAATCGGCCAATTCGTATTGGGAATCACACTGGGAACCTTGGGGACAACATTTTTGGTCTGGGTGATTATCGATCCTTTGGCTGGGCTGCTGGAGATGCTGTTGCTGCCTGTAAGCCGAAAGCACTGTACTGAACGGCTGGCACGAGCTAAAGCGCTGCGCCAAAGCAGACAAAGAAATCGTGAGCGTTTGCTGACGGAGGTGTTAGCTAAGGCCGAATCGGAGCAGGGCCGCTGGCGCGAGGTGTTGAAGCCAAAGGCTGAAAAGCTCGCCGGACTGTTGACAACTAATGAAACGGACTTTAGGCAGGTAGAGCGTGAAGTGGTTGGTATAGGCGTCGATGCGTGGCAAATTGGGGGACTGGACTGTATGCGGGAGCTTCGCGATATGGCAATAGCCATCGCCGGACAGAGCAGCCAAGATAAGTCTGTTGTTGACTACATTGGTGCCTGGTGGGACGGTATCGGAAGCTGGCGGGAACTATCACTTGGTTGAGAGCCGGAAGTAATCATCGGGCTGAATAAATCCAGCTCGTCTCGGCGAAGGCCAAGGCCGGGGCGGGACAAATTCGGTTTTGATGGGAGCATAACAAAAAAGGGCAAAGTCGTATGACTTTGCCCTTTTTTGCTTTTATAGCGTTAATCGTATCTTTTCACAATGTTCTTCTTCTTCGCAGCCAGCCAACAAGGCCCACGCCGATACCGCCTAATAAAATAGCGCCGGGAGCCGGTATGGCAATGATGCTGCCCGATGAAAACGGGTCTCCCATACTGAGGGAGCCTACGCCTATACTACCGAAAGCCGACGGCGGAAGCTGCCACATGTTGGTGTAGTCCTGAATGATAAACGCCCACATTTCGCCGGGCTCGAAGATGTCGTCAACTGTCATGCTCTCGAAAACCAGTGGTCGGTTCACCCCGATACTGTCAATCTTGAAGGCCAAACCTCCATTGACCCAGCCGTCATGATTCGTCAGTGTAGTTTCCGGGTCCGCTACGTACCAGACGTCGAACCATGGCACGCCGGTCATATTAGTGATGAACACCTCTACATTTGGTATCGGCAAATCCTCGTTTCCTTCATCGAAACACGACCTCTCTTCTGTGGGCTCCTAGAATGAATCGATCCATTCATCATTTGGAAAGGGGGGTTGATTACCCAGCTCGTGGAGCCCATACTCTGGGATGACCAAGTCGTCTTGAGGCCCATCCTCATATGTGACCTCAGTCGGTACTGCCTGCGTCGTGCCACTGACTGTCAGAATCAGCATTGAAAATACACAGATTATAATGAACCTTTTTTTCATTAATTTCATCTCCTCTTTCGGATATATCTATCGTTGCTTTGCCTCCTTTCAAAGAGTAGATTTCAGTTCATATCTGCACTTTACGGCAGAGTTTTTACCCTGCCATTAGTGCTCTGTCAAAGCTCAAATGATGGTTTGTCATTCCCGCGAAACTTGTCCTCGACTCCGATCGGGGAGCGGGAATCCAGACTTATTGATAGTACTGGATTCCGCATCAAGTGCGGAATGACAGCCCTCAAAGCACGCTTGACAAAGCATTAGTTGCTTTTTATACTTCTTTTACTTTACAGTGTACGACGTCTTCGCAGCCAGCCGACAAGACCTACGCCAATGCTGCCTAACAGAATAGCACCGGGTGCCGGAATGGCCGATACAATTGTCAGCGTGGAAGTCTCAATCTCAGCTCCCCAGTACGGCTCGATTCCAATCTGTACGGTCAGCGTATGACTGCCCTCTAATAACGATAGGTCAAAGTATGAGCCCAGGTCGAACACAGTGGTGGTTATTGCTCCCGGAGTACCTGAGTTTCCTGGGCCCGGGTCCCAAGCAAAGCTGGTGTAGAAACCCATATCCTGTAGATTGTCGAGTGGGATATAGCTACCACTGTCGATCTTAATACTGACTGGGTCCTGTTCGCCGTCCTTGCTATCACCAGGGCCATCTACATCGTCGGCAACGATAGTAAGCGTCGCCGACCCGATTACCGTACCCCACGTACCAGTATACACGAGCGGGTCAACGGAACCGTCGTATGTATGGGTATAGGTGTCATAGAGGTATGAGCCACTACCGCTATTATTTAATACTCGCATGAGGCTGACCGTTTCATAATACGTCGGATTTGCAGCTACATTATTTGTGATTGAGAGCAATCCCACTGCTACAAAAAATATTATTAACTTCTTCATCTGTTCATCTCCTCCTCTCAGATGTAAATCGTGTTTTTTTAGTTACGTTTATCTTGATTTTACTTTTGCTTCATATTCGCATTTTTACAATTCTTTTTTGCTACTATTCCTTTTAGTGCTTTTCTGCAAAAATGGAAAATTTAACTACTAAGAATCCCATCAACCTCCGCCCAGAAGGGCCTGCGCGCAATGACCCTCCGCATAGAAAGGAGGTTATAGTCATCAGGCCGGCTTAGGAGGGCCGCGGGCCAGATGAGCAAAAGTAAATCCTGGTGAAAAATGAATATACTGCTTGGCTCCGGAAGCCAGGCAGTTCGTTGCCTGGATTAGTAAAGATGAAAGATGCATTATTGCGAATTGAGGTGCTGCGAAGTTGCAATTGGTCCGCGCACGACTCTTAAACGCCACGAATCTGTAGCGAAGGTGTGCCTTCTTTATTCTGGATTCCTGCTTCCGCAGAGCCTGCCCCGTACTTGATACGGGGAATGATATTGGACTTCGTACGGATGACATTGTGGCGTTCGGTATGCCGGCTAAATGGTGAAGCAGACCTATGTATTTCGTGCCTTCAATGTCACTGCGCAGACGCAGAGACTCTTCAAACTGATGTAAGCGAACAGTATTAGTATGAGATTTTTGCTGAATATGTTTCTTTGAGCTAATATGTGCAGCTAATTTTGGGATGGCTTGAATACTGGTCTGTCCCGCCCATAACAGGCTGGCCAAAGCTCCCAGCCAGGCCCTGCGGTCCTTAACCAATGAAACGCAAAGGAATCCTGTCAAAACCATGAAAAGTGCTGCAGGTACGGGCGGCAAAGACTGTGCACCAACAGGTGGAGAGTTCGTAAAATCAGCGGGTGGTCTTAAAAGCTCTACGCCGATATCGGCCAGGTGGGCATTGGAAGGTTCGGTAATTTGGCTTGTTTCGCGTACAAAGAAGATATGTGCTTCCGAAGTCGGTGACACAACACCCGCAACGAAGCTCTCGTTGCAATTGCTCATCGTTGGCCCGGCTTTTGCCGCCGTGGCCATAACGAGCAACAGCAATACGACCGATAATCTGCCGCTTTTGTACACCACCAGTCCTCCGCCTCCTCATAAATAGCAAGGCGCCTGAATATAAATATAAAATGGACTGTATCAAAACCACCCCCCCTCGTACTCATAGTCAGAAGATACTTTTACCCATTTTAAATTAATCGTATTTGATTAGTTTACCAAGATTCAAATTGCAGGTCAAGAAAAAAAAGCAAATAATGAAAATTTTTCAAGAAATGCACTCTTTTTCAGGAGTTGAGGACTTTCGTGGTGTAAGTGTGTAAGAACGGAGGCAAGTGTCTTGCTACTCCTTTTGGGCTATTCCTAAAGTGGTATATTGGCTTGTTACAAGGTATTTTGACCCACTTTTCTCTGCAAGATGGAATCATCACAGGTTCCGGCAAGAGCCAAGACTCTATATCAAAAGGAATGCGACAAATAAATACCTGCTCGATTCGGTGATTGAAATACACAAAGCCAAATTAACCCAGAGCCAGGTTATTCGGATGTAATTTTGTAAGCTCGAGCTCGCCGATTTCTCAGCTGCGCCGCCAAAATCATCAGTGATTTACACAAAATTTTCCCCCATTGGTAGCAAATTCACACAATTTGAAATTCTCTGCTCGAGATTCGGGATTTGCGTTTCTTTGGCTGTGGATTTTTATTTTGACGTTGTTGTCGGTTATGGATATTGTATTACCCGAAGGCTAAACACAGAAAGGATAATTTAAATGTGGTATGCTATTTACATTACCAGCATTGTAGTCATAGGACTGTTGGCTTTTGTGATAGGGAAAAAATTGTCCGCGACGCCCAGGACTGAATCAAAAACAACTACATTTCTGATTAAATCCATCCAGGCGATAGCGGAATTAGCGGTTCTGGAATATAGAACCGAAGGTGTTACGGAGATAAAAGAAAAGAAGACCAGCCTTATTACTGTTCGCTGGAAAAGAGGCTTATTGAGATATACGGCTAAGCTGAAAGTTGGTTTTGAGCTGGACCGAATGGATTGCACTATCAACGATTTACAAAAAGTGATTCAAATCGTGCTGCCGAACCCAAGGGTCTTGAGCTGTGAAATCTACAACAGAAAGTTTTACAAACTGCCTTTGGAAAAAGCGGAGAATGTCCCCTGGAAGTACGACATAATAGAAGATTTCAGCTCCGATGAAGTGCTCGCCCTTGACGATGAGGCCAGAAATAATGCCCTTAAAAATGTGAATGAATTCTACGTCCTGGACCTGCTTCGGGACAAAACAAAACTTACCTTCAAGAAGATTTTCTCTCTTTCTTATCCCGAATACACCACGGATATATCTATTATGGAGGAGCCTGTTTCCCAAACTATCGCCGAGCTTCCCGGAGAAACAGCTTCCAAAAATCAGGTTTCCAGCTCCAACAAACAAT
>JBGVTO010000348.1:0-14154 GCA_041862635.1 Phycisphaerae bacterium | reverse complement strand
CTTGAAGGCGGCCACAGTTGCCCTCGTGTTGCCCACGCCCACGGAGATGAAACCGGACGGATAATTACAGAGGCGCTTATAAAAAAAGTCAGTCAGAGTTCGAATATCAGAATATTGGAAAACTTCTACGCTATCGATTTGCTCACCAATGATGACAACGAATGCATAGGAATAATCGGCCGCGACAATCACAGGGGTCTGGAGATAATCTGGGCTGCAAACACAATCCTGGCAACAGGAGGGGCAGGCCGACTCTACCGCGAAACCACAAATCCCCAAATCGCAACCGGCGATGGCATCGCTATGGCTTACCGCGCCGGTGCCGTATTACAGGATTTGGAGTTTATGCAGTTCCACCCGACCACGCTCTACATTGCAGGTGCCACGCGGGCCTTGATTACCGAGGCACTTCGAGGCGAAGGGGCGGTGCTGCTGGATAACAAGGGCCGGCGTTTTATGAAGGAATACCACGAGGCCGCCGAGCTTGCTCCGCGTGATATTGTCAGCCGGGCCATCCTGGCCCAAATGCGAAAAACTGAGTCAACGCATGTCTATCTGGATGTTCGGCACTTCGATAAGGTGTATTTCGCAAAAAGATTCCCGCAGATTAACGAGCTGCTCGAAAGTTTCGACATAGATATCACTCGCAACCTCATTCCTGTTCGGCCCAGCGCACACTATATGATAGGCGGTGTAAAGACCGACAGCTCGGCTAAAACAAATATCGAAAATCTTTACGCCTGCGGTGAAATAGCTTCCACCGGCCTGCACGGCGCAAATCGACTCGGCAGTAACTCTCTGCTCGAAGGCCTGGTATTCGGCAAAACAGCAGGGGAGGTTGCTTCGCAAAGCACAAAAGCGGGCGCTGCCCATCTCAGGCACCCTTTGATAAAATATCAAATAACCCCTTCAGACCGCACCCGTTTGGATGCCGCTGATGTTAGAAACTCACTTCGAGCTCTTATGTGGCGAAATGTCGGCATCGCCCGAAAGGCACAACTGCTCGCAGAGACCCAGGAGATTATCAGATTCTGGCAGCGATATGTGATGGACAAAATCTTTGATTCACCCCAGGGCTGGGAATGCCAGAATATGCTCACCGTTTGCCTGCTTATGGCCCAATCTGCTCAAATGAGGCGGGAAAGTCGAGGTGTCCACTACAGAATCGATTTTCCCGAAACTGATGATGTGCACTTTAAAAAACATATCGAAATCACAAAGCGGTTGCCAGAAGAGTAGCTGCTTAAATATTTTTAATCAGCCACAAAACCGTGGGAAATCAAGCAAACTTTTGCTATAATAGTTCGTAGTTGGTACCGGAATAGACAAAAGTAAATAATAAGCAGTCAATAAAAAGAGTGGGTCGGGCGGCCGCCCCCGCTGCTTCGATTTTGCGAAGCAAAAAGGCGGGGGAGGAAAGTCCGAGCAGGACAGGGCACGGTGGTGGCTAACAGCCACCCGGGGCAACCCGCGGGAAAGTGCCACAGAAAATACACAGCCGATCCCGCACTCACTTTGCGAGTTCGAGCTTGCAAGCTGCAAGGTGAATGTCACCCGTAGAAAAAGCAGCTAAAAGACAAGTTTGAGCCTTGAATTTACAAAGTGAGTGCGGGAGGCAAAGGTGAAATGGTGCGGTAAGAGCGCACCGCGGCGTCGGTGACGACGCCGGCAGGGCAAACCCCACCGCCTGCAAGACCAAGTAGCTGGCAACTCGGCCCGAGTGTGAGTCCGCCGTCCTTTTGGCGGACTCTGCCAGCGGGTAGGTTGCTTCCCGCACCTATTTTGAGAGTCCACTGTTGATTCGGCAAATAAAGCTTGATGCTGCCAAAAATGCTTATGTAAGGGATTTTCGTTGGCTTCTCAAAATAGGTGCGGGAGAGCCAACTGGCAACAGTTGGTCAAGATAAATGGTCGCCATCCGCCGCTACCAGTGGCGGGGTACAGAACTCGGCTTACGTACCCGCTCTTTTTTTGGTTTGCTTTTTTTGACTTCTATCATATGCTTAAACGCGCCTAAGCGGATTTTGACCGTGACAATATCTCCCCTGACAACCATTTGGATTTTGCCCTTGTCGAAATTAATGTGATTGAATTCAACACCTCCGGGCTGGCTCAGTCTCGTTGCCAGCACAGGTGAGCTGTCCAGTTCGCGCAAAATCACCTCAAATGTTTGATTTATGAGCATCCTGCAAATATCAAGCATTTTATTCTCTTGTTCGTTGGTGGCTGTATCCTCACTAAGTTCATTTATATCCTTGTGAAAATTGTCTAAAATGTTCCGCAGCATTGCAATTCGCCTTGCATTTTCGGTTGTGCCGGGCTCAGCAAGCATTTCTTCTCCTATTACCATTTCGCAGTCAAACCTAAGGCCTTGATTGGGACTAAGCTGAAAACTCTTGGCCTCGTCATCTACGAAGAAGAAATACTTGCGTACCGCATTCAATTCGTTCTCCTGGAAAGTAACCATATTGAACCAGGTCTTGAAACCATCTTTGCTTTGTCCCAATGAGACTACCACGTTCTTGCCATGGCTAATCAGCTCAGCTTCTGCAAAACCGGGTTCAAGCTCATCTTGCAACCTTTGAATTTTAGGCACCGTGTCGTGAATGATGCTCTGTTTTACCTTTATCTGGTCATAGGGGGCTGAAAGTTTCGCCTGATAGGAAAGCTGCCGAGACCCGGCCCATGGGGAACAGCCCCCCAGCAAAGTACCCAGAAGCAAAACAGCGAAGATACACATTGCAACCACCGATTTACGACTTACAATTTTTGATTTCTTCGCCGCGAACCGGCAGTCAACAATCGTAATTTGCTTTGGTTTTGTCCGCCTCATAACATCTTTCCTCCGGCCTTTCGTACTTCGTGTCTCGAATAACGATTCTCGAAACATTCTTCTTGCTTTTAGGCTTCTTTCGAATCAATCCACTTCATCATCTTTCGCAATTTTCGCCCGACCGTTTCCAGTTGGCTGTTGTGGTCTTTTTCATATAGCGCTTTGAAGTTTTTAAGTCCTGACTTGTATTCGTTTACCCATTCTTTGGCGAATTCGCCGGATGTAACCTCTGACAGTATTTTTTTCATCTCGGCTTTGGTTTGCTCAGGAATAATTCTCGGCCCGCGGGTCAAATCACCGTATTCGGCAGTATTGGATATGCTGTACCGCATATAGCTCATCCCGCCCTGATACATAAGGTCAACTATCAGTTTCACCTCATGCATACATTCGAAATAAGCAATCTCAGGCTGGTATCCGGCTTCTACTAACGTTTCAAAGCCGGCCTTAATAAGAGCCGTCAGACCGCCGCAAAGAACACACTGTTCACCGAACAAGTCTGTTTCCGTTTCTTCTTTATATGTCGTTTCAATAATACCCGCTCTGGCACCACCTATTCCATTTGCCCAGGCAAGGGCGATTTGCCTGGCATCGCCGGTTGCATCCTGCTTGACAGCCACAAGGTTTGGCACACCACCGCCTTTTTCGAACTCGCTGCGAACCAGATGCCCCGGCCCCTTTGGTGCAATCATCACGACGTTAACAGTCTCCGGCGGGACGATATACTTGAAATGAATATTAAAGCCGTGACAAAAGCCAAGCGTCTGGCCGGCCACCAGATTGGGGCCGATTGAATCAGCATAAACTTTCGCTTGAATCTCATCCGGAATGGTTACGATAATCAGCGTCGCGCCGTCCATAGCCGTTTTTATGTCGGTTGGCGAAAAGCCGTGCTCTGTCGCGAGCTTAAAGTTATCTGTCCCTTCCAGTTCAGCCACCGCCACTTCTATACCGCTGTCGCGCAGATTCAAACTGTGCGCATGGCCCTGACTGCCGTAACCGATAACCGCTACATTTTTGCCCTTTAACGCATTTATCGGAGCGTCTTTTTCATAGTAGATTTTTGCTGCCATAGCTTCAATTCTCCTTACTCTGTTTGTATTCCAGGAATTATTAAACCGTCTATCCTTGCTCTTGAAACTCTTCAAAACCCGAAACCCGGCTCGAATTCGGTGAAACGGTGAGTTATCCATTCAACCGCCGGATTTCGCACCTGCGCATTATATTAAAAGCTGCTGTTTAGGCAAGGAATTTATAGGCATGCCAATCCCCCCTTCGCCTCTCGTTTGGTGCTTGACGTGATACGAATCACGGTTCAATTTTTGCATGTCGCGGCATTGCTATTGTCCCGGTTCTCGCCACGCTCTTAATCCCATAAGGCTTGCACACATTGATGAAGGCCTCAATCTTGGCCTCAGGCCCGCTGATTTCGACCATAACAAACTTTTGGCCGATGTCCACAACTTTGCCCCTGAACATTTCTATCAGCGATAAGATTTCAGACCGTTTCTCCGGGGGAGCAGATATGGCTATAAGCATCAAGTCACGTGCCACTACCGGCTGGCCGACAAAATCCTGAACCTTAACGACTGGAACAATTCTGGCCAATTGTTTACGGACCTGCTCGAGCACCCTGTCGTCGCCGATAACAACAATCGTCATCCGGCTCAACTGGGGGTCTTCGGTTCGGCCGACAACCAGCGAATCAATATTAAACGCCCGCGCCGCAAACATCCCCGCAACATGGGCAAGAACGCCCGGCTTGTTTTCAACCAATGCACTTATTATATGCTTCATTTGTCATCCAACTTTCTAAGCTCAAATCAGATTAACCTTTCCAATATATCAAGCCCGCTCATCTCATCTATACTTTTGCCCGCCGGAACCATCGGCCAGACATTTTCCTCCCTCTCGATTCTAAAGTCAACAACGCAAGGCTTCTTTTCCGCTAACATCTGCTTGATCGCTTTGGGAACATCTTCTTTTTTATCGACAGTAATCCCAACCGCACCCATCGCACGCGCAATGACCGCGTAGTCCGGATTGGAAAGATAGCTCTTGGAATAGCGCTTATTATAGAAAAGCTCCTGCCACTGCCGAACCATTCCCATATATCCGTTATTTAAGATACAGACATTTATCGGCAAATTGTGCTCAACCGCCGTTGCAAGTTCCGTCATCGTCATATTGAAACTGTGGTCGCCGTCAATATCAATAACTGTGGCATCGGGCATAGCTACCTGAGCGCCTATGGCGGCCGGCAGACCGTAGCCCATTGTCCCAAGTCCGCCGGAGCTTATGAGCTGTCTGGGTCTGATGAATTTATAAAATTGGGCCGCCCACATCTGATTTTGGCCGACGCCCGTTGTTACGATTGCCCCATTTTTGGTCTGACGGCAAAGCTCCTCAACAACGAACTGCGGCTTAATCGTCGATGAATCCTGGTCATACCGAAAGGAAAACTTCTTCTTCCATTCGGCAATTTTATTGAACCATCTTTTTCTCTGGCGGTATTCAACTTCTTTAACCAGCTCGCCAAGGATGGCTTTGGCATCGCCCACAACAGGAATATCCACGTTAATATTCTTCGATATACTCGAAGGGTCAATATCGATATGGATTATCTTCGCGTGCGGAGCAAACGTCTCGACTTTGCCCGTAACCCGGTCGTCAAAACGGGCACCGACGGCAATCAACAAATCGCACTCCTGTACGGCATAATTGGCATACGCAGCGCCGTGCATCCCGAGCATATCAAGAGATTCCGGCTTTCTTTGGTCGTAACTGCCTAATCCTAAAAGTGTCATTGTTACGGGCAGATGTGCCTTTTCCGCCAAGGCTCTTAACTCCTGGCTTGCGTTGGCGCTGATAACACCGCCGCCGACATAAAGCACAGGCTGCTTGGATTTATTTATCGCTTCCGCAGCCGTTGATATCTGTTTGGCGTGTCCTTTGGTCCGAACCCGATAGCCGGGCAGCTTCATCTCAACAGGATCGCCGGTACTGCACTTGTTGACCGCCACGTCAACCGGCATATCAACCAGCACCGGACCCGGCCGACCGGTCGATGCAATGTAAAATGCCTCCCGAATAATACGCGCCACGTCTTTAACATCCTTGATAATGCAGTTGTATTTCGTAATCGGACGGGTGATGCCGGTGGTGTCGGCTTCCTGGAATGCGTCGTTTCCGATAAGCTCCGTGCGGACCTGTCCCGTCAGGGCAACTACCGGTATCGAATCCATATTTGCTGTAGCAAGCCCGGTAACCAGGTTGCATGCACCCGGTCCGCTGGTTGCTACTACAACGCCGACTTTTCCACTGGCGCGGGCATACGCATCAGCCATATGACATCCGCCCTGTTCGTGGCGCGGAACTACAAAATTAATCGGCGCATCATACAGCCTGTCGAACAAAGGCAGCACTACACCGCCCGTATAACCGAACATTGTATCGACACCCTGTTCAAGGAGCGTATCGACGATGATTTGTGCGCCTGTTTTTATCGAGGATTTGTCGGCTGAATCAGCCGAAGTGCGGGTTTTGGATTTCATTTCTTTATTCCTTTCCTGATAAACACCACGGGCCCTATCCATGGCCGCCGGCAGGCGAGCTTGTGCTCCACACACCGGCTTCACAAGATAGAAACCCTTTTGTTATTCCGGCAGGCCCCCGCTTTGCGGGAGCCCTCAATTATGGCTCTGCTGGGCCCTTCCGGCGAGTCAACCGTTTCAACAGCAGGAATACGGCCGAATCATCCGAAGATTCTAAACCCTGCCATAATCCCGTAACCATCCCATACTAAGGACGTCTCAGGGTCGTATTTGCATGTTTTCACACAAACACAGAGGCATTATACAACAACCAGCCACCTCTGTCAATTATTTTCGGCAATTTCTTCCCTCGCCAATAAAGATTTTTCCCCTTTAGCCCCTGCGTTTTGCTTCGCCTTCGCGAAGCAGCAGGGGTCGCAATCCTGACACCCTGCTACCCTGATAACCTCCATCCTGATATCCTGCTACCCTGATAACCTCCACCCTGATTTCCCGATCACCTGATAACCTCCACCCTGATTTCCTGATTATCTGATAACCTAATCCCCCAATTCTCTAATTCCCTAATTCTCTAAAATTCCCCTTGCCTCCCCCCTCCTTTTCCGTTATTTTACCCCATGAGATAATTTCGCGTCTGTTTTCTCATTCGGAGTGCGCATCTAAGAGAATTCTGCTTTTGAGTCGGAGGATGGGCTTTCTACTTTGCTAAGTAGTTCTTCACTACTTAGCACGAGTTAGTCCATGTTGTTTTCTATTCATTATTTGAATTAGATGTATTAATTCTTATCGCTGCGCGAATCCTGGTTAGTATTTCATTATAAATTTGTATCTCAATACCTTCGGCGACTTCTAAAGAGACTACTAGACCATAAGGAACGGATTGTGTTAGCGGTTTTGCCTCTTCTCTGCAATTGACTTTTATTTGTATCCTATCAACATCAATGAAAACGGCTGCTCTTTCACCTTCCAATATTTCATGTTGAACTGTACCTCGTCGGACTGCACGCCCATCTGCCTGTTGACGAATTATCTCGAGTTTATCTAGCGGTGGGTTGAACCACAAAAAAGCACATCGATATTTCCTGTCTGTTGGTCGAACTGTTGTTAACCAAGCTAATGTGATCGTCAACCGTCTCCAAATTCTCTGGCTACTAAGACTAGGAGGTAAAGGAATCGAATATAAGTGAGCTTCCCCATCTGTAAGTTCTCCACAACCAATCATAGTAGCTCTTTGGTCTGTGCAACGAAAAACTCTTTCTTCATTAAAAATTCCATATCCAAGAAATCTTCCAACATGTTCTCTAAATCCTCGACTATTTTCTTCTGTTCTTAGTATCTCCTTGATAATATTGTATGCATTTCCCCATGACGCACCATGCACCAAAATTGCTTTAGTCAAAACTGACACATAATTATTTCCCAAAATATTTCCATTTTCTTCCTGGCGTAATTCTTCAATAACGTCATAGAATTTTACCGCTGTCCGTGTGACTAATGCTGCGGCATTACTCGTCCCTCTAGAGTATCTAGTAGCATCAAGGACTCCGGCAGTAGTTCCAGGTGAGGCAACAAGATGGCCAGGAGACAGACTCGATTCATTGATGCACAATACGGCGTTAGCATGTGCATTTGTAATTTTCTCATCATACATTTGCCGTCCGCCGGGGCATAATATATCTGGTTTGATTGACCTTCGATAACCCAGTCCTAACGCGCTTATTGGACTTGGAAGTTCACTATCACCTAATAGATTCTTACGTCTATCATTTGGTTCTATGGTTGCATTATCATTATGCAAAGCCCCAATAGTCAAAGAATTCATCGATTCAGCTGGCGATAGCAAGCGTCGATGTCTGATATCATTTGCAATAGATTTTATTGTTTCAGTTCTCAGCGTATCATCATTTATTGTTGTTAGTTCCTCCTTAGTGACACCTAATTCAATATCACGTGGATGATTTCCAGCGCTGACAATAAAGAGAACCGAATACTTGAAAGATAACCAGTCTAAGAGCCTTGCCCATGAACTCATTGCATTATCAAACACTCTCGAAGGATCACATATCGAGAGATTGATAAAACGTATCTGAGGAGCAACCGGGTCTTCCTCATCACTCCCCTCAAAAAGCCTTTTTACAGCACGATGTACCAGATCAACCGCAAGGATGTCTTCGGAAATCATCTCTGCGCGTGGTGTTCTAAAATCTCTGATGTCAGGTCTTAAGATTGGTCTGATATAGACAGGGCGTTTTAAAGGTTCTTCATCTGCATGCAAATCTCCATGAATAATAAGACAAGCCATTTCTGTACCATGAATCCGTTCATTAGCTGGATAATCTTGGCTCAAGTCATCTGGATCGTCTAATAATAAGCGATTTTCCAACAAATAGTGATTTTCTAATGGGTAACCATCAAATATAGCAGCAATTGGCTCTCCTTGAGGAATCGGAAGTTCTCGTTCGTGTAAACTCAGTGACAAAGGCTCGTCTGAGGGTGCATGAACAACAGCTTGTCCAACTGGTCTTAAAAACATGATTTGATCACATCTCATAAGTTGTGTGTCTGTACTTGCAAGAGTCGATTGAACTGACTGAATAGGAAGCGCAGCCAATATACCATGATATGCAACTTCTGTTATTACTGATTGAGTAATTATCCTTCCTCCATCATTTTGAATAATTTCCTCAAATCTTGCTTGAGACAAATCTCTTAGTGCTTGACTATTCCTGAACCATAGTTCAGCTTCAAAGCGTATCACCTCTTGACCTTCTTGAACGCGCTTTTGCCAATCTTCCAATATCCCTGTTTCACGAATTCGGTCTTCTATGCCCCACGGTCGAATTGTCTTTAGATGTTCAAACATTACACGCCACTTGGCCAAACCCCAGGGGAAACGGTAGTTAGCATCTCTTTTATAATGTCTCCAAAGAGACATAAGTTGTTGCATAGCTTGTTGATTAGCCATGACCAAGTACAATCGCCCGCTCAGACTCTTATCTCTATGCTCTTCATCAATAAAAAAATCATCGTCAGGAGGAATATCGTCCTCATCAAACTCCCCAAGCCATTCCATTCCGGGAAGATGTTTTACGGCAATAATAAAATCGTCGATTCCTCCCACAGTTTCCATAACAAGAACTTGTTCAGGAACAATTCCGGTTGAAGAACTCTGAATTTCTATTCGTCTCGAGTTAAAAGCAGTTTGGAGTTGCCTAAATTGTGGTACAAGCCTTCGGCCCTGTCTAGAATGACTGGGAAAGTGAGCGCCACTTCCAAACGATATTCGTTTTTCCCTATCCACAGCTTGTGGTTGGGGAAGTATGATTAAAGGCTTTTCTTCTGGCATATAATTTATCCTTTCTTATTATTGCTGACCTTCATTTTTGCTTCCCATTGACGCAAACACCTCGTTACGATTGCTTTCATGTTTGCTTCTGGCAATGACAAAACATATGACCTTTGAACCATCAATCCAAAATCTTCTAATTCTGAATAATTTGAACCTTTTAGTTTCTGAGCAAGCGTTGTCGGAGCAAATTCAAATGGTTCTGGGAGGCGTTTTTCAAAACGACACAACCATTCTTTGATAAATGCTTGAGTTGGCTTAGGAAGAGAAAGTCGAATCTGAAAACGTCGCCAGACAGCTCTATCAAGTAGCTCAGGATGGTTCGTTGCTGTAATTACAACTACATGACTAGGAAGAGCATCGATTTGCAATAGAAGAGAGCTTACAACTCTTTTGATTTCTCCTGTCTCATGCACATCACCTCTTTCTTTGCCGATTGTATCAAATTCATCAAAAAACAAAACACACTTTCTTGTGGATATGTAATCGAATAATCTCTTTAATCTTACTGCTGTCTCTCCAAGATAGGTTCCAATGACTCCTTCATACCTCACCACAAATAGGGGAAGCATTAGAGATGTTGCCAATGCTTCGGCTAAGGTAGTTTTGCCGTTTCCAGGAGGACCTTCCAACAATATGCGATTACGTGGCTCAAGATTATACGACCTTAGCAAATCTACACGCCTGTGTTCCTCGACAAGCTCCTTACATGTTTCTTCAAGGATCTTGGTAAGCACCATATCCTTAAGTGTTTTCTGTGGATTCATTTCGAACAATAAATTATTCATCCTATCAGACATTAGTATAGTTGTGTTATTGGATGCTTTACCATTTATATTCAATTGTGCTTGTAGCTTGTCTGCAAGAACATTGTGTTGTTTTGCTCTCTCTTCAGCTATCAAAGCTTCCGTTGTTTTTCTAAAAAGAATTTGATCGCCGTTCCTTCCTGCCTTAATTAACTTTATTAATAAATCAGAACGAGCCATTGTTTTGCCCCTTTTCTTTTGCTTGCCTAGTCTCTGTCCATTCCGAAAAACTCCAATTCTTTGTTTACAATCAATTATGATAATTTTGCCATTATTTATTTCAATCATTTTTATTAGGTATAAATTTAATTCTATACTCATCTTGAACGTTATTTTTCCCTTACTTCTTATTACTCTTTCTATTTTTTCCTTCTCAAAACTAGGTACATTCACCTATAAAATCTGTTCCATAAGTCATAATCAAAATAATAGACAGCGAAAGCCAAACAATCGCCCAAAAATGAACCGCTAATCAAAGATGTCCTCGTTCACTCGCTAATTTATAGAATAATTACACTATTGATGTGAAAGTGTAAAGAACAATTCTTCCTTTTTTGGCCGTTTTCTTTTGACTTTTGTTTAAAAATATATTAAAATACCTACCTGTTAGCCAGAAGGCTAACGCAAACCGCCCCTAAGCGGTAGATATAGCGGAGAACCGCACGTTTTTAGGTCCAGAAGGCCCCGTTAAGTAATTCAATATTCAATCGTAAATAGTCAATATTAAAAAAGAAAGAAGGTATCGACCTGATAACCGGATACCCTGATAATCACTGCCTGATAACCCGTTACCCCGATAACCGGTACGAAACACGCTTAACGCAACCGATACGAGCTGCGCTCCCGTTTAACGAAACATGCAACCTGATTGTCCATTTTGCCCATATTATCCATATCTACCAGATTAACAAATGAACCACTCACAACAATCGAGTATCCAGTATCGCTTATCCGCCATAGCTTCATCGACGGCGGGTGATTCCAGTTATTTACGTGCCTATAAGGCAGCAGATATTTACGTGCCTATAAGGCACTACATCTGTCGAGAACCCTCTACAAATCAGCTACTTTTTATGCAAAACAAACCCAATCTTGTCCGCCGTAGGCGGATTGCAAATGTCTATGATACAAAGGATTACAGAAAAAACGATGATTTCGCAGTCCGAAAAAACAAACCCAATTCAAATCCAATCAAACCCAATTCAAACCCAATTGCCGAAAGGGTGAAATTGATGAAAAGTGTGTATTTACAAAGGATTACGAAGAAAAATGCGACTAAGGGCTATGAAAAAACAAACCCAAAACAAACCCAAACAAAGCCATTTTCAAGCCTTGCAAAAAAAGCTGGCCAAAAGCTAAATTGCCGGTATAATAATATTGCTATATGAATTTTTTGGAGATTTCTTATGTGTGAAAATTGCGGTTGCAGCGAAGCTAACACCGAAAAGACTATGGAAGAAAAGGTCCAGGATACAATCGAGGCCATTCGGGAGAGTCTGCAAAGCCACGGCGGAGATGTTGAGCTGGTCGGAATAGACCAGGACAATACCGTCAAGGTTCGCCTGCAGGGGGCCTGCCAGGGTTGCCCCGGGGCTACGATGACAATGAAAATGGGAATCGAAAGGATTCTCAGAGAAAAGGTACCTGAGATTAAAGAAGTAGTCGCAGTGGACTAAATCCCGCTGGAAAGTCCGCTGCCGGCAGAGCAAACGCCATATGTCTTATTTGGGACCCCGCAAGGCGGGAACCCTCTAATGGGGTAAACACAGCTAAAAAGCAGTCTTTTCCAGCTCTATTGTCTGAAACATACCCAACAAGTCATTGATTGGGGACAATGTATATTCTATGGCTTTAACAGCCGGATAGCTAAACGATGGAACTAATTGACGCAACGTCAAGCCGCCGCTAAGCAGGTACCGCAGGGGTGTGTGATTGCGCATCCTAACGATTCTTAAAGACGGGAATTCGCTTTCGAATATCTTTCGGTCACGCCAAAAGATTATCCAGGCAAGCGCACCATTTGCACCTGAAAGACGCCCTGACTCTTGCAGGGTACCCGCTTTGCCTGTCTCGGCTTGGTCGAGCCAAGACGGGCGGGGTCCCAGCTCCCATTTTGCCTGCCCCCGACAGCCCCATTCGGGGGCCTGCGTGTCAAAAGCCTCGTGATGGAAGTTTTTATAGATGAACCTTGACCAGAACGTATTTGCAGGTTCTATCATAACGACTCTGCCGCTAATTTTAAGGCAGCGCAAGGCTTCTTTGAAGAAAGCCCTTGGGTCAGCTATGTGATGAAGAACATCAAACATAAAAAAAGCATCCACACTTGCTTCCTCAAATGGTATATCAAGAACCGAGAAAACTTTATCCACATTCGGCAATTCAAGAACATCGGATGTGATCACGTTGCTGATTATCTCTTTGATAAAACCGCCACCGCTGCCAAGCTCAACAAGGACTTTTTCTTCGGAGTTAGATATCGACTTTATAAACTGTTTATAGAAATCAATATATATTTTTTTCAGGAACACTTTTTTCTGTATAATCTCCGCGTGCAATAATGTAGTAGCAGGGTCATCAAGGTTTTCGATGCCCATAGTCTCGGGAAGTTTAAGCCATTCGATTATCTTCATAATTTTCTGAACCATTTAATCGTATTGAACGCTACGGCTATCCGTTAGAGCCGCACTTAACGAAATGCCCTACCTCATAAACCGGCCCGAACAAAGAGGGGATGCTTTGCATCTGAAAAACTCGAACCTTCTCCAAGATGCTGTTGGCGGCATTGAACACGTCCTTTTCCGTGGAAAAATGATGCTCGCGGATGTCACAGTCTAATAGCCGGAACATAAATACCATAAAACCTCGCTCAATCGGCACACCATATATCGCCTGGCCGCCTGGCCTAAGGACCCGGCGGATCTCTCGAAAGGCCTGCGTTTGCTCAAATGGCTTTAGATGCTCAAGAATGCTTATCAGCAAAACAGTATCAAAAAAATCATCCGCATACGGCATAGATAACACACTGCCATTTTGCAAATGCGTCTCAATCTGCTTTGCCTTAAACAGGGCCTCGACATCCTCGACTAAGACGTTGAGGTCAAGTCCATAAATTTCTTTATACTTATCAGTAAGATTTAGAAATGTTACACCGGAGCCAAAACCCACTTCCAGAACGCGCCGACCGCCCGTGCACTCTGCTAAGCACAGTTCAATCCTTCGGCGGAACATCTTGCCTATAATTGGCCAAAAGTAGAATCGAAGCGGGTCGTCGCGGTCCACGCCGGCGTATTGGCGGTAAGGTAACAGCTTCAGCTTAGGTGTCCCGCACTTACTTTGATTTCTTTTCATAACGGCTCCCATAAGTGAATCTCGTTAGGTCAAAGTAAGTGCGGGATTCCAAGCCACTTGATTTTCTTAAATGCTATCCAGCTCATTTTAAGCAGGAGCCAGCCGTGTGTGAAACGACTTATTTTTGTCTTGCCGTAAGTTCTTGCACAATAGGTTACAGGCACCTCAACCACTTTAAGGTTTTGTTTTATCGCTCCAAAGATAAGGTCAAAATCACCAAAGGGGTCAAAATCACCAAAATACGAACGATTGGCCTCTATCAGCTCA
>JBGVTO010000347.1:0-2990 GCA_041862635.1 Phycisphaerae bacterium | reverse complement strand
ACTGATGCGAGGCGGCATAGATTCCAGGCGACCAGGTAAGAATCGGTGTCTGCTTTACATCCACAGCGCCATTCGAGGGTTCCGGATTCCCGACGGCGCCCTCAGTAGTAAAGCTCCAGACGTGGCCTTTATATGTCTCGATGGCATCAAACTCATCGACCCGCCAGTAGTAAGTCTTAGCCAATTCAAGCGGGCCTGGGTCATAGGTTGTACTTCCCTGAGAAATTCCTACGGTGGCATTGTTGACATCGTCAAAATTGTCGCCGAAATAAAGGGTGTGCAGTTTCGCGCCGAAACCCGCCGTCCAGCTAAGGTCGGCATTCAGGTCGATAGACTCGGCAGTATCAGCCGGGTCGGGTGCATAGGCAGTCTTTGGGGGAATCGTAAAACTCCAGACATCGCCTTTCCACGGACTGTTCGGTTCGGTCTCATTGACCTCATCGATTCGCCAATAGTAAGTTGTGCCGGGAATAAGACCATCCGGATAGGCGAATCCGGGAAACCCGGCTACAAGAAACGTTGAGGTCTGGTTGCCTTGGAACGTGCTCTCTGCGCCGTCATTCACATCGTCGAAATTCTCGCCCAAATACACGTTGTGCGAGACCGCATAATCTCCCGGCGACCAGCTCAGGTTAATCCAAGTATCGAGATGCAAAGCACCATCAGCTGGGCTTGGGCCCAAGGCATACGGATATCCTTCACCTTTCATAATAATCTTAATCTCATCCTCCGTCAGCACGAGGTTATGAATCTGAACATCGTCAATGATTCCCATAAAAGAATCGTCACCCCAAGCATCGGGCCATCCTACCCAAAGACCGATGCCCAGATTGTTCTGAATATTGGGTACCGCCGCGTCTCCTCTTTGTCCGACAAGCTCGCCGTTTAAAAATATCGTCCTTTCGGCATTTGCAACGTCCCAGGTCATAGCTATGTGTGACCATTCATTCACAGGTATCGTGACGTCACTCATTACCCAGTCACTTCCCCAGATGACTGACTTAAGCTGCAGACCGGTGAAAAGCGCCATGCCATATCCTTCGAACTGACCGACTATGCAGGATCTGGTAGTGTCGGTTGGAAAGACCCAGGCAGACATCGTCGTACCTTCGGACGGCGTCATATCCGGCGAGTAAGGGATATCGACGATAGAATCGGTACCATTGAACTCCAACGCACCGCCTATCTTTCCAGCCACCCACTTTGTGTCACCTTGGAGGGTGCCGTCGTTCTCGTTGCCGCTCGTATCATGTGCTACGGTCCCGGAGCCCTCATCAAACCTCCACCATCCGACAAGCTCTGCCTTAGTCGTACCCGTAAGAGCCGCACTCAGCGCCAAAACATAAGGAACCAAATAACTCAATTTTCTGCACATAATAATCCTCCTTTACCCCGTCCCGTCTCTGACGGGCGGGGTTCAAAAAATAAATAGGGGATGTTAATTGAAATGTAGAATATCTACCCTGTGCGGCACAAAGTGCCCGCTCCAACTCCGTACTTTGCATAATAGCTCCTCCTCTATCGAAAAACTAAAAGAATTGCACCTGCTGGATGAGCTCAAAGCCCCAGATGCCCGGCTGAGCAGGCACAAGCTTCACCCAGCCCCTGCGGCAGGGGCGGGGTTCACTAATTTTATCTATACTAAATTATCAACCTTCCCGTCAAGGAAAAACTTCGGTTCAAATCGGTTGAAATTCAAATGGATTTCTGGTAATATATGAGGTTGAAAGATGCAGAGGCGCTTTCAAGGCGCGCAAATGGAGATTATCGATTCATGCAAAAGAACGAGGGGCTTATCATAAACACAGTAAGAGGATTCACACTAATTGAGTTGTTAGTTGTGATCGCCATAATTGCCCTCTTGATGGCTATTTTGATGCCGGCTCTTCGACGGGTGCGGGAACAGGCACGCATGTTGGGCTGTTCTGCCAACCTCCGGCAGTGGGTATTGGTCCTAAATACATATTGCACCGAGAACGATGGCAAGTTTTTCTCCGGAGTCAACGATTTTGGACACTGGTGGCCTTGTCAGCTTGATGATGATTTAAAGGACTGGAAAAAGAACAAGATCTGGTTCTGCCCGACCGCCACGAAACCTATCTTTGATGAGTTTGGCAATCAGAATCTGGGCTTCAACATCGACCAGGCCTGGGGCATTTTCAAAGGCACTCATGGCGACTATTCCTGTGGAGAGAATGGGATCGCCGGCAGCTATGGCCTCAATAGCTACCTGATCCGTATTCCATCGCATGCCAGCTACGTGCGCAATATCCCTGCTTCATATGGTTACCGCGAGTTCCTTGAGGTCCCCCATGGCGCCAGGATACCGGTGCTCATGGATGGCTTGCGCTTTGACCTTTTTCCCATAGAAACGGACGGTCCGCCCGAGAATGAATATGATTCCTGGCAAGGGGAAAGCAGAATGGCGCGGGTTTGCATCAATCGACACCGCGGCTCCATTTGCAGCTCATTTGCAGATGGCTCAGTACGCAAGGTAGGTCTTAAAGAACTCTGGACATTTAAATGGCACAGGGAATTCCAAACCAACGGCCCCTGGACACTTGCCGGTGGTGTGACTTCGGATCTCTGGCCGGAATGGATCAGGCCCTATCCCGATTTCTGATTTGTCATCCTGTATCCATTATGATTGCATCGTGAAGTCGAAATGCTGTTCAGATAAGCTACGAACGCTGGCTGATATGTCGTAGCAGGATGCCTCAAAAAAATTTGTGGCAAGAGAGATTTTAGTATTTGACTTTGAGCTCTTCATAGGTGACCGATTCTAAAAAGGGTACCTTATAAACATAACTGCTACCTAAAAGTTATGTACTGAATCAAAAAATAATAAATACCCAATGGACATTAAAAAGGGGCCTATACCGAACAATTCGATATAAGCCCCTTCATTGATGTAAACCTTTTACATTAACGATGCAATCTTAATGGTCAAATAAATCACACTATGGTGTCGGTTCTGGCTCTGGTGGCCG
>JBGVTO010000346.1:0-11816 GCA_041862635.1 Phycisphaerae bacterium | reverse complement strand
AACCTGGTCGCCGGCGGATTTTGCAGCTTCACATGAGGTGTACTTCGGCACAGATAAAGTGGTTGTACGCGATGCCGATACAGGCTCGCCGGAGTACAAAGGCACCAGGGACCTTGGTTCTGAGAGCTATGACCCCGGAAAGCTCCAGTGGGATACCACCTACTATTGGCGTGTTGATGAGGTAAATAACACCAACCCCGATAGTCCGTGGATAGGCCCTGTCTGGAGCTTTACGACAGCGAACTTCCTTATCGTGGACGATTTTGAGGATTACGATGCGGGCGAGGACCAGATATGGTACTCGTGGAAAGATGGGCTTGGCTATGGCACTCCGGGCACTGAACCCTACTCTCCCGGTAACGGGACCGGCTCAGCCGTGGGCGACGAAAACACTCCTTCTTACACCGAAGAGACTATCGTTCATGGAGGCAGCCAATCGATGCCTGTATTCTATGACAACAGCGTCTTAATGTATTCAGAGGTGGAGATGACGTTGACTTATCCGCGTGACTGGACTGAGAATGGTGTCAACACATTAACGATTTGGTTCAGGGGCGATTCGGCTAACGCTTCTGAGACGTTGTATGTTGCTCTCAATGGCAGCGCTGTAGTCAATCACGATAATCCTAATGCAGCACAGATAAATGAGTGGACCCAATGGGATATTGACCTGCAGGCGTTCGGCGTGAACCTTGCCAATGTCAATACGATTGCCCTTGGTCTTGGCAACAGGAATAATCCAGTGGCAGGTGGTTCAGGTACAATGTACTTTGACGATATTCGACTGTATCCTCCGCCGCCAGCACAATAAGCTGTGTGAGTGATAATTCTCATAGATGAGGTTTTTGATGCCTGTTGAAAACAATCCCAAGAGGTCGGGATTTTAGTGTGGCCAAAGCATAGTTATTTTAACTTTTTTGAAGGAGGACTATTATGTATAAGAAATTGATTTATTTAGTTACTTTTGTTCTGGTGGTGGGATTGGTTACCAGCGCCACGGCGGAGTTAGTAGGGCACTGGAGGATGGATGAAGGTGCCGGTGATACTGCCAACGATTCAAGCGGCAATGGAAACCACGGTACCCTTATCGACAGCGTGCAGTGGGCGGCCGGACAGATAGGTGGTGCGCTGAAATTCGACGGATCACCTGGCTACCTTCTAATACCTCACAGCGATAGCCTGAAACTTATTAACCAGGGTGATTATACTATCGTTATGTGGTTCAGGCAGGACGTCGTTACAGGAATCGCAAATCTCCTTCAGCAGACAGATGTAGGTGGGACGGGTAGGACCTTGCTTTTAGCTGACTCCGCCACCGGGATCCGGACATATCTCGGTGGCACCAGCACCGTGTCGGGGGTCATTGAAGAAGCTGGGATATGGTATCACGTCGCTATGATTGTAACCGAAGGAGGAGCTACCGATACCATTCAGTTTTATATCAATGGCGAACCAACCGGCACACCAGCGCAAGTCGGCTCGGAAGACACTGAGGGCGATTACCTTATCGGTACTAACAAGGATTTAAACGGTAGATGGTTGAATGGTTTGGTTGACGATGTACGGCTTTACAATCATGCTTTGTCGGAGGTGGAGATTCTGGGTGCTATGCAAGGTGAAAGATATCCATATGCCTTGGGTCCAGAGCCGGCTGATGGTACCATGCATCTGGATACGTGGGCGAACATTAGCTGGTCGCCGGGAGATTTCGCAGTCTCGCACGATGTGTATATCGGTGATAATTTTGACGATGTCAACGACGGCGCCGAAGGAACATTTCAGGGCAACCAGACGGGGACGTTTATTGTTGTCGGCTTTCCCGGATTTGCTTTTCCGGACGGCCTTGTCCCGGGCACGACTTACTACTGGCGGATTGATGAGGTCAATGACGCCGAGCCGAACAGTCCCTGGAAGGGTGACGTCTGGAGCTTTTCGATTCCACCCAAGACCGCCTATGCACCCGACCCGGCTAATGGTGCCGAGATGGTAGACCCGGATATAACTCTGAGCTGGACGGGAGGTTTCGGTTCAAAATTGCACAACGTATATTTCGGCAACAATTTTGACGATGTGAACAATGCTGTTGGGGGTCTTCCTCAAGGAACTGCAACCTATACTCCCGGCACACTTGAATTGGCTAAGACTTACTACTGGCGGGTCGATGAGTTTGATGCCATCGACACGTATAAAGGCAACGTCTGGAGCTTTACAACTCAAGGCGCCGTCGGGAGCCCGAACCCGGCTAATGGCGCTGTGGATGTAAAGCAGACACAGATTATTACCTGGTCGCCGAGTGTCTTTGCTGCTTCGCACCAGTTGTACTTTGGTACTGATAAAGATGCCGTGAAGAATGCCGATACCGGCTCGCCGGAGTATAAAGGCACAATGGACCTTGGTGCCGAGAGCTATGACCCAGGAAAACTCCTGTGGGATACTACCTACTACTGGCGTGTTGATGAGGTAAATGACACTAACCCCGACAGTCCTTGGCCGGGTATCCTCTGGAGCTTTACGACGGCCAACTTCCTTATCGTGGACGACTTTGAGGACTATGATGCCGGCGACAACCAGATATGGTACGCGTGGCATGATGGGCTTGGCTATGGCACGCCGGGGACTGACCCCTACTATGCCGGTAACGGGACCGGCTCGACTGTGGGCGATGAAAACACTCCTTCTTATACCGAGGAAACTATCGTTCACGGAGGCAGCCAATCGATGCCCGTATTCTATGACAACAGTGTCTTAATGTATTCAGAGGTGGAGAAGACGTTGACTTATCCGCGAGACTGGACCGAAAATGGTGTCAGCACTTTATCTATTTGGTTCATGGGCATTTCGGATAATGCTGCTGAGACGTTGTATGTTGCTCTCAATGGCAATGCGGTAGTCAATCACGATAATCCTAATGCCGCACAGATAGATAGGTGGACGGAATGGACTATCGACCTGCAGGCATTTGCAGACCAGGGCGTGAACCTTACCAATGTCAATACGATTGCCCTTGGTCTGGGCAACAAGAAGAATCCGCAGGCTGGTGGCTCAGGTACAATGTACTTTGACGATATTCGTCTGTATCCGCCGCAGGAATCGGCACCCTAAGTTGTGTGATTTATTTGGCAATCAAAGATTGCATCGTTAATACAGTAGGTTTACATCAATTGGGGGCTTATATCGAATGATTTGGTATAGGCCCCCGTTATTTTATGACAATAATGGACTAACTCCAGATAAGTCGGTGATAGGCCAGACCAGCTCAGGATTTTCTGTAGGACGACTGTGAGAGGTGTTTTAGCGTTCTACAATAGCCAAACTCAAGCCGAAGGGTATCATTGGCATTTTGGGCAGGTTATATCTTGTTTTTCTGTTCAAACATTTTCAATACACTCACAAGACGGTCTGAAACCTTGAATTATAAATGTGAATTTGTTAATATACACCAAAAAGAAGATAGAAAGGGTTTGTCCATGGCAAAAGTGAATAAAATCAAAAAACGGATCAGCCGACGTGGATTTCTCAAGGCTACAACGGTCGCCTCGGCGTTTGTAATTGTCCCCCGGCATGTGCTGGGCGGTCCGGCGCATACGCCACCGAGCGAGAAGCTCAATATTGCCGGCATTGGTGTCGGCGGCATGGGCGGCAGCAATTTAAAACAGTGTGAAAGTGAGAATATCGTCGCGTTGTGCGATGTTGACAGCAATTATGCTGCAAAGACTTTCAAGAGATATCCAAAGGCAAAGGTGTATAAAGACTACCGTGTCATGTTTGACAAACAAAAGGATTTCGACGCCGTTGTCATTGCTACACCTGATCATACTCATGCGGTAATCACCATGGCTGCCATGGAGGCGGGAAAACATGTATATTGTCAAAAACCCTTGACGCATACCGTTTATGAAGCCCGAAAGGTAACAGAGGGCGCACGCAAATATAAGGTCCAGACTCAGATGGGTAATCAGGGACACTCCTCTGAGCAGATCCGTTTGCTGAAAGAATGGCTTGCCGACGATGCGATTGGAAATGTGACGCAAGTGTACGCCTGGACGGACAGGCCGGTTGGCGGCGATCCTTGGTCGGATTTTGCAGTAAGGGCGAGACCCAAAGATACCCCTCCGGTTCCAGAGTCACTTGATTGGGACTTATGGCTGGGGCCAGTATCATACAGGCCGTATCATCCCGAATATCACCCAACGAAATGGAGAGCATGGCTTGATTTCGGAACGGGTGCTTTGGGCGATATGGGCTGTCACATAATTGATCCTGTGTTTTGGGCATTGGATCTTGGCGCTCCCGAGAGCATTGAGGCCACTTCGACTCATTGGCAGAAGGAAGTCAGTTCCGAAACCTTCCCGAGAGCATCAATTGTTCGCTATAAATTCCCCGCTCGTGGGAGCAGACCTCCGGTCAAATTAACCTGGTATGATGGCAGACTCCTTCCTCCGATTCCGGATGAGCTGGAAGAAGGCCGAAAAATACCAGGCAGCGGTGCTTTTATTATTGGCGATAAAGGGTGTATGCTGCACGGTTCACATGGTGCCGGTGGATTGCGAATCGTTCCTGAAACAAAAATGCGCGAATACAAAAGGCCTGAAAAGACAATACCGAGAGTCAATAACAGTCATGAAGGCGACTGGTTGCGCGCGTGCAAAGAAGGCAAACCGGCAAGCTCGAATTTTGAGTACGGTGGGGCGCTGACTGAGATGGTGCTTCTGGGCATGATCGCAATTCGAGTGAAAGATCAGAAGCTTCAATGGGATGCAGAAAACCTTAAGTTTAGGAACAACGATGCTGCCAACGAACTCCTTCACATTGGATATCGTGATGGCTGGCATTTGTAAGAAAGAGATTTTTGTAATTGTCCCTGACGAAAATTCCGTACTTGTCTATCTACAAAGTAATTGTCCCTGTGCAGCATGATTTTCTTGATGAGTTTAAGAAGATTGAATCTGAATTGGTAAGGTGACAGATAATCGGCCACCTATGAAGAGTTGAAAGTCAAATACTAACATCCCTGTTGCCACAAATTTTTTAAGGCGTCCTCTTTACGACATTTTAGCCAACGTGCGCTGATTTAATGGCTTTGCTAGCTAATAAGATGTAAAGGGAAGCATCAAATCGCGGTGGGTTTTTGGTCGTGGGGAACTCCGGCAGTCGCGGGTCAGAGTGGTTTGGAGCGTGGGTGGCGTACAAAGATAACCTTCGGACAAAGGAAAAACACTGTTAAGGCCTTGCATTACCACGTCCGAGTGTGTTATAATTATGGCAGATAAGCGTACCAGCTAAACTCATTATTTTTCTTTGAAAGAGAAAGGCAAAACGTCATGCACAAGAAACACGGTTTTACGTTGATAGAACTTTTAGTGGTAATTGCCATTATTGCATTACTGATGGCGATAATGATGCCCGCGTTGAACCGGGTGAAGGGACAGGCGCAGAAGGTTAGCTGCCAGGCAAGACTCAGACAGTGGGGTCTTGTGTTTAAGCAGTACACAGACGACCACGACGGCTACTTCAATAACAGGGATGTAGGGGCATCGGGCCTGTGGATGGCTGCAACGGAGCCATACTACAAGAGTAGTTATAAGATGCTTCTGTGCCCGACGGCCACAAGACTCATGCTGAACGCTTCCGACTGGGGCACCTTCAAGGCCGCCACGCTAAACGATTACATTTTCAGCTACGGCATCAATTCCTGGACAAACTCCGTGAAGGTAGACCGCGGAGCCCGTTTGGTGGAATGGTTCTGGAAGAATGTCCAGAACAATACAACTGTAGTACCTGATACCAGGAAGACCGAAGGCAGACCGGTTAGTACAAATAAAATACCGGTATTCGGCGATTCCACATGGTATGATGCCTGGCCTCGCCACACCGATGCTCCGTCAGAGGTTATGGATGCTTTTGGCATAGGCGATCAGGGCACCTCGGGTGAAATGAACCATTTTTGCATCAACCGGCACGACGGGTTCGTTAACCTTCTTTTCATGGATTGGTCCGCAGGAGATGTAGGACTCAAGGAGTTGTGGACGTTTAAATGGCATCGTGCGTATGTCACAACTGGTCCGTGGACGAAAGCAGGCGGCGTCATGCCCGGGGACTGGCCCGTCTGGCTCAGAAACTTCCGAGATTACTAAGAGAATAGCCCTCAAACAAAAAAGGAGCGTCATCGTGAGCAATCAGCGGGGATTTACGTTAATAGAGCTTTTGGTAGTAATCGCTATCATTGCGTTGCTGATGTCGATCCTCATGCCGGTCCTGAACCGCGTTAGGAAACAGGCCAGGGCCATCGCCTGCCAGACGAACCTGCATCAGTGGAGCCTCATCTGGAAGATGTACTGCGATGACAACAACGGCTACTGGCTTAGTGGCCATTACCGGGGCTCGGCGTCCGGCCAAGGCAGCGGTCGCTGGTGGTTCCGCCCCATGACCGAATTGTACGAAGTCGAGGAGAAGATCCGCTGCTGCCCGCAGGCCACCAAGCCGGTCCAGACCAACAACACCATCGGCAACTGGGACTACGACGCCTGGCAGACGGGCACCTATGGCACCGACGATTATTACGTGGGCAGCTACGGCCCGAACGGCTGGATGTGCAACGTCCCGGCCGGATTGACTTCCATGTGGGGACGCAGCCCCGCCTCTGACCACTGGCGCACGCCCAACGTCAAGGGCGCCCACAATGTCCCCATGTTTACCGGCATGTGGTGGGTCGATGCATGGCCGCGTTTCACCGACCCGCCCGCCGAACGCAACACCACCATCACCGGCACTGTGAACGCCCAGGAAATGCAACGCGTCTGTGTAAACCGGCACGGCGGATTCCAGAACACCGTCTTCTGTGATTGGTCTGCCCGCAAGGTCGGACTCAAAGAGCTCTGGACCTTCAAATGGAGCAGGAGTTTCAACATCGCCAGCCCCTGGACCGAAGCCGGCGGGGCCGCAGCCACAGACTGGCCCCAATGGATGAGAAAGTTTAAAGACTACTGAAAAGTGGTTTTGAGTTATTAGAATCACCGACCTTGTCTCAACCCTACCTCAGATACCCTTCGGCTTGAGTTTGGCCATTGTAGAGCAATATTGAAAAAAGAGCGACTCTCAGTTATTGAAGAGTCGCTCTTAAGCGGTGATATCGATGGTTGAAAAACAATCAGAAATTGGTAGAGATGCTCAGCTCGCTATGTTACTACAGCACAAATGGTGGGCTGAGATTGAGAGGGCTGTGGATAAGGTTAAGCTCGGTGTTGTTCCTGGCAGGAAACGGACGAGGACGGGTAAGTGGTTCAGGAGGCAATGGTACAGGGCGATGATGAGGGATAGGAAGAGAAGATGTGTTGACGGCAGGCTATCAGGAAATAGAATTAAGAATAGGATTTAATCGAAGAAAAATTGGATGTGAATCGGATAAAGGAAAGATATGATTGAATTACTCAGAAACAGAAGAAGTATCAGAAACTACACCGACAAAAGCATTGAGACAGAGAAGATTGAAATACTCAAGGAAGCTGTCTTGAGGTCGCCATCTTCAAGGAATTTTGACCCGTGGGAATTTATTTTTGTGGATGACCGGGAACTTCTAAAGCAACTGGCTCTATGTAAGCCACATGGGGCAAAATTCTTGGAGGGTGCAGCACTTGGCATTGTTATCTGTGCTGATGGACAGAAGAGCGACGTGTGGGTTGAGGACTGCTCCATCGCATCGATTCTTGTCCAGATGGTAGCACAATCCATCGACTTGGGCAGTTGTTGGATACAAATAAGAAACAGGGCATTTGATGAAGACACAGCTTCCGAGGACTATATTAAAGACTTATTGAAAATGCCTGGCCATATGAAGGTCGAATCAATTATCTCTCTCGGATATCCAGCAGTGAAAAGAGAGCCGGTTCCACAAGAAAGTCTAAAGTACGAAAAGGTGCGAGTCAACAGTTACTGATGGCGTAGATAATATGGACGGCACTTCAATTAGAAATATGAAGTCAGACAAGTTATCCTGGCATGGAAAAGTAATCTCAGTTCAGCCGAGAATTAGGCTAATCCGGTCGTTTGACCAACGCAACCATGCTTACCTTGGCTATTCGCTACGAGTACTGGGCACAATTGGTGATGATAGTAGAGAGTTTATCATTGGAATTGGGAGGGACCCCGCAAGGCGGGAACCCAAAGCAGCGCAGGCAAAGCATCGGTTTAGGGCCGGCGATGCGGTCAGCGGCAAGTCCCATCCTGTGCTTGACACTCGAACACCGATTCATCGGGGCTATGGGCCGAAGTCGTGCTCATTCTATAAGGCGGGGCCAACTCGTAAAGTACCGGGACGGAAAGGCATGAGTTGGGAGGAAGAGGACTGAGTTGATGAGGATGTCCCGATGGATCGGGAAGCCATAGTGGGATGGATGAGCAGCCTCCCCGATTTTATCGGGGCGTAAGTATAGGTATGTGTTGAGGTAAATTGATGGCTGAAAAAGTATCCCGATTTTATCGGGATACAGGAGAAGATGGTAAGGTCTCTTGAAAAAAGAGCACAGAGAGCAGGTTTATTAGACCGGATTGAAACCCCGATTTATCGGGGCTCAGAAAACTCCTTTTGCCTTGACCCCGATAAAATCGGGGGAGAAATCGATTTTGCCCTTGCTTTCGCTGTTTTCCACGAGACACCAGAAGGTCACCCTTATGTTTTAATAACACCGAGACGTCTTCGTCGGATCTTGCTACGCCGGGAGCTCGGCGAATGGTCTCCTGACTCGGAGGTGGTTAACAACATCGCGAGAGATTTTGGTGTAATCCGCCTACATGCAGGTGTGGCGAAATGTACTTTGCATGATCTTCGCCGTTCTGCCATTACGAACTGGGCTCAGAAGTTGCCGATTCAAGTGGTTCAGCAGCTTGCAGGACATTCGTACATTTCTACCACTAAAAAGTACTATCTCGCCGTGTGGTCAGAAGATCTTGTTTCGGCAACGAAGCTGTTGAACAGCATTTTAACCCAGGCGTATGACGACTGACACCATAATGACACTTTTAGCGGTTTTTTACCGATTTTCCCGGAAAACTGATTGACAGCACCAATTGGAAACTGTTATTGTGTAAATGGTTAGAAGTTTTTGGCGGCGTAGCTCAGCTGGTTAGAGCATGGGATTCATAAGCCCAGGGTCCTCGGTTCGAGTCCGAGCGCCGCTATTCCCCAGTTTGCGGTTTGCAAACTTGGCAAATTCGAAGTCCGAATTTCGAAACTCTAAACAAATTCAAATAACCAAAATTTGAAACCACAAATAGTTGTTTGGAGCATTCGGTATTTTGAATTTCGGATTTGTTTCGGATTTAGATATTCGGATTTAGGATTTATCAAACTAAACTCAGGTTTAATTTGAGTTTTGCCCCCATCGTCTAGTGGCTTAGGATACCGGGTTCTCATCCCGGCGACAGGGGTTCGACTCCCCTTGGGGGTAGTTTCTATTGATTATTGTAAATGGGGAATTCCGTATGAGAGAGGAATCCACGGCTGACACAAATAATATTCGAGAAATGAGTCTTGAAACTGACCTTGAACGAGTAGAAGAAATCTGGCTGAAATGGGTTGAAAAGACAGCACCTCCATTAAAGTCTGGAGAATCTTGGAGATCAAAGCTTCCTAATTTAAAAAGTGAGGCACAAGATAGTAAAAATCAAAAGTATGTCTATGAAGAAAACGGAGAAATAAAGGGATTTATAATAGCAGGAGTTTTAAATGGTTCGCCTTATCTGTATGAACTATACGTAGATAATCAAGGAAAAGGAATTGGGATAAAACTCCTTGATAAAATACGAAAAATATACCGATATCTTGATAGTCACGTTTACGAAAGTAATCCCTGTTTAAAATTCTACCTGAAACATGGTTTTGAAGTTATTGGGAAACACCCATGCCCCGATACCGGAAAGATTAAACTCATAATAAGATGGTAGCCACATGAGGGTGGGCTTTAGCCTACACTGTTTATTACAAATATTACCAAAAACAATGAGAAAGTATATGCGGGTAGCCATTGACCAGGCGAGGATAGTCAAGGAGAATGGCTGAAGCATACATTGAAGTTAATTGGGTGAAAAGAAATGACACCAGAACTTAACAAGTTGGATGAAAAGTTGATTGCATTGGAGAAAGCCCTTTTCGAGATAAAATCTAGTCTGGATTTGTACAAAATCATAAGCATAAATGCTACAGAGATTAATGCTTTGGGTAGGGGGAAAACATTCTTTGGGCATGTGCAAAGAATGAGTCTGGATTCGTATATTCTGGGCATTTGTAAAGTCTTTGAAGAAGAAAAAAAGAAGCACGAGATTAACTCTCTGCCTTCCATACTGAAAACCACAAAATACTGCAAGCCACAAAATGAACAACCCTTGACGGATCTTATAAATGAAAATAGAGATTTGCTCGGTCAAAGAAAAGAAAATTATGGAAATCCTTCAATCGAAGATGTCGAAAAGATTTATAAAGAGTTCTATCAAAAATATCTTATAAAAGATGATAGACTCAAAAAGATGCGAGATAAGATTATCGCACATTCTGAATATATGGAAGATGTCACGAGACCCAAAGACGTACAAAGTTATGATTTGATGGAAAAATTCCTGTTTTTTGCCATAGATATGCAGTCAGCCATTAACGAGGCCTATTTAGGTGTTGGTTCCCATCCAATCAAAAATGATGAAAGGGTATTCTCAAGCACTCGCGCCGTATTGGGGAAGTTCGGGATTAGCAACGTTAAAACCAAGTTTGATGACGAATAGTGTTGAGATATGCTTCATGAGCAGTATATGAGAATCGCAATTGAGCAGGCGGAAATTGCTCAGGATAATGGCGATGTGCCGATAGGGGCGGTTATCGTTTATAAAAATCAGATAATCGGCAAGGCATATAATCAGCGAGAGCAGCTAAAAGACCCGACGGCCCACGCAGAAATAATCGCTCTGACGCAGGCGGCGGCGTTCCTTGAAAGCTGGCGATTGAACGGCTGTACGATGTACGTTACCTTAGAGCCTTGTCCTATGTGCGCCGGAGCTCTTGTCCTGAGCAGAATGGACAGATTAGTCTATGGATGTGATGACCCAAAGACAGGTGCGTGCAGAAGTCTATACAACATCGTGCAGGATGAAAGACTCAACCATAAGCTCGAAGTTACAAGCGGCGTTCTGGAAGAGCAATGCCGAGAGCAGCTACAGGGATTCTTTGCCCGGCGACGTCAAGAGAACAAGAACAACAATAAATATAGATTCTGACCGCATAGAGCCGCGAGCAAACCAAAGGCCAATTCTGCAAGGCGGTCTATTCGCTGAGCTTGACGGCTGTTCCGTAAGCTAAAAGTTCAGCGGCACTGCCCACAACACTCGTAGTCATATAGCGAACGTTGATGATTGCGTCCGCGCCCATCTGTGCAGCCTGGGCCATCATCCTGTCGGTAGCTGTTGTCCGGGCTCTTCCCATCATCTCTGTATATTCAGTCAATTCGCCGCCAAGGATCAGCCTGACGATGGCGGACAAATCTTTGCCCAGCCAGATAGCAAAAACCGTGTGGCCTTGGACGAGACCGAGAATCTCACTTGTCTGGCGGCCGGGTACCGCATCGGAATTCAACAGTAAAACCTTGCTCTCAGAGTCAGCAGGCAGTGATGCCTCTGCTGGCCCCTTAATTGTCCTTTGTTCGAGGGCCAATGTCACCAGGACCACAAGGATACCACCCAGAAGACAGAAAATCGCTATACGCAGCCACCAGGGTACGACCGGGTCGTCGGCAACGAGCACGTGCCATGGTATCCCGGCAAATATTACAATGAAGAGA
>JBGVTO010000345.1:0-18149 GCA_041862635.1 Phycisphaerae bacterium | reverse complement strand
TCCTCAAACGGCAGGGAACCGAAAACAACCCGTCAGGAGGGCTGGTGGCTGTTGATTTTCGGGCGGGGCTTGCCCTGCTGCCGTTTCTGCCGATGAGTCCGGGTGATTTCATTCTCATAGGCAGAGGTATTAAACGTGGTTCTCTGGTACAATTTGACCGGGGTGATATTAGCAAGCTGGAGTCCTTTGTGCAGAAACACGTCGATGAGTTTGCCGATATGCGCGAGATGTTGGAGGAACTGAAAACCGCTGAGGGGGTCTATCGGAATTCGGTTCCGGACATTACTCACAATCACATTCGCCTGTTCTATAGTGGGAAGCTGTGGTCAAGAATGTTCGCTGGCGCGGTCACAGGCTGGGTCGTGCGAAGTCTGGTTGACGAAGAGCACGAGCGGAAGCTGAGAGACAGCAGGATTTTGACGCTGATATTTTTTGTGATTGGGGTGATACCGTTTTTGGGTAAGTTGATTCGCCGAACCTGGTGCCGGGCGGACTGGCGAAGGCACTATGTAACAATGCTGAGGAGCTGGGATTATTTTAAGCGGGCAGTTAGAAGCAGGATTGCTGAAAAAGTTGTCGTCTGGTACAGAGCCGGTCGGCTCGATAGCGAGCGAGCGCTTAAGACAGCGGGCGGGGCCTGCGAAGCAGGCCTTGCTCTAATCCCGCACCGCGGGGTTTGGCGGTTTTTGTGTCATTTGCCGCTGTCGATTTTGCCAGCCGGTCTGCACAGGTTTTTGACAGACCGGGAGTATGCAAAGGAACGTTTGGCCTATTTCATTATTCGTCCGGTTCGGCTGTATTTCAATGCGGGGCTGCGTGAGCAGTGGCTTCGTGAGATGATGGCCGAGGGACAAAAAAAACACATGCTCAGCGATGAGGATGCCCAGATTATCCTTTCGCAAATCGACGAGCCGTTTATTCAGAAGTACCTAAAAAGCTTAGCGGTGCACGTTTGTACTTTGCCGGTAACACAGATGGTTTCTGTGCTGATAGCAGCCATTTTTGTTTTAACGCATCCGGAAATGCCAAGGGCACAGGCGTGGGGAATTGGTATCGGTATTATCGCGTTGTTTCAAGTGGTGCCGATTTCGCCGGGTTCATTGGTTCGGGGGCTTTATGTAGTGTATCTGGTCGTCAGGGAACGGAACTTCAAAGACTACAATATCGCGGTGTTTTTGGGGTTCTTCAAGTATGTCGGTTACTTAGCTTTTCCGATTCAGATGACGTATCACTATCCTGCTTTAGCGAGATTTATGTCGGCGCACTGGGCGACGGAAGCGGTGCATATTGTTCCGGTATTCGGTGAGCGAGGTGCACTGCTGGAGCATTGGGTATTTAATCTTTTCTATAACTGGCCACTGACAATACGGCGTCGAATGCGAAGGCGGGCAGGGTTGCGTGCATCGCTCAAGCCGCGATATTGGCACGTAGGCTTGTGCGCAATCGGCGTCGCGGGATTATTCGCGTTTACTCAGTGGATTTACACAGAAAATGTTGGAGAGCCACCGAGCTCGAATATACTCTGGTGGCTTGCAGTGCTTGTGCCGCAGGTCTTAATTTGCGGGGCAGTTGTAACTTTGGGCTGCGGCGGGGCGGCATTAGCCAAACGGATTGCGGCAGCGGCTGTCTGTGGCATATTGATTGGTGTGCTCTCAACAGCAGTTTCGGTGATACTGAGCTATAACGGCGGGATTGCGGCAAGCTGCGTGTGGCGAGTATTTATTTTTGCGATTCTCTCAACCATCGGAGCAATAGCTACGGAGCTAAAGCTGCCTGAACCGGACATGGAGTAAGTACGGCCTAACTCGGTGTTTTGGAGCCGCAAATCCCTGTTCCCAAAAGGAACAGAATAGTGATAAATGAACTGGTGAATCTGCATCTGTTGGTCTGTGCAAACATCATTAACTGCGTCTGATTCTTTGTTAGCCTTTTTGTATTATATCACTTGTACTACGTTCAACCATATTGTTAGAGCGATTCAAGTCAGGAAGCCTCTCCTCAGGATCCAAGATAACCTCCAGCCATGCGCTGCCCAATTCGTCAAAGCAAACAATCTCGACTTCCGCTTGAGACTGGATACGTTTACGAAGAACCTTTCCGCCTTCGGTTACCACCTGTACACAAACTGGCATAATGGCTTCACCCAATCGACGTACTTCAACCTGCAACTGTTTGTGACCTTTGGTCACACCCTCCAAGCCATAATCAAGAGATTTGTTTGTATCCAACCATTGATCAAAAAACCAACTTAAGTCTGTCTCATAATAGTCCTGAGCCAGCAAGATAAATTTGCGTTCAGTAAGGATCTCTGTACGGCCACCATATCGGGCCAACATATCCTTTATAAAATTGAGAAATCTCTCTTTCCCCATTAAGTACTCAAGCATGGAAATCACAGCAAACCCTTTGCTGTGTCTTATCACATGATTCACATTGAATGGCGCATCTTTCAACTGTTCTTTCGACTGGTGAATCGTAGTGTTATATCCAGCCTTCGCAGCGGCTATGTAAGGACGAAAGTTGTCTCGAATGATGGTTTTCCATCCGATGCGTTCGGCATATTGTTGATCTGTCCATTGTCCAAGTCCCAAAGCAAGCCACCCTATGTTCTCTCTGATCTCAACATGGCCCATTGTGCTCCAGTAAAGATGTCCCAACTCGTGTGCTACAATCCAGCGTGTTGGCCCTGGATTTTTACCTTGTCCCGGCACTGGAAGCAAGTGCATTTGATGCAACATCAACATGCGCGGCCCAGCTTCTCCACCACCACTCACATCTTTTCTCCCTGGGACAAAACAGACAGACGAAAAGGGGAAACTTCCTAGGAGTTCGTCGTAATAACAGCTCACTTCCGAGGCTACTTCCGCGACAAACGGCCCCTGTAGGGCTTCCTGATCCGTGAAATATACGCGGATCTTACCACCGGGACTTTTACTCGAAGCCACGTGGTAATTTGAACTACTCCGCCATTTGAAAAATTGGTCTCCTTTTGCATACGCCTCAATTGTCTTGCAACTTGGTTGTTTTGAATACTCTCTTACCCTTTGAGCTGAGGTTGCCACATTGTGATCCGAAGGCACGGTCAGCGCCACTTCAAATATGGCAGGTGTGATAAGCTCCAACCACCCTGGCCGCTTCCCCTCCGATGAGACCAGCGCGAACAACATCGGGTGCCAGAACTTCCCTGAAACTGCTCCGGCAGCATATTCCTCATCCGGCGGGATAATGCCGGAAAACTCGATTTTTAACCACTGCTTCTGCCCAATGCCAATGGGTGATTTCAAGGAAAGTCGAAAAAAACGCCCATCCGACAGGTACTCTGGCGTTATGGGCGCCTTTATCGATTCGATGGAACAATCTTGGCTGACTAATTCCGCTTTGTGCAGCGGGAATAAACAGTAGAGACGGTCCAACTCCGAACCCATCCTATTCACGAAGCACACATATTCCGAACCTTGGATTTCCCCCTGCATTCCCAACAGCTCTGCTTGAATTGAGTACTCGACCATCGCTTGATAGTCATGCGTGCCGTAAGCTTGCACAGGTTTGCCGGGATATCGACCAGAGGTAGTGGGGACACCACAACCACAAACATAGACCACCATCCAGATAATAACTCCTTTTGAGACTTCCATATTGTCCCTCTCAAATCACTATTGTTCATCTGACATTTTCCATATATGAAAGCAGGCTCTCAAGCAATTATCTTGAGCGGCCTTAGCGTCGCCTTGCTCGATTTCGTTCAAAATGCGTGTGACATCAGTCATACTTATTCTCAAGAACAGATATCTGCCATCCCTAGTCCAAGAATTGTAGTGACAAGGCTGCAAGGTGTAAGTGAACCTCTTATAAATATGCCTGTGGAAGATAAAATTTCCTTACAGCTACATATCATTCTACCAGAAATGTGGTGACGTTTCAAGAATTGGTGTCTCAAACTTAGGAGTTTTTTAAAAAGATTTTTTGGGGGACGATTCACTCAAGACGCACTCCTTGTGTATGACGATATAAGGGATAGTTTAAATTCCCATAAATCCTTATACACAAGGAGGTGCATTATGTTGAAACGTAAATCTCTAATGGAATCAATATCGTCAAACCTGCACAACTTTCTCAAAAAAATAAGTAACAATTTGTCAGTGCCGGACAAAAAGTTCCTGCGAGACGGCTTCATAGGGCTGCTTCGGTGCGGTGCCGCACGTAGTTTGAGCCACTGAACAAGGAGGACAGTACCCTGTGCCAAGGTTTGCTTATGATACCTTCTGGGCCTTCCGCTTTCAAGAAGTGTTCTGAGTATAGTGATGCACAACGAACCGCCTTCTCAGTAAACTTCCGGCGACAGTTCACACAAATCCGGCCTCGCTCAGTGATTTTAGAACAGCAGAACCAGCATATTTCTACCGCCAATTTTTAAAGTCGTAGATGTGAAATGACAGCCTTTCTCCACATTGACCTTTTCCAACTCCGGGACCCACAGATTTCACGGTTTTTTTGGGGTTTTTCAAGTATGTCAGTTACTTAGCTTTTCCGATCCAGCTCGCAAGAAGCTCAAATTCCTAAACAAAGCGTCCCATGATTATGCCCTCCGTTTATGTTCTTTCCTTTATAACACCATTCACTCCATTTGGCTTCGGAAGCCCGAATACGAGACCCCAAATCCAATCCATTATCAATTATTCTCGTACTTTCGTATGACGAATCAATCTTTTTTTGATATTTTTTACTGTGTAGAACTTGATGTCAGCAATCGCCTTTTGAACCCGCTCAGAATAGCTGTCTTTTCTCATTGTTCCCGAAATCTACTTACGTCAGTTTGTTACAGATTCCATGTTTTTCGCACCCAAAATACAGGGATTTTCCGCTGGACTTATACAGCGAAATGTAGCAAAAAAAGAATCTAAACGAAAGAAACCAAAATTGGTTGTTCAAGCTTGTGTTTAAGCATTGAGCCAAGACAGAAAACAGAGGGCAGGATTCTCGGTAGTGCCAACAATAGCAGCGACAAGGGAACAAAAGAATCGATTGGCCCGAAAATAGAGGATACAGGGCTGAGGTGCGGAGGGAGAGGAAAAGCGAGATAGCCTCAGCCCTGTAAATGTGCCCTAACGAATAATATACCAAAAAGCTCTATGCAAAACTATATTTTGTTGTCGAAAAATGCACGAAAATTAAGCGCACTTTTTTCCTAATTTGCGTTAAAATCCCCCTGCCCTACCTCAGATACCCTTCGGCCTGAGTTTGGCCATTGTAGAACGATACAACCCCTCTCACAGTGCATCACAGATATGTCCGCGTAGCTGCATAGACTACCGAAGAAGTGTTTACACTCATCTGAATAATGCCTGCCGATTCCCCAGCCTGTTGTGCAGAAAGGCTCTTGCTAATCCATTTGGCAGGATTGGCATGGTTAGCAAATCAGAAAGTTCATTAGTCTTGTCTTCAACTTCTCATCAGGATAGGGTTTTTCGGAGGGGCAACCGATTCGAGCACAGCAACTTGCCGAACAAACCCTTCATGGCCAAAAAGCTCCATTTTTGTCCTTTTTACCGCTTTATTTTGAGCTTGTTTATTTCTTGCGGGAGGCTCTAATTTGTGCGATAATTAACATGAAGCCAAAATGCTTTTGAACAAATCATCTCAGCGGTTCTTATATATTTGAAGGGACTCGAAAATGAAACCGGAAGTCATATCTTCAACATTAAAAAAGATGGTAAACCACAAACACCTCAGAAAACTGCTGGCAAAAAAAATCGATGATTACGTCTATAAGATTGTAGTTGAAGATGACTCAGAAGACCTGCGGGAGGTGCGGATAAAAAGATACCAGTTCTTATCGGCAATGATGCGGTGTGTGAACAAAAATATAAGTAAAGGCTACGTCTCCGGTGAAATCATCGAGAAAATTGTCGATGTGCTTGTTCAAAATAACCTCATTCGTGAAGACCAAAGTTATAATCAGGCTGTTGAGCGATTCAAAGAAAAATACGGGGAATTACCGCCAACGTTCATCGTTTTCTCTCCTACACAAAAATGTAATCTCAGGTGCATTGGCTGTTACGCAGCTTCCGGAACAGATACTCCCGCCACAGTGCCATATCCGTTTGTAGATAGAGTAATAGGTGAGGTACATGACTTGTTTGGCGGCAGGTTCATAACTATCAGCGGGGGAGAACCCTTTGTTTATAAAAGCGAAGGTAAAACTCTGCTCGATATCTACAAAAAATATGACGACATGCTTTTCTTAGTGTATACCAACGGTACAGTTATTAACGAAGAGGTTTCTCAAAAACTTGCGGAGTCGGCAAACGTAACACCTGCGATTTCCGTCGAAGGTTTCGAGATGGAGACGGACCAGAGAAGAGGTGCCGGCACATTCAAAAAAATCCTCAGCGCCTTTGAGCACCTGAGAGAAGTGGGTGTTCCTTTCGGTATTTCCGTAACGGCAACAAGCAAAAACATCGACGTATTGTTAGGAGATGAATTTTATGATTACTACTTTAAGGAACAAGGCGCATGTTATATGTGGGAATTCCAATTGATGCCCATCGGCCGAGGTAAAGACGAGCTTGATTTGATGGTGAATCCTGAAAAAAGACTGGCGTTATATAGAAAATGGGAAGAGCTGCTGAGCGAAAAGAGATACTGCCTGGCAGATTTTTGGAACAGCGGGGTTCTGGCCAGGGGCTGTATCGCCTACGGCAGAAGCGGTGGATACGCCTATGTTGACTGGCATGGGAACGTAACACCCTGCGCATTCATTCCTTACTACGTCGATAATATCTATGAGCTATATAAAAACGGTAAGACGTTGGCTGATGCGATGTTCTCCGACTTTATGAAAAACGGCCGAAAATGGCAGAGAGAATACGGCCTGGACAACTGGAAGAAGCCAAAGAACTGGCTGATGCCGTGCTCTATTAGAGACCATTACGAGATTTTCAGGAATTCAGTTCTGCCCAAAGAGGCAAAACCGGAAGACGAAAACGCCAAAGAAGCGCTGGAATCCGATGAATATTTTGAGGTGCTGAAAAACTACGATGAAAAACTTCAGGCTTTGACGGGAAAAATCTGGGAAAATGAGTATTTGAACGTATAATAGCTGCTCGATTGATTATACGATTTGAAGTTTGAACCTTTTTAGCAGGGCCTTGGGGGTATGTTCCCGGCGCCTGCTTTGGAGGGTTTTTCTGCTATGACGTTAAATAGTTACAGTTCGCTTTGCGATGATTTTTACCTCGATATGTACATCAATACCGAATTAGACCTGCCGACCGGACGCGATACGATTTTGTCCTTTTTCGAGCGGATACAAAAACAATTTCCGTCTATGGGCCGTTTCTATCGGCGTGAGAATAATGAGTACTACCTGGAGGGAGACCGCGACCCCGGACAATATCGCTGGGTCAGTCTCGAAATAGACCATATCGGCTCCGGCGTTGTCAATCCCTCTGACTTCGAGACGGCTTATTGTCAGGACAGATTAGTGCTCGAGCTTGTTCCCTATATGCTCGGAGTAAATCATCTCGATATCGATTCGCTGGATGTTACTTTCGCTATGGATTTTGATTATGCGGGTAGTCATGATGAGGTTATCGCCGAGGCACTGTTGGAACAAAGCGCTTTTAACTGCCTTCTGGATATGCCCGGAGCAAGACCTATCGGTTTTTCCCCCGCCTTGGTAATAGCATTGTCCGAGGATGACCATACTCAGGGACGAATCAGCATAGAGTCAAAAACGAGCGTCTACGAGCCTAAGAAAAAAAGACGGCTTACAAATGAAGCGATAAGCTTGTCATTTACAGTCCGTCAGTATCCGCGGACCGACGAGAAATTCGAGGCGCTAAAATCTTTTGAATATCAATGCCGATTGGCAGAAGAGCTAATGGCGGAAAAAATAGTCTCGCATTTTGTTCAGCCTTTAACCGAGACAATCGCGCAAAAACGTTTAACATAGAATCCACAAAGGACCTTCGATGACTATCGAAGCACCATATAGTAAATACAGCAAAAACAACTTTATAATCGGTATTGTTCTTTTCCTTGCAATGGCAATTATTTTTGCTTATGACGGCTATTTGAGCAAATACGAGTGGTCACTTCGCCGCAGCTTCTATGAAGAACATGTCAAAGATGGCAAACCAGATTTTGATATGGTGTTCAATCAGAAGTCACCTTTTGTATTTGTCGGGCTTGCTGCTGTTATAGCAGCCTGGTTCTGGGCCCGCAAGAACAAGAAACTCCTTGCCGATGAAAATGAACTTATAATCAGCGATAAAAAAAGAATTTCTTATGATTCAATAGCAAAAATAGACAAAACCTATTTCGATAAAAAAGGATTTTTTGTGATAACATACAAAATCGAAGGTGATAGAGAAGTGAATTATAAGATAAGCGATAGACAGTATGACAACTTAGCGGCCATTTTAGAGCGTCTGGTGGCAAAAATCAGCTGAGGACAGGAGCATAAAGAGCTTATGCATTGTGATTTTGATTTAGCATCACTTTAAAGGAACGGATATAAATGAATCGTTGCGTTGTGGGATTACAGTGGGGCGACGAAGGCAAAGGCAAGGTTGTCGATATTCTCGCCGAGCAGAGTGATATTGTCGTGCGATACAATGGCGGTGCAAATGCCGGTCATACCGTTATCGTAGGTGACGATAGATTCGCTCTGCACCTCTTGCCCAGTGGTTCAATCAGACCCGGTACTATTTGTGTAATCGCAAATGGAGTGGTTCTCGACCCCGATGTCCTGATAGACGGAATTGAAAAACTCGGCGAGAAAGATATTTCGTTAGATGGCCGGCTTTTTATAAGTGAAAATGTTCATGTTGTGCTGGATTATCACAAAAAAGAGGACCAGCTGCGTGAAGAATCTCTCGGCAAAAACAAACTCGGCACAACAATTCGAGGGATCGGCCCATGTTATGCTGATAAGGCTGGCAGAAGCTATGCAGTTCGTATAGCCGACTTGCGAGACCTTAAAAAGCTCAAAGCCAAGCTTCAAACCATTGTGGAATATAAAAACAAAGTCTTCGGTGCAGTTTATGGCGCCGAGCCGATGAATGCCGATGAAATCTTTGAAAAGTGTAAATCTTATGCCGAGAGGCTCCTGCCCTTCATAGCAGATACGACCGAATATCTGCATAGAGCAATTGCGAACGGCAAATCCATCCTTTTTGAGGGCGCACAAGGCTCGCTGCTGGACCTGGACCACGGTACTTTTCCGTTTGTGACCAGCTCGAACTCAAGCTCGCTCGGTATGCCAGCCGGCTGTGGTGTGCCGGCCAAAATGGTCAATCAATTTATTGGGATTGTCAAGGCGTACACAACAAGAGTTGGTGCCGGTCCCTTCCCCACGGAGCAGGACAACGAGACAGGCCAATACATCCGTGACAAAGGTAACGAATACGGTACGACGACGGGGCGTCCGCGGCGATGTGGATGGTTCGATGCCGTAGCCGTTTCGTACGCCGTAACTATCGGCGCTATAGATTCGGTAGCAATGATGCACCTGGATACGCTTGTCGGACTTAAGGAATTGAAGATTTGCAGGGCATACAAAATCAACGGAGCAGAGAAGACGTTCTTTCCGGCAAATACAGAGAGACTATCACAGGCGAGTGCCGTTTACGAAACAGCCCCCGGATGGGATGAAGAGATAACCGGAGTAAACGATTTTCACGATTTGCCTAAGAACGCCCAAAACTATGTCTGCCGAATCGAAGAGCTGATAAGCAAACCAATCACAATCATTGGCGTGGGACCAAAACGAAATCAGACAATATTCAGGTGATAGCAAGTCAACTACTACCGCCTGAAGGAGGTAGCTTGTAAAACGGGCTGTAAGCCCGCTAAAGCCAAGAAAATCCGAAGCACGAAATCCGAAATTCGAAAAAATATCAAATCCCGACTTGTCGGGACAAATTCTCAAGACAAAAAATCTTAGCGGATGAGACACTGTTTTGAATTTTCGTAATTCGGATTTTGAATCCTTCGACCCATTCGACTATGCTCAGGGCAGGCTCTGCTCAGGACAGGTTTGTTTCGGATTTCGATCCCGATTTTATCGGGACTGAAGTCTTCGCCTGAAGGCGAGGGATTTTTTCCCATTCCCCGAATGGGACATTAAAAGCTGAAGACGAAACACCGTAACATAAGATTCGAGAATTTTATATTTTTGTTTATGGTTTTTTGGTTTTAGTTTATGTTTTTATTTAATGAAGAAGTTCGAAGAGAAACTTAAGAAAACCGCCAGTCATCTTGGTCTAACGCCCGACCAGATGCCCCGCCATATTGCCATCATTATGGACGGCAACGGGCGATGGGCCAAGAAAAAAGGTATGCCGCGAGTCAAGGGACATCGCGAGGGCGGAAAAACAGTTGAGAAAATAGCCCAATGCTGCGTTGATTTTGGTATCGAATCTCTGACTTTATATTCGTTCAGCATAGAGAACTGGAAGAGACCCAAAGCCGAAGTCAATGCGCTTATGCATTTGTATACTCAATATCTTATTCAGATTCGCTCTACGCTGATGAAGAATAACGTGAAGCTGGCTCACCTCGGCCGATTGACCGGTCTGCCTGCACCGGTTCAAAAGGAACTTAGAAAAACAATGGAAATAACCGATGCCAACACCGGTATGATACTTGCTTTGGCGCTAAACTACGGCGGTAGAGCGGAAATCATAGATGCGACCCAAAAAATTGCACAAGAATACAAAAACGGCAAATTACGGCTAAGAGATATCGACGAGCAATGCGTTAGCCGACATCTATATACGGCAGGACTTGCCGAGCCTGACCTTTTGATACGGACGGCAAACGAAATGAGAATCAGTAACTTTCTGCTCTGGCAAATCTCATACAGCGAATTTTACGTTACAAAAACCCTTTGGCCGGATTTCAAAAAATCGTCATTGGAAAAAGCGATACTGGCCTACGCAAAACGAATCCGACGTTTCGGAACTATCAAATAAGCTGATGAGTGGATGAGTAAATGAGTAGATGAGTGAATCGCTATCAGGGTATCAGGATACCAGATTATCAGGTAGTGGGCATTAGATCATCAGGGTATCAGGTTAGTTAGTATCTGTTGCGGAGACTGTATTTGTCATTCCCGCGAAAGCGGGAATCCAGTCTTTTCGTCCTGGACCCCTGCTTCCGCAGGGGTGACATCGTTAGTTTTTGCTTTCCACGACAGAAACTGGTTAATCGTAACTGCATCTGAGACCCTGATGTCCTGGTATCCTGCAACCTGACGTCCTGATACCCTGGTATCCTCATTTACGAATAAACGCACTGGCAAAATATAAGAAATTATGCTCAGATACCGGTTGCTTTTTGGAATATTGATGACGGCGTTTTTCACGGCTGTTGTCATTTTCGACGGCTGGCTGGACGGCTCTCTAACCGCTTCAACAACCGACGATAAACCAATACAGGGAACAGTCCTTTGTATCCTTATCGCTTTGTTATCAGTCCCGGCTCAGCTCGAGCTGTCGAAACTCTCGGCAGCCAAAAACCTGAAGATATTTATCCCTGTTTCAATAATCGCCTCGATTTTGTTCGCCACTTATCGGTATTGGCAGCAGGAATATTGGCATCAGTTTGTAGTAATTCGGCCGGAAACTTATCTAATTTTTCTCTCGGTCTTCGTGATGTTGTCGTTGCTTTTATACCAATATATAAGTTATGGGACTTCAGGGGTGTTAGCTAATTGCGGAGCGAATTATTTTTCGATTCTGTATTTAGGACTTTTGAGCAGCTTCATTGTGGCGATGCGGCTGGATTTTGGGCTATGGGCTTTGCTTATGTTTGTTTTTGTCGTAAAATCTGCCGATATAGGTGCTTATGCAATTGGAACTTCGTTCGGCAAGCATAAATTTTCGCCCAAAATCAGCCCTTCAAAAAGCTGGGAAGGCATGGCCGGTGCGGTTGGGACCGCGGTGATAGTTGCTATTGGCTTTGCCGTGTGTTGTGATATAATGGTCTGGTGGTTAGCAGTAATCTTTGGTCTGTGTTTTGCGTTTATCGGGCAGATTGGGGATTTGGTCGAGTCTATGATGAAGCGGGACGCTGAGCAAAAAGATTCGTCAAACAATGTGCCGGGCTTCGGCGGAATACTGGATGTAATCGATTCGCTTTTGGTAGCGGCACCGTTCGGGTATTTGTTCTTTATGTTGCGCTTTCGATAGAGGAGAGCTTTGGAAGTTACCATACAATTAGATTCAACCGATAAGCAGCTTGAATTGTTTGGCCCTGCCGACAGCTACCTTCGGCTTTTGCGGGAATCGCTTGGAGTGCAAATTACCGCCCGTCAGAGCTATTTAATAATCAGGGGCAACGAGAAAGATGTAAATACGGCTGTCGAGGTCGTCGACAAGATGCAAAAGCGGCTTATCAAACGCCACCCGCTGACTGCTGCAAATGTAACTGCTTTTATAAGGCAAAGGGACTCGTACAGCACTCCTGAGAGCAGCGAGGCTATTACAGTCTATGCTCATAAAAAGGTTATCGAACCGTCCACCAAGGGACAGCTAAAGTATATCAAAACGATGTTGGCCAACGACCTTACTTTTTGTATAGGGCCTGCCGGGACGGGCAAGACATACCTGGCCGTCGCAATTGCGGTATCAATGCTAAAGAAAAAGCAAATCAGGAGAATTGTCCTTGCACGTCCTGCCGTGGAGGCAGGTGAGAAACTCGGCTTTTTGCCGGGCGATATCCAGGCAAAAGTCAATCCGTATCTTCGCCCTCTGTTTGACGCTCTCGAAGATATGATGGACTTTGCTCAGATGAAGAAATTTATGGAGCTCGATATCATCGAGATAATTCCGCTTGCCTTCATGCGCGGCCGAACGTTAAACGAAGCAGCTATTATCTGCGACGAGGCCCAAAACACCTCGGCCCTGCAGATGCTAATGGTCTTGACAAGACTGGGACATGGCTCGAAAATGATAATAACAGGTGATATAACACAGATTGACCTGGAACCGGGCCAGAAAAGTGGAATGGTCGAAGCAATCGAAATATTGCGACGAATCAAAGGCATAGGTTGCGTGGAATTAAACCAGAGAGATATAGTGCGACATCATCTGGTTCAAAATATCGTGCAGGCTTACAAGAAAAAGGCGAAAGCTAATTAGGATAAAAAGATGCCGTTTTTGAAGAAAATAAGTCCGCGTCGAATTCAGGTCCGCAGGAATATATCTGCTGAGCGTTTTTCGCGAATAGGCCTGCTGCTCGACACCGACTCTTTAATCTCTATTCTGCTGTGGTGTCTTTTTGTGGTGCTCTGTGTTCCTATTTTAACTTTTGAGCTAATCCAGCAGGTCCATTACTTTGACCTGATATTAACAACGATAATAGTATTACTAATCTGCCTTGCTATAGCTTTCTACATTCACCATTACCAAAAGCGAATAATAATAAACCACGCCAGAGCGTTTGCACTGGTCGGCTTATTTATTTTGCTGTTGGCAGCAACCAAAGTTACCGCTTTGTTGTTTAACCATACCTCCGGTGCTACCGGAAGCGCTGTTACTGCAGCCATTATTTTGACAATCGCTTATAACCAGCGTTTTGCGATAGGTATGATTATGTTTTATTGTCTGCTTGGCTGCTTTGCCACAGGAACAATTAGCGAATATCAACTGACAGGTATCAACCTATTTTTGACGATGCTTGCCGGTGCTATTACGTGCTGTTTTTCGTTGAGAGAAATCCGTACAAGAATGAAGCTGCTTCAAGTGAGCACCTTGGCAGCGGTAATTGTATTTCTAACGGCGTTTTCCCTGGCCTGTCTGGACTATTTGGCCCAAAAGCTGTCGCTGGCGGATGTCTTCAGCAATGCAGGCTATCACGCGGGTGCTACTTTCCTTGTCGGTCTGCTCATCCAGAGTTTGCTTCCGCTAATCGAAAAAATCTTTCATATAGCAACAAGCATGACTCTCCTTGACTATAGCGATGCGAACCAGCCTTTGTTGAAAAAACTTGCTATGGAAGCACCCGGAACGTTCAGTCATAGTTTGTTGATAGGTTCCATTGCCGAGGCAGCGGCCGAGGCAATCGGGCGCAACGGTCTTCTGTGCAGGGTCGGTGCTTACTACCATGACATCGGCAAGATCAATAAGGCCAGCTATTTTATTGAAAATGAAATCGGCTCTGCGAGCCGGCATAAAGAGCTATCGCCTACGATGAGTCAATTGATTATCGTTGGTCACGTTAAAGATGGAATAGAAATGGCCAAGGAATACGCTTTGCCCAACGTGCTTCGTCAATTTATCGAGACACATCATGGCACAACATTAGTCGAACATTTTTACCACGAGGCCAAAAAATTAAAGACGAAAAACTCAAAAAGAAAAACTATTGATGAGCCTTCCGAGAGTGAATTCAGGTATCCGGGGCCAAAACCCCTAACAAAAGAAGCGGCGATTGTAATGTTAGCCGATACTATAGAGGGTGCCGTCAGGAGTCTGCCGGAAGTAACACCGACTAAAGTAGAAGCAGTGGTGCACACTATGGCCATGAGACGTCTGCAGGACGGCCAATTCGATGAATGCGACCTGTCTCTGCGGGAACTAAGCCAGATAGAGACAAGTATATCAAAAACCCTTGCGGCACACTATCACGGTCGAATCGCATATCCCAAACCGCCGGATGTGCCGGAAGAGGCCCAATCTCAAGCTGAGCTATCCAAGCAAAAAAGCAATTAACAACTATGGCCTCTGCTAAACAAGACCAGGAAATAATCGTTCACATCGCCAGGGATTTTACAGATATAGAGGTTTGTCTGCGTGAACTTAGAAAATTGATTAAAGCCATCTGCAATCGTTTTAAGCTCTCGAAAGCAACAGTTAGTATTGCAATAGTCGACGACGCCCAAATCCGGGAATTAAACAATCAGTTCCTGAACAGCAAATCGATTACCGATTGTTTAAGTTTCGACTTGTCCGATGACGAGGTGCCGCAATCGCCCAAATTATTCGAGCTGATTGTCAACGGCGAAACGGCCGTCAAACAGGCAAATCTGCGAGGGCATTCAAGCGAAGCGGAGCTGGCACTTTATATAACACACGGGCTGCTGCACCATCTTGGATTCGACGACTCCACAGAGAGCCAGGCCCGGAAAATGCACGATATGGAGGATGAAATTTTACAACAACTCGGCTACGGTTTGGTATATAATAAGGGCAAATGAATATCGAATATTGAATGACGAACCCCGATAGACAAAATCGGGACAGGCAATGAACTTCGAAATTCGATATTTCATGTTCGACATTCGATATTCTCAGTTTAATTGAAAGGACACAAAAAGTGGGTTTTGTTGGTTGGGCGGTGTTGTTGATTTGTTTTCTTGCCGGCGGTACATTGTTCTTTTCCGTCAATGCCATTGCTCTGCGAACATTCTCACATGTCAAATTACAGGAAGCGTTCAAAGTGGCAAATAAAAAGGCGACTCCGGAAGAGCTCACCGAGCAATTGGCAGAAAAAGCTGAAGAGCTTATTTTGACGTGCTCTTTATATCGACTCATCTTCAACATGTGCATACTACTTCTGCTGGTAGCCGTTTTCGCCGGCCCCGGAGGGGGAAAAATTGCTGCTAATACTGGAATCTGCTATCTGCTTACATTCGTTGTTGCGATGGCAATATTTTCGATATTCAGTCTGGCGATTCCTCATGCCTGGGCTAAATACGCAGGTGAAAAAATTCTGAGTCGAACGTACAAGCTGTTGGTGGGATTTTCGATTACAGCATCCCCGTTTATTTACATCTTTAGATTATATGACGGCTTCATCCGGCGCCTGGCAGGCGTAGCTGAAACAACACCTGAAGAACAACAGGAAGAAAAGCAGGAGGAATTTTTGACCGGCCTGGAGCGGCGCAGAACCGAAGGCGTCTTAGATGAAGAAGAGCAGGAGATGATTGAAAATGTCCTGGAGCTGAGCAGCAGCACCGCTGATGAGATTATGACGCCCCGCACGGATATTGTAGCAGTAGAGGTCAACTCTGATTTACAAAAAGTAGTAGAGACTATTACTTCGGCGGGACATACGCGTGTTCCGGTCTACGAAGAAAATATAGATAACATAATCGGTCTTGTTTACGCCAAGGACCTGCTGGGCGAGATAGGCAAAACGGGCGCAGAGTTTAAATTGCGCGATAAAATCAGAGATGCATATTTCGTTCCCGAAAGCAAGCCATTGCGAGCATTGCTGCACGAATTTCAAAATCAAAAACTGCATATAGCTGTAGTGTTAGATGAATATGGCGGAACAGCCGGGGTCGCTACCTTAGAGGACATTCTGGAAGAGCTTGTCGGCGAAATAACCGATGAGTATGAAGAGACCCCGCCCGAACCGATAAAGAAAATCGACCAGAACACCATTGAAGCCGACGCGAGAACGTACATCGATGACATCAATGACCAGTTCGAACTGAATCTGCCCGAAGATGAAGATTATGAGACGATAGGCGGCTTTGTCTTTTCGCGTCTTGGTTATATTCCCAAGACGGGGGAAAACTTTGATTACGAAAATCTGAAATTCACGATAGCTTCGGCCGAGGCCAGAAGAATAAAACGCATCAGGATACAGAAGGCCATTGAACAATAAAAAGCACGAAGCACGAAATTCTAAATCCGAAACAAATTCAAATGACTAAAATCCAAAATTCAAAACATATTGTTTTGAACATTTGAAATTCGAATCCTTCGACATTGCTCAGGACAGGTTTTGATATTGTTTCGGATTTCGACCCAGCAACGCTGGGTTCGGATCAATACCCACCGTTGGCGGGTCGATATTCGAATTTAGTAACAGATTATGTTGACCAAGGACGTGGCTATCTGCATACGCGCTGCCGATTATTCCGAGACATCCCAGATAGTAACTTTTTTTGGCAGAGCAGCGGGCAAAATCAGCGCAATCGCCAAAGGCTCGAAACGACCCAAGTCGGCGTTCGACGGCCCTATCGAAATATTCTCATATGGAAAAATCGTTTTCTCCGATTCCAACAAGGAAAAGCTCGCCATCCTGACGGAGTTCGCCCCGCACCAATTAGGCGTGCCCAGCACCAACAAAGCAAGTAGTTTTGGTGCCGGACAATTGGTGCGGGGTAGCAGCCTGAGCAATAATCTATATACTATGAACTGTTGTCTTTTTGGTGCCGAATTATTAAATAATCTGACCCACGATTACGACCCCCACCCGGCGCTTTTCGACGACTTCTTGCAGTTTTTGGAAAATACCCAGAATATCAATAACAAACACCAGATGTTGGCACTTTTGATATTGTTTCAGCTTTCTCTGCTCAAAGAGGTCGGCTTAAGGCCGGTCCTGAATGCCTGCGCCAACTGTACAACGAGTTACGAGGGACAAAAGACGAGAGACGAGGTTTATTTCAGCAGCTCGGCCAACGGCCTCGTTTGCAGAGATTGTGAGGGGGCCTTCCCCGACAGGATTAAACTGACCAAAAGGGCCGCGAATTGTCTGAGCAATCTGAAACTGATTGCCGAATCGAAGGAAAAAACGCTGATTGAAATTGAGACAGTTTTAGTTCACCACTTCACCGAGCTTCTCGGCCGCAAACCAAAAATGGCAAAGTATATTCTGACCTTTTAATTCTGCCCTTCTAAATTCTACATTCTAAATTCTCAATTCTAAATCCGCCCCAGCCATTAATAGGCGATTGTCCTTAGTTTTAGTTTCAATAGGACGTAGTGTCAAAAATAGCTTATACGTAAAGCGCGTACGCGCTTTACGTATGACAATTGTGAATTTCCAAAAAGCTAAATTCAAAACAAGAACTCTCCCAACAAGATCCCTCCCATTCGACTCCGCTCACCATTCGACCCATTCGACTCCGCTCAGGGTGAAGAGGAGGCGGCGCTAGGGATGACAGGTAATTGGTGGGGCAAGCCCCACCCTACATGACTAAGGGCCAAGGTGGCAAAGCAATGGAAAATGAATGTGGAAAAGCTTTATTGTGACGGGTGTAAGTCGGAGAATGCGTTTTTCAACTGCGATGCGAAAAAGTGTGCCATAGCAAGAGGCCTGCCGACCTGTGCGCACTGTGATGATTTTCCATCGTGTGATAAAGAGATGTGGACGAAATGGCCGGAGCTAAAGAAGAAGACGGA
>JBGVTO010000344.1:0-5958 GCA_041862635.1 Phycisphaerae bacterium | reverse complement strand
GGAGTGCCTAAAATGACACATAAGTGTCATCCCTTCGGCAAGCTCAGGGCAAGCTCTGAGGCTAAGCCGAAGGATCTGGCTAACGAATAAGAGATTCTTCGCTTCGCTCAGAATGAAAGCTTTGCTGTCACTTTAGGCACTTTAACTCACTTTAAGTACTTTTTAATTTCCTTTTGTACTTTCAAGGTCTCTACTTAGACTTCAAGAGGCATTTCAGGAACATCCCGATAGCTAATAAGAGACCGGCAGCAAACAGCGGCCAATAGAAGTATGATTTGTAGTCCGGTTCGGTGACATATGGACCGGGCGTACAAAAAGAAACCACCACAATAATCGCAGCAACAAAGAAGGCAAGCCAATCGGTCCGTGTTACTTTGATGGCTCTGCCGCGAGCATCTCTATAGAGTATAACCGCTGCAAATATGAGCAGTGTAATCGAGATAAGGACAGGGTAAAGGACTGCTGAGGCCCAGGTAACTGGTATTAGGAAGAGTATGTCCCAGTCCATAATTGAGGCGGGCCAGTCGAGGAGGACCTTGAGCCAGACGTAGTAGAAAATGTCCCAGATTGCGAAGATGGTCAAGAGATAAGCAAAACGCTGCCGGCGGTTTCGACCGAACAGCCAGGCGCCGGTGAAGATTAAAACTATGGTAACAGCTTCCCTGCCGATTTCAGTTAACAGAAGTGGTTTTTCCTGTAGTATTGTCCCCAAGTCTGCCAGAGGGAAAGTGAAGCCGTCAGGATGGAAAATTTCTCTTAGATAGACAACCACAGCGGCTTCAATATATCCGAAGGCAATACTGAAAACGACAACGATGTAAAAGCGTATAATCGTTGTTTTCAGTGGTCCTGTAGATTCATCTGCAGATTTCTTTAGCGAGCACATAGTGTCATAATTTTTGCAGCTCTTTCAACAGTTCAGGTATGGCTTTGGCTTCGGAGACTATTGAGACCCTTCGGCCGTTGCGATAGATGTAGGCCTTATTCTTTGTGGCACAGAGGGCGACATCGGCGTCGGCGGCTTCGCCCGGGCCGTTGACGATGCAGCCCATCACAGCGACACGCAGCGGTTTATCGATATCTCGTACGGCTTTTTCAACCCGGCGGGCCAACTTGACGATATCAATTTCGGCGCGGGCGCAAGTCGGGCAGACTATCAACTCCGGGCTCGAACGTTCATAAAGGCCTAATGCGATTAGAATCTGTTTTGCGATTTTTGTTTCTTCGACGGGATTACCGGCGACGCTTACTCTGATGGTGTCGCCAATACCTTCTGCAAGGAGAGTACCCAGAGTAACGGCTGAGGGTATCCGGGCGTCTTCGGGCAGGCCGGCATGAGTCAGGCCGAGGTGAATCGGATAGTCGAAGGTTTTAGCAATTCTGCGGTTGACTTCGATGGTTCGTAAGGTATCGCTGCTTTTTGCGCTTAGAACTAATTGGGTGAAACTGCGATTTTCAAAAAGCCGGACGTATTTCTTCATTTCCCTAAGCATCAAAGCGACCCGTTCTCTTCGGCTGCGCTCAGGGCAGGTTTTAAGGTTCCTGATGCTTGCTTCATTGACGCCGACGCGGATGGCGACCTTGTGCATTTTGGCGGCATCTATTATTCGCAGGATATCTTTTCGCTTTTTTATATTGCCGGGATTCAGTCTTATCTTGGCGGCTCCGGCTTCTATCGCTTCAATGGCCCGGTTAGGGCTGAAGTGAACGTCAGCGATAAGAGGGACATCTACTTTTTGGACGATTTTTGCAAAAGCAACGGTGTCGGCACGCCTGGGCACAGCGATTCTTACCAGCCCACAGCCGGCCTGGACAAGCTGATTGACCTGCCTTACACAGCGAGCAATATCAACTGTCGGGACCTTTGTCATCGACTGGATAACGACAGGGGCCGAGGAGCCGATTTTTACCGAGCCTACCTCAACGGTTTTAGTTTTTCTTCTTTTAATCACGCCAAGATTGTAGCTTGTCTGGCCAGTTCGGGCAAATTAAAATATGGCCAAGCCAAGTGACTGATTATCTAATTATCATAATGGCTTCGATTCTGATATATATTGATGGAATACTGTTTATCATCTATCTGAGTTGGGGGGTAACGCAGACACAGGTGCGAAAGCAGGAACAGGGGCATTTAGCATATAGTGGATAAGGAGATGAAGATTGATGGATTATAATCTAAGGAAATCAAGAAAAGATAAAATCAAGCTTATATCCTGATAACCTGATATTCTGATAACAGGTTTCTCCTGACTTTATTTGCGGCCGTTGCTCAGTTGGACTTGGGGACCCACTTTAGTCTGGCGATGTGGATGCCTTTTAAGCTCGGCATCAAGGAGGCTATGTAGTACCGGCCATCGTGGAGGATGATTTCCGGAGCCGCCACGGGCAGCGTTGCGACCTCGAGACTATTGTCGTTGATACCGAAGCGAAGCGGATCGGCAGAGCGGAAAACGGTCGCATGCTGGCGAAGGCCGTACCTCTGCGTATTGAACAGGTAGTAGTGCTTCGATTCGGGATGGTAAACGATGTGGGGACATTCGGCGCAGTATGGGCCCTTGTCATAGGCGCTTCCTTCGGCGACGACCTTTGACGGGCCCCAGTTTCGCAAATCGGTAGAGACTCGGCAGTAGTTCACGCCGCGATGATTCGAGGCCGGAGAGCGCATCGAGTGTGCCGTGTAGTAGCAATAGTACTTGTCGCCGACTTGCAGGAGCATCGGGTCGCGGGCGTGTTCTCCATCGCCTTCGTTGAACATTCCGGTCTTGCCGTTCTGTTGAATCACACGTGTGAAGTATTTGCCGTCTTTGCTTGTAGCGTGACAGATGTTCACCCAGTCGCCGTAGAACATATGGTAGGTCTTGCCGAGCTTAATCACATGCGGGGCCTGCAGTCCGCCGGGTGTCTCGCCGAAGGAACGGTCAGCTTCCATCGCGATGCCCATCGGCTCCCAGTCGGTATCGGTCAGGTTCTTTCCTTCCCAGCGGTAGAAGAATCTGGTCTTACCATTTTTGCCGCCGGCGGTTGTATTGCGAATACAGGACCATATCTGCCAGGTGCCATCGGCAGCCTGCCAGAGGGCAAAATCGACCGGCTGTTGCTTTTCGGTTGCGTATTTGTGGTCCATCGGACTGCCAGCAACCTGCCACCATTGGCCGTCAATTTGGGGCACTAAGACCGGCCTTGAATTTTCACTTGCAAAAACAGCAACACCAAAGGTTAAAATCAGCAATATCGTTATACGATTCACTGTCGAACTCTCCAAAAAAGATGTGGCTTGTACCTTTTACACAAGCCACATTATTTATTGCCTTGTATTTTACAGTCCCTTAGCCTGGCAGTCCAGACTACTCGTTGGTCGGCTGTAAGGTTTCTGGAGTAGAGACAACGGGTGGGTTTTTATTCTCTGCGGTGTTGCTGTTAGCCGAAAGCTGGCTTTGCGGCTGGTATTTTCGAGACAACAGGCCGCGAATCAGCCAGGCAATACCCGCTCCGCACAAAATAATACCTATAAACATCGTTGGAGAATGCGCACCCATCCATGGTCCTGCTAATATGAATGCCAATCCAATGGCAAGCATTATGATCCCACTTGAAAGATACTTTATCCATATTGGCCCGAATGGTTTGGGTTTAACAGCTCTTAATTCCGACAGCGGGGTGCCTTTCTCGAGGGCTTCCATAATCTCTTTGTGTTCGAACCGCTTCTTGAGATAGTAAATCACGCCGACGACGATTACAGGGGCTGCACAAGCGACTAATATCAGCGCTACTCCAAATGCTTCTTGTGGTGACATTTTCTTTCCTTTCAATTCTAAGTTAATGTTAACAAACTTTCTTTACTTTCTTATTCTTATTGAGCCGACATCGGTTTTTAAGCGTAGCTCCCCCTCTCCGGCACCTATGGTACCGTGCAGACTTTTGCTGATTCTGCCTCTCACTGTCAGGGGCAGGTCGGTTTTTATCGAGCCGACATCCGTTTCAGCATATACAGTTGCTGAAAAATCGGGCGGCGTGGTCAACTCGATACCGCCGACGTCCGTTGAGATAGTTATGCTGCAAGCGGCCGGGGCCTCTTTTGAATAAACTACTTTCACCGTACCCACGTCCGCTTTTAGGTCGATATCATTTGAGATTTCTCTGCAGGTAATCCCGCCAACGTCTGTTTGGGCTTTTATTGTCTCTGTGATGTTCGAGACCCGGATTTTCCCGACATCACATCCCAGCTCCAAAGCCGTTTGCTCAGGGACAGTTATATCAAAGCTGATGCTTATTGAGCGGCGTTTCTTTGTGCGAGGTTTTTCGGTTCTGACCGTTAAAGTGTTTCCATCCCGGTCAAGCTCTATCTTGATTTGTTCGGCCAGCTCCTGCGCCTCTTCTTCCGTAGGGGCCTTGACAGAAATTGTGGCAATAACATTACATTCGTTAACATTGACACCGGCAATGGTGATTGAGCCGACATCGTTTTCGAGGGCGAGGATTGAACCGGGTTCGAGAGGGGCTTGGAACCTTTCTGTTTTCTCGTATTCGGCTCGCGGCCAGCCGTCTATATTGATACAACAACCTGTGATAACGACCGGCAAACAAATAAGAATAACCAGCGATATTTTTGTGAAACTGTTCTTCATTTTTTGTCCTTTCAATCTGCTCTGGGTATGTTTGATTATCTTATTTTTACTGAGCCGCTGCTGGTTTTCAGGTACAGCTTTCCATTGCCCTGGCCGATTGTCCCTGTGAGTTTCTTTTTGCTTATTTCGCCGGTTAACGTTATGGGCAGGTCGGTCCTTATTGAGCCGTAACTGGTTGCCAGTTCCACCCGGCCGGTGAATTCAGGCGGTGTTTCAAAGTCGATACTTCCGTATGAGGTAGTTACGTTTGCTGTGATTTCGGCAGGAGTCGATTCCGAACAGATAATATCGATATTACCACTGCCTGATTTGGCGGTAATGTCAGTAGTTGTAAGCTGCCGGCAATTAATGCGTCCGTAGGAGGTGGATATGTCGGCTGTGTCCGCAGAAGCTTCTGTAACATAAATACCGCCGCTGGATGAATGCAGTTTAACTGTGCTGCCTGTAAGCTCGTCGGCGTTGATAGAACCATAGGATGTGTGCAAATCGTAATCTTCACAGTAAGCTTTTGAAAGTCTTATATTACCACTGCTGGTTTTCAGTTTGACATCACCGCCGGAAATATCATCGCACGTGATGGAACCGTAGGATGTATTCAGATTAACTGAGCCGACAATAGTCTCCGCTCTAATCGAACCGCTGCTGGACTTTAACTGGATATTATCACCCGTGATGTTCCTGCAGGTAACAGGACCGTAGGATGTATCCAGTTGTGCCGAGCCTTGAATATCCTCTGCGGAAATTGAGCCGCTGCTGGTTTTGCCCTTTACATCTCCATCGATATTGCTCAGTTTAATCGCACCATACGAGCTGGTGCAATCGATATTAGTTTGCTTCGGGACGGTTATATCGTAGCTTATGCTTATCGAGCGCCTGCCTCTTTTAGGTGGTTTTTCGGCCTTGACCGTTAACGTTTGGCCGACCGGCTCAAGTTTTATTTCCACCTGCTCAGCTATTTCCTGGGCCTCTTCTTCGGTGGGTGCTTGAACGCGGATTTGAGCAACTACACTACAATCAGTAACCTCGGCACCGGTAATCGTAATCGAACCGGAGCTGGTTTGGGCAACGACAGTTGAGCCGGGAGCAAGGGGGGCTTGCTGCTGAACTGTCCTCTCATATTTTGCCCTGCCCCAATCACCTATTTGAATGTCACAGCCGCTAAAAATCAACAATAGGCAGAGACAAAAACAAAGAGCCGGGCCTGTGTAATATTTTTTATTCATTTTCTGTTCTCCCAATTTATTGTTTGCTTACCTGTCTATCTTATTCTTATTGAGCCGTTGTGGGTCTCAAGGTGCAATTTACCCTGGCCTGTGCCGATTGTCCCTGTGAG
>JBGVTO010000343.1:0-7105 GCA_041862635.1 Phycisphaerae bacterium | reverse complement strand
TTTTTGATGGAAAACTACCGGACGCCATGGCATTCAATATGCCAAGCAGTTATCGCACAGCAAAGATGCTTCACGCTGACATAAAGGCCGCAAATATACCTATTGTAGATGATGCTGAACGAAAAATTGTATTTCATTCGTTACGCCACACCCTTGCAAATGGACTCGATAGTAGTGGAGCTTCACTGAAAGAGCGTATGGACATCATGCGGCATAGTGATAAGTCAAATCTGACTTTAGGGACATATACTGACAGACCTAAGATTTATAACCTCAAACAGGCAATTGAGAACCTGCCGGAGTATCCATGGCCGGGAACACAAAAAAATGAAGCTGTGCTAACCGGAACGGACAGTAAGGCATGTTCGATAGACCAACCATTGACAGGAAAACGGACAGGAACTGCTTACCCTGATAGTATTTCGATGTCCTCAAACGGCACTGCTAAAAGTCGAAAAGAGCATTTGAGTGCAAGCACAGTGGAAACGCCTAAACCATTGAAAGTGGCGTGTTTAGAGGCAAAAAAAGACCCTCTGTCACCTCTTGACAACGGAGAAAAAATAATTGGGCCCGGTAGGATTCGAACCTACGACCAATGGATTATGAGTCCACTGCTCTAACCGCTGAGCTACGGGCCCTAAGCTCCATATAATATATATTAGACCCTGAGCCGCTGCAATATCTTTTTTATAATCGTTGTGATTGCTTTTACTCCGCCCTGACCGTGCTGACAACCTCGTCATATTCTCCAAGGACTACTTCGTTTTTTTGTCCCACAAAAGAATTGACCAAAAAAATCATCGTGCAATTTGCAATAAAACCGGGAACGATTTCGTACATCGTATCGCTTAACCCAGCCTGCTTCCACAAAACAAGCACCACTGTTCCGGTTACCATTCCTGCTAATGCCGATTGCCAGCTTGTCTTACGGCTGAATAACGCAAAAAGAACCAACGGCCCGAAAGCCGCACCGAAACCGCCCCACGCATAAGAGACTATCCCAAGAATCGTGTTATCGCGATCCAACGCCATAACTAATGCTATTATTGAGATTATGACGACACAGCCTCTTCCTACCAGAACAATCTCTCTTTCGGACGCTTCTTTCCTTATTGCTTTACTGTAGAAATCTTCTGATAACGCCGACGATGAGACCAGCAATTGCGAATCTATTGTTGACATAATAGCCGAGAAGATCGCCGCTAACAGTATCCCTCCAAACCAGGGATTGAACAGGTCACGTATCATATAGATAAAAACCTTTTCTTCTTCACCGCCGCTGAGATTCTCAAACATCGCTATCCCGATAAAGCCGACAATTACCGCTCCGCCCAACGACAGAAAGACCCAGACAATAGCGATAGCCATCGATTTTCTAATTTTATTTATCGACTTGATGCTCATAAATCGCACTAATATATGCGGCTGGCCGAAGTATCCCAGACCCCACGCCATGCTGGAGATAATCATCAAAATACAAACAGACAATTTCTCCCTCTGTGGCAGCAAACTTGTCGATATGTCTTTTAACTCCATCGCTTCCTTTATTGCTTCTGCTCCGCCGACGGTATGATAGGTTAGCGCCGGGACTATTACTATTGCAAAGACCATTAACGCTCCCTGCAGCAGGTCTGTCCAGCATACCGCCAAAAAGCCTCCTAAAAAAGTATAAGCAATAATGACGAGTCCCCCGATAATTACTGCTACGTGATATTGAACATTAAATGTCGATTCAAATAACAACCCTGTTGCCACAAGCCCTGATGATGCGTATATAGCGAAGAATATCAGTATTATTATCGCGGAAACTATTCTTAACAAACCCGTAGGGTCTTTGAAGCGTGCTTCAAAAAAACAGGGTAGTGTTATCGCGTTGGTTTTTTCGGTATAAATCCTCAGCCGGGCCGAGACCAGCTTCCAGTTCAAGACCGTCCCAATGAAAAGGCCTGTTGCAATCCAGGTCTTTCCCATCCCGCCTAAGTAAATTGCTCCAGGCAGCCCCATAAGCAGCCAGCCGCTCATATCGCTCGCCTGGGCCGAAAGCGCCGTCACCCACGAGCCCATCCCCCTGCCTCCCAACAGATAGTCTTCTATGTTGGCCGACCTTCGATAAAAGAAAAAGCCGATACCCAACAAAACAATAAAATAAGCAATAAATGTAATTAAGGTTGGTACCGACATCTTCTTAAAAAGTGGGTGCGATTTCCAATGGCGGAAATGTTACATTCTGGGCCTTATTTACCCAAGCAAGGTCACCATATACTCCGGCCTTGCTGTAATCGAACGGCTTAAATCCGGTCTTTAGGGCAAGACTGTTTGGCTTCAGACGAAAGTCCAGATTTTCCGCATCGACGAACATCGGGTCAGCTACAATCGAGCCTGTGTCGTGTCCTTTCTGCTGCCATTCTGCAAATGTCATGCCGGCGGGTCTCACTTCTTGGCCGGAAGCGTTCCAATAGCAATTATTTTGCATTTCGACTTTGACTTTCGTCCAGGGACCGGACAGCAGTGGGCCCGTATTCCAATAGACGATGTTATTTTCAAAAGTAAAAGACAAATGCTCCTCCACCCGCGTAGCCTGGATTTGATGCAGTTTGCTGAAAGCCAAGATATTGTTACGAATGGTATTTTCTTTGCCGTAGTGCTGATGGAAGCCGCCGGTCTTGGTATTATATACCAGATTATTTTCCATAACGATCCCTGTGCTGCCCTCATCGGTATAAAGTCCCCAGCCGCCGTAGGAGTACGAATAGATATCGTGGAAAACATTATTGCTAACGACAGTCCCTTGCGAAGGCCCGAGCGTATAAATACCGCCCATGTCACTCAGCACGCCCCAGCCTATGTGGTGCACGTGATTGAAACTGATGTTATTGCGTTTTGCTAAGCTTTCAGCGTACCCCCAGCGCCAGCCGACCGAAAGACCGGTATAAAAAAGGTCCCCTATATCGTTGTGCGTAACGGTATTGTCACCGCTTTGCCCAATCCAGACGCCCACCGCAGAGGTATAGACGCGCCCACCTGAGCGGATAATATTATTATCAACCGTAATATGACTCGTGCGTGATGGCTGGTCGGAGCGAATACTTCCCTCGCCGATTCGTACGCCGCCGGCCCCTAAGTCGTAAAGGTAGCAGCGCTCAAGCCGGCAGTTACGGCAGCCTTGACGAAACCATACACCGTATGTTGCAACGTGGCTTATTTCGCAATCCTCCACCGCTATATTACGCGCCCCGTCGGCCATTATGGCGGCTTCCGTAACGTATGCAGCCTGATACGGCGCGTATCCACTTGCCGGCAAAAGCGATTGGTTGTAGTGAAAAACCAGACCTTTTAATTGAACATATTCTACAAATTGCTCCGTATCTGGATTCCCTTGGAAGACAACGATTTTCTCAATCACCGGAGCCACAACATACGCCTTAGTCATATCTTCGTCGGGCAGCGGCTTATAGGAAAGCGTACCATTGCGCGCTAAGAGCCATTCGCCTGGTATATCCAGAGCGGTCTTGAAATTCTCCAGGTGAAAACGCGTATTCTTCGGCCAGCCAGAGTAACTCTTGAGCTTCTCCCCCACAGTAATAATCGTATTGGCTGCCGTGTCAATCTCCGTCAAAAACCGGCGGGTGATACACCACTTATGATAGGCCACTAATGTAACATCGCTAATCTCCTGGCTATTAAGATTTCGCAGTGGAACAAGAGTATCCGGACTCACGGATGTAGACCGACGATATTTGTCCTTACTTCCATCGATCTGAACCTCAGAGGTTTCACCCATATATTGATAGAATTTATCCGGTGTTCGGGCGCGCACAGCTCGGCGTCCGTTGACGAACAACTGCTCGAAATACCATTTACCAGCAGCAACCTCCGATATATGAGTTTGCCAGATACCGTTTTCACCGCGTCTGAAACCTGTAATAACACGACCGCCTGAGAAAACCGGCCTGGCGCCAGCAGCCGCCTCGTAGCTAATCGGGCATTCACTCGTCCCACTATCTTCGGGGATTAAAATGAAAGGTTCGGTTAAGTTATACGTTCCGTCCATAACGATGACCCGTACGGGCTTTGTGATGGTTCCCATTGATTTCAAAATTCGAATCGCATCCCGCGCACCCCTCAGAGAAGCCACCGGTCCGTCGGTGCGCTCTCTGTTCGGCCTCGCCAGCCGCCCCGACCACTGGTCATTACCCTCAGTGGAAACGTAAAGACTAACAGCCTCGGCACATTGAACCAAAAATACCGAAAGCAACACTCCGAGCAAAAAAGACCTCCATCTTGAATTCTGCTCTCTCATGTTATTTCACCTCGTTGTTAACAACCACAATAAAAGTAAAGAATATTTTCGCGCAGCCATTTATTAAAGCGTGTACCTAAGCCGGTATAATATTTCCATCGTTGCCAACCGCCGCTCAAACACTTCAAGCCGTGAGATTCTCCCATTCTATTCCGACTCTCTTGAGAGCGTACCCAAGCTCGCGCATGTAGTCACCATAACAGGTCATCCAGTGGAATCCGGGCATCCGCTCGGCCAGAGTCTTGCTGTCACAGGGAAAGCGTATATCAATTTGTGCCCGGCAGATATCCATAAACGGAGCATCGACAATCTCGCCAATCAGGCCGATCCATCGCTTAACGAGAAAATCGGGCGCAATGTTGGTAACTACCTGGCCCGTATGCATTTCAACCTTGGGTGCCGCGCCGTAGTCCGACTCGAAGTGGGTCATAATGCGGGCCGGCTCGAGTTTTTTCCCGTCCATCTTCCGAGGCGCCGTGCAGTGTGCGAGCGTAATAAGACCATCGTGCGGATATGTCGGGTCGTTAAGGAATACCGGCATGCCTGAAATATTCGCCAGCAGCACGCCCGATGGTATCACCACGAAGTCCGACTCGCAAAAGGCCAGGTAACCGTCATCGTTCAACAGGCTTAGCGTCAGGCAGGCCGAGGTCTCGGCAATCGGCATAATCGTCCCCATGCAGCCGTTGATTGTAAGTGCTTTACAATCTTCCTTTTTCATCATCCCGCGAAATACCTGGTCTAACAAAAAGCAGTTATCGACAAACTTACGTTCGGTCTCTAATGTAGTTCCGCGCGATTTAAGATACCGCTCGGCCCTGCTTTTGGCCCGCTCAACTGCACTCTGGTCCGCACGTGCTTCTTTAATCAGCTTGCCTAATTCATCATAGGAGACTGTCAGAATGTCAAACTGCAATTTCTCCCGAATATCATTTAGCATCTCAGTCCGGGCCTCTCTCGACTGTGCCCAGGCGCCCGGCCCGCCGATAGCTATTATCCGCGTGCCCATCGTATTGCGCAAGCCGCAAAGCGCGCGCAGCCGCCAGAGAATCTCATCCTGGCTGTCTATCACAACATCACCATCGTCAATCCCTTCAACAGCTAACGTATCGGTGTGCTGCCGAAGGTAGCGGGGGCTGATTATCTCGTACCACAGATAGACGGGACCGGACTTATGACGGCAGAAAAAGATAATGTCCTTGCCGCGCTCCGCCAGCCTGGCGAAGGTATCCATCCCGCCGCCTGCAGCATAGATCAGAAACACATCAGCCCCGTCGAGGTCGTTTAGCCTGGATATATCTCCGACCCCCTTAATACCGACAGGCTTTAGAAACTCGACCGGAAAATCGGCTTTGGCCCGAAGCTTGCTCAGCTCGTGTTTGATCTGGGCTATTTCCTTCGATGCATCCTGTTCGGTTTGGATACCGCCCCAACTGCGCCAGCTGGTTTGGTGCCGTCGCGTTGGAGTGCTATAGACAAGTATCGGCTTGACCTTCAACGCACGGCGCTTCGGAACCGTATCACTCTTCTCGGCTGCCGACACCGCTGACCAACTCAGGCCCGTAATTGCCGTACTTGCAAATGCTATCGTGCCCACACCTTGTAAAAAGTCCCTCCGATTTATCCCACCGGCCGAATGTTGATGGCCGCAGGGACAGCATGTATTTCTAATAACGTTTTCTTCATTGGATTTCTTAACCATTACATATCCTCCTTTCTACGGATACAGTTTTTTTATTTACCCGGAAAGTATAACCGAAACTCAGCAGATAAAAAAGAAAAAAGCTCACCCAAGGTTTCCATTGTTGGTCGTTTGGCCGTCGCCGGATCAGCGAGGCAGCACGAATACGAAACACCCAATATAGCTGTGACAAAGTAGTAGTACTTTTCGTTAATGAAAAGTACTATTTCATCGGAGAAAGTCATTACAAAGAACTAGTGCTGAAAGTCCGTCACAGTCGTGACGAAGCAATATTATTATTCCCGGTCCACTGCTCACAATCAGGCCTCGCCAGCCGATATGTCATGGGTTATTCAGTTTATAGGGGCGAACAATCACGATAAGTTACCGTACTCAAAAAATCCGTGCAATCCGTGAAATCCGTGGTTATAATATGGAATTATGAAATTGCCCAAATTGCAAAAACCGGAAAAATACGTCGGCCTGTATATCTTCGACTTCGGCGGCCATGCCGGTGTGGGCTTCACCGCTGAAGAAGTAGCTGAGCTTCTTGAAAGCGAAAAATATAAGAACGGCAAAGTCTATAAAATATACAGAGCCTACCCCGACGGCAGGCTCGAACTAAAAGGCATACCTGCCCAGACTTTTCAGCTTGAGGCAGGGATGTTCTTTTATTCGAGTGCTCTCGAAACCGCCAGAGGAGATTTCAAAAAGCTTGTTGGTTTAGCTGTCGGGACAGCACCCCCCTGCCGAGCCAAGGTGCATCTGGCTAAGTATAATGATGATAAATTCGCAGTGGCGCTCATTTATCCAGCCGAATACGATGACGAGGTCAACTCATGGCTTATAGACGGCCAATACAAAACCAGCGGCGCCGCCGAAGGCGGCATTGAGGCGGTGCAAAGATACTATGCTTACAAGCCGGAAATTCTGGACAGGCATCAATTGTTCGACAAAACCGAATCGATAAGCAGAACCGGCCAGGAGCTGTTAGCCGGTCTAAAATTGGCCGTGCAAAGATAATTTGTAGTTGTTAAAAAATAGCGAATCGCGTCTCTATAAAACCACGAATCATAAGTATGCGTGTGCGAACCAAGATAAATTCATTTCTCAGCTTGCTTGCG
>JBGVTO010000342.1:0-16363 GCA_041862635.1 Phycisphaerae bacterium | reverse complement strand
CGCCGTCGTTGTCGTCGGCGTACATAATCCATCCTGCGAGCAGACTCCTGTGGTTACCCAAACAGACCGCCCCCGAGGCAGTTTCCCTGGCTACCTGGAGCGCCGGCAGCAATATGGCCATCAATATGGCAATCACAGCAATCACCACTAAAAGTTCGATAAGCGTGAAACCCGTTAGAAAACTCCGGTGTTGTTGCCGGACGTCTGTTTCATTGTGTCTTTCGGGAAATCTTCCGCTTTCCCGAACAGGATTCTCAATTTCTAACGGGGTGAATCCTCTTCTTCCACCCATATCGCACCTGTACTTTATTTGATTGCAGGATTGCCAACCACAAGGAGACGATACACTTTTTGAGCCCAAAAATCAAGGGAAATGTCCCTGCTTTTTCCTCGCACGTATGAATTTCAACAGCGACCGCACGCAAGTCCCACACCAATTGAGCTTAGGCTCCTGCCTTATTAGTGCGGGGGCAAGCCGTGCAGCAAGAGCAGATTCCACAAAAGACTGTGGGTATCGAACGACACGATTTTCAATCAAATACGCTGATACTTACTTGAAAAGTAAGCAAGGATAGGCACGTTGAAAGGGTAACCTCATGCGTCAAAATAGGTAAAATATCCACAAGTTTTCAATCAAATCCGCTGATAGCTATAAGCAAAAATCAAATTTTCCAAAAAAATTTTATCTGCCTTGCTGATATCGAGTTACGAGAGTTGGGAATCGAGAATCGAGGCCTTTTTTCGCATCAAACACGCAGATAGCTCTAATTATGGAGGGCTGCTTTCTGTCCCCCGGCCAAAACATCACAAATTTGTTGTTTTGAACATTTGACCCAGCAGCGCTGGGTTCCGATGAATATCCGCCGTTGGCGGGTCGAGTTTTCATATTGTTTAGGTTCTCGGATTTAGTGCTTAGTATTTCTTCATTTCGCGGAGGAGTGGGCAATCAAAATCATTATTGAAATTCCTGATTGGCTGGAAAGGCTCATCGCCAAGCCGATTCTTTTCTATCGGCGGATTCGCTATGGCTACCCCTTCAGGCGCATCCCTTTGACCCAGGGCAAATACGCCATCGTTGACCCGGATGATTATTACTGGCTCAGCAGGCACAAATGGACCACCTCGAGAGTCTATACCAAATTCTACGCCGTCCGCTCCGAGTTGTGCAAGAAAAGCGGTAAGCGAAAGTCTTACCGCATGCACCGCGAAGTAGCGCATACCCCCGAAGGACTGGAATGCGACCATATCAATAGCAATAGTCTGGATAACCGCAAGGCGAACCTAAGGTCCGCCACTCGCCAGCAGAACTGCTGGAACAGCAGCAAACGCAAACCTAAAAGCCTCTCGAAGTACAAAGGCGTCTCTTGGAACAAACGAGGCCAACCCTGGAAGGCCCAACTAATTGTCGATGGAAAAAGGATATATCTCGGCTGCTTCGATAAGGAAAAGCAGGCAGCCAAAGCTTACGATAAAGCTGCACGCAAATATTATGGTGATTTTGCCGCTCTAAATTTCCCAATGTCGCCAAGCCGCTAAGGCCGGAGTTTATCCGCCTCTGGCGGAATGCCGCCGCCAAAAAATACTTCAGCGAATTTGCGGTTCTAAATTTCAAATCTTAATATCAATTTCGACATTCGAAATTCCTTGTTCGATATTCGATATTCTCTGTAGACCTGCCCTCGTCGGGTGGCAGCCAATGAATGAGCGAAGCGAATAAAGTGGATGGTAAAAAATCATTCAACTTTAGTTCACTTTAGGCACTTTAATTTACTTTAGCTCACTCTTCAATAATTAACTATAATCCCGATTTCCTGTTTCCTGGTACTCTTCAACCTGATTTCCTGTTCAACTGATAACCTCTAATCCACCAATTCACCAATTCACTAACCCTCCAATTCACTAATTCTCTCAGATATTGCCCCCCCCTGTCCCCGTAAAAACGGTAATCCAGTCCTTCTTCTTTCTAATTCAAAAGAAAAAAAGCAAAAAACTATTGTCCTGATGCCCAATAAGGAATAAAAGTCGATTGGGGCTGCCAAAAAGGGCTGGCATTTTGATTTGATTCGCAGTCTTATTTCAAATGACTCAGGAATTGTTTTAATTCCTCGAGAGCAGGAGAGTCAAAATCCCAGTAGTTTTTTTGTGCACCCACTCCTACTGAATTGGCGATTTCAGGCTGTGCTGCAAGAAATGTCTGGACTTTAGCTTTTGGTATGTTTTTGGGCTTAATCTCCAACGCAGATGCACAGGAGGCAAATTCATTTACACATTTCATCGCAGGATGGTTTTCAACTGTTTTTAAGCACAGGTCCTCAAGCATCGTGCCTTTAACTTTAGAACCGGGCATTATGAAGATACCTACTTTAGGATTGTCGTCTGAAAATTTTGAGTGTTTGGTTGGTGGCTTAAGTCCTGCAGTGGCAACTATATTTGAAATGCTTTCGAATGCTTCGTCTTCGTCCTTATCACGTATAATTCCGAGATGAGTGACCCGTGGAGACTCGTCCGGGGCAAAAAAACCAGTTGTCTTTAATAAAGCTGGAAATCTGTCATGAAACTTATCTTTCCCACCGACATCCTCAATTTGGAAATCAGTGATGTTTAAATATTTCAAGAGTTTGTCAAAGAAGTTCTTTTCGTCAAGCCCTTCAACAGCCAACACCTTACTCGAAATAACAGGATTTGGACGCCAATCAGGCACTATCTAACCTCCCACCTACTATCAAGAGCTTCGGCAAGATTATCCCTTGTATATTCGACTGCTCTAAAGTGCTCGTCTTTCGTTTCTATACGGAAAAGTGTGGCGTCAGGGCGAAACAAAGTAGTGTCTAAGGAGTTTTTATAGGCGCTAATAGATTCCCAAGAATGCGTTGTTACGAAGACCTGCACATTTAAATCTTGTGCCCAGGATAGCATGGCTTTCCATATGCTTTGCTGGGCCGTGTGGTGAAGGCCGTCCTCGATTTCGTCTATTAAGACAAATCCATCACGAGCATCGAAAAAGGCTAGGGCAACAGACAAGAACTTAACGAACCCCCCACCCATCAGATTCGCTGGAAGGAGACGGGGAAACCCAATGTCTGCCTCCAACAACCCAACCTCATTAAGTCTCAAGTCTGCTATATTAGGCTCGAGGTGCTTAAGAAAGGCAATGACTTCGTTTATGTGTTTTTTCCTCTGCACTGAGCCAAACCTGTTTTTCCAGTCGAATACCGTTAATGGGTTGATAAATATTCCTCGAATTGGGGGCACCTTAGAACCTTCAACTTCAACATTGTTCTCTTTTAGATAAATGCATGAAATGTTTTCCTCAGATATGTCTTCAGAACTCCTATATTCCAGTTCCAGCCCATTCGGTACGATCTGCGGTTTCGAATCACCGCGTTCAATTTCAAGGTTAACAAAATCTGAAATTTCATTTTTTGTCGAGGGTACTTTTTTCTGGATCGGACGTATCAATAATTTTTGTTCTTCGAGCGTATCATGGATCCGGCCACTGATTTCTATGGGGACTGAAAAGTCCATGTTGTGGAAGTAAGTGGGCCACAACTCATTACTCATTGCGCCAAGCCCTCGAAACGTATTTACATTAACAACTAAATTTGGATTTGTCGCACCGATAAGAAAGAACAAGCTCTCCAATATAGTCGTCTTGCCACAATTGTTTTGCCCAACGAACAGGTTGACCTGACCAAGATTGTCAACGTGCAACTCGGTTATAGCCCTTAGATTTTTGATTTTTATGCTCTTAAACATACTTTCACCTTGATTATTTTCAAAAGAGAACGTCTTTTTCGTTCCGAAAAGACTTCTATAATAAAGCTTAAGATAATACTACCATGAGGTGATGTCAATAATTGTAATCCTTTAATTTTAGATAAATTCTTGGTTACAGCAGTACAAACTCTACATAGGTAACCATCCCTTAAATGTTGGGGCTAAATATTTTTGAGATTGGCACGTTTAAGCTCTGATGATATCCGTTATTTCCATAAGACGGTTGGTATTATCTCGTTCGGCATTTAGTCTTTTGACAAGCTCCTTCTATTTCACTCAGAGCCTGCCCTGCTTGCCCTCCGACTTGTCCGTCGTCTTGTCCGTCGTAGCTTAAACAGCGAAGACGGAAGCTTCAGCGAAGACGGGAGATTCTGCGAAGGTTGGATCTTTGTCGAATGTATTCGCGGTTATTTTTTCTTTTTTGAATTTTATATTTTGGTCATTTGCTCGCACCTGTGGTAACGCGAGTACAGGTGAATTTGTTTCGGATTTATACAAAACACGAGCTACGAGTCACGAACTTATCAATAATCAATAGTCAATCGTCATTAGTCAATTATAACGATATTTTCAGGGTGCAGCCGTTTCAGGTCGGGGAGCTGGTTTCGGCCGAGCTTGGCATCAATCAGAACAGAGCTGTCCTGATATTGTTCGTTTAGAATACGGCCGTGCGCCCGCAGAAAGCTCTGGACCTTGCCATTCGATTGGCTGCTGGCAACCCGAAGCAAAAGCTCAGTGCCTTTGTACCTTGCAGCGACCGCTTCGTTTAATTCCTCCAGGCCGTAACCGGTCTTGGCTGATATACAAACCGCATCACGATAGAGCGTTTGGAGCATCTCAAAGTCGCCGATTCTTCTGACAATATCGACTTTGTTAAACACTTCCAAAATCGGTTTTTGGCCGCAGCCAATCTCTTTCAAAACGTTATTTACAGATTCGATTTGCTGCAGCGCATCGGGACTGGCCACATCCACGATATGCAGCAGCAAATCGGCATTGACGGCCTCTTCGAGCGTTGCCTTGAACGAGGCGACTAATTGATGCGGCAAATTTTTCACGAAACCAATTGTATCGCTGACCACCACATCGGCGCCTCTGGCCGGCGTCCATTTTCTTGTTCGCGTGTCCAGCGTTGCGAAGAGTCTGTCCTCGACAAAGACCCCTGCATCGGTTAGTGTGTTCAGGAGCGTGCTTTTGCCTGCATTGGTATAACCAACGAGACAGATTTTGAACAATCCTCTCCGTCCGTTTATCTCGCGAATCCTGCGCTTGTCAATATTTACAAGCTCGCGTTTTAGCTCGGTGATTCTTTTGCTGACCAGTCGCCGGTCGATTTCCAGCTGCTGTTCGCCCGGGCCTCTGGTTCCGATACCACCGACAGTACCGGCAGCGGTTCCTCCGCCTGCCCCTGCTACGCTGTCTAAGTGCGACCACATACGGGTCAATCGGGGATATGTATATTCCAGCTGGGCCAGCTCGACCTGGAGTTTGGCCTGTCTGGTCTTTGCCCTCGTGGCGAATATGTCCAAAATCAGTTCGCTGCGGTCGAGGACCTTGATTTTGATAATCTCTTCAAGCTCGCGAATTTGGCCGGGGGAAAGGTCGTTATCAAATACTACAACGTCGGCTTTGAATCGCTTGACTCTTTCAGCGAGCTGGTCGGCTTTACCCTTACCTATATACGTGGAAGGATTTATCGTGCGGATTTTCTGCTGGAATCTGTCCACGACAACGGCGCCGGCACTTTCAGCCAAGGCTGTAAGCTCAGCCAAATCGTCCGGCCCATTATGGGTGCCGAGGACAGCGGCGACCAGAATCGCCCGTTCTTTTCTGACTCTCAGAGTCTGACGAAATTTCTCCAACTACAATATACCTCCAAAATCGCTGTCTTTTACTCAAAACGACCGATTTACAGCCAAACTTTGGCGTAATTGCCGCCTTGACAGGAGCATAAAGCAGCCTTTCATCCCTTCGAAAACAGGAATCCAAAACTGTGATGATAACGTGGATTCCCGCTTCCGCGGGAATGACACAGAGAATAGTTCAATTTAATTATTTTATTTTAACATATTCGCCCATATTTCTCAAGAAATCCTGAAAATTTGGTAAAATTACAGACTTTCGGAGCGAATATTAGGATTTTATCGGGCGAAAAGACCTTTTTTATGCAAAAACCATTAGCTGACATTTTTTGACTTGAAAAAATGCAAAATCTGGTTTAGAGTAATGAAACGAACAATTTTTGACGAATTAAGTATATTGTTGTTTTGTTGCTGCTTCTAATATAAGAAGCACGGGAAGGTTTGTTTTTTTATGCTGAAAGTTAAATCGCGGGCAGGCGAATCTGTACAATCAATGATACGACGCTTCAAAAAGCTGTGCGAAAAAGAGGGGCTAATCAGAGACATGAAGAGAATGGCGTATTATGAAAAGCCATCAGAAAAGAACCGCCGACGTATGCGAAAAGCCCAGCGAACTATAAACCAAGGCCCATAAAACATCCTTTTGTGAAAGACTTTTTTGTAACATTTAATCCGGGCAGGCAAACGAAGCTTGCTCGGCTTTTTATTTTTTAATGAATGTTGTTTCGTACCTTGTCGGCAACCTCATCAGACAAACTGTGCCTCAAACTTGCATAACTGGCAGAAATCCTTCATCCGGTCTTTGTAGTCGCCGTAGAAGAATATCTGGTGAAAGCCGGGGAAGCTCAATACTTCCTGACTGCCGTCGAATTTGACTTTGACCGATACCACACATCCGCCGCTGGGCGGAACGTCCATATTCTCAAGGACCGTACCGGCTGAAATGAGAATTTTTGTTTTACGTTTTTGTTTCTCGCTGCCCGGCAGCAAATCGATACTCGTAACCCGCTGCCCTTTGCGCCAGAGAGTGCGCGGCACCGCATCGCGGCTGCCGTGGTGGTGCATAAGGTCAAACGGCTCAGGCCCGGAACTAAAACCATTGAGCTTTGTGGCGCAGCAGCAGTGCGCACCGATAATTGAATTGTCGGAAGTGTCAGCCACAGGGTCCTGCTGAAATCCCGGACGGTCGAATAGATACTGCGTGATAATATGCGAGGCGACCGCACCGTAATCGGCCTCGCAGGCTGCGGGTATGCCGTCATCATTCATCCGCGACCAAGCGATGCACGGCAGACTTACCTTGATTTTACCAAGGGCACCGAGACAATCCATCGTTATTGCATCGGCCTGCTCGTTTTCAAGAATCTTGCCGGCTACATAGTAACTCTTTACGCCGTTGATTACATCCTGCCGGGTCGCCCCGGTGACCCTGCGGGCCCGGCGAATATAATCGTCGGCCATCGCCAGAATGTCTTTGCTGTCAGCGGTACGGTTATACTGCTCGATAAATGTCGTCGCCGGTGCGACTCGCATTTCAATACCCGTATCAGCAAGGGTCGCCTCGGAGCGCTCCCGACCTTTTATAACAACACATCGCGTTCGGCGCATTTTGGCAGCCGCACAGAGCATCTTCATACCGTAAGCAGCCTGGCTGAAATCGTCCGTTGAATAAACCACACAGCCGGGTGCCTCGGCCAGATTGATGGTATTGGTCGTAAAAGAAGTGCCCAGCGGCGAATAAATGATGGACGGAATATCACTCTGAGCAACTTTTTCGGCGCTCGGCCAGGAGTGTTCCTGGCGGTCGAGCATGACAAGCACCAGCCCATCGACATTTTCTTTCTCGGCTTCGGCGAGCCAGCTTTGAGCCTCAGCGAGACTGTAGAGAGGTTCGATGCGAAGAGCAAGCTTAGCTCCGAGCTTCTTAGCTGTATTTGTCATTTTGTCGCTGTACATTTTTAGAGCCGCCTGCCCGTCATAGACGGCTCCGGGCCAGCGCATCCCGTACTCTTCTTTTCGGCGGACAAAGGCCGCTTTAATCGTCGGGACATATCTTGAGGCCGGTCCGCACGCGCGTATGGGATTCTGTGTTATCATAGGTTCTGGCGCAAATGTATTACAGCCCTGCAGCAGAACAGAGCCAGCCACTAAACCGGCTGAGCCGCGTATGAATTGCCGCCGATTAAGATTGTGATTACAGTTGCACCTTAAGGGACATCTTGAAGAACTCATAGTTACCTCCTGTAAAAATTTTTTTCGACTGGTGTGCAGAGCACATCCTATTTGTTTTATTTTAAAAAGGTGTAGGATATGATATGGACTGTGAAATGGAATTTCAAGAATTTACTTGTTTCAATACTCGATGCTTCCACCTTCGCTGAAGCTATGGTGGACAAGCGATATTCAATGCTCGTCAATAAACCATCCCCAAAACCTTCCCTAACTTCGGCCTGGTCTTCGACGAGACAAGTGGTTTTGAGGCTGCCACCCGTTGGGTTCTTGAAGCAAGTGCTTGGCTTCTTTTATGTTTTTTGCGGAACGGCGTGATTAACTCGCCGGAAAATTGTTGAATTCTAATTGAGATTCTGCTATCGTGGTACTTAAAGCGTGCAGGAGTGTTTCAACGAAGCGTATAGGGTAAATATGGGCAAGACTACTATGGCGCACACTCCTCTGATTGGGATAACCTTAAATTCAGGAGGATATGCCGTGAATATCAAGCTCACAAATCAAACGTTCTCTGGAGTTATTATGAGTTTTACAGCCCTGATTTGCCTATGTGCTGCAAACGTCCAGGCCCAGACAAGCAGCTCAGTGCATAAAGGGATTATCTACAGGAACCCGCGTGTGTACAACATTGAGTATTCCTTTGAGTTGTTTCCCGACCCGGACAAGATTGACCGGAGCAAAGATTTGAAGTTGTGGGTGCCGATACCACGCGAGTGGGACTCTCAAAAGGCAGTCAAGATTATTTCTGTTCAGCCGGAACCTCACGCCCGATATGTAGATCCCGAGTTCGGTAATCCGATGCTATTCTGGGACTTCGGCAAAGAACCTGAAAGGCCGTCTTACAAGGTGAAACTAAAATACCGCGTGGAAAGTTATGAAATCCACGCCGATATTGATCCGAACAGAATTGAAGCATATGACAGAACGAGCCAGGAGTACGCCCTTTATACTCGGAGCACCCATACTGTCAGTATTACTCCGAAGGTAAGAGAACTGGCTCAAGCTGCTGTTGGAAATGAAAAGAATCCCTACCTGCAAGCAAAGCGAATCTATGAGTTTCTCAGAAAGAAGATGTACTTGATAAGGCCGGATCTCCGAGGGAAAAGAATTACCGTCGAGACTATATTAGAATTTCCCGTGATTGACGAGAAGACGGGCGAAGAGTTCTACGCTGGGGTCTGTTACCATCAAAGTATGGTTTTTGTTGCATTGTGCCGAGCTGTAGGGATACCGGCAAGGAATGTATTTGCATGGTGGGACGACCGTCCTTGGATTTGGACAAATCCCGAGGACCTCGAGCCTGCCATCGAGTTCCAGGATTATTCGCTTAATGGATACCCAGATTCTTCCTATAGGCGGGGACTTGGCGGGCACGGATGGGCAGAGATCTACCTGCCTAACTACGGCTGGATTCCAGTCGATCCAACTTTCGGAGGGGTCGGCCATCCAAACGTTAAAAATAGGGTTGTAATAACGAGCAAAGGACGCGACATTCAGATCGGTCCATACGCTCCAAAGGAGGAAAATGGAAGCTATGGAGTCGGCGAGGTGCCTCCTGCTCCTCTTCACGAGGGTAGGGCTGCTTATCTACTTCTGGGAGTCTTTCACATTTCCAAGAGGTTTGCAACTAATATCCAAAGGATAAAAGAAGACATACTCGATCGCCCAGACCCATTTCCAGCAGATGCCTTGTCTGAATACATGTCCAAGCTCTACCCAGAGGACGAGGCCGAGAAAAATCTTGCTCTGTATCGAAAACGCACACTAAGGTGGATAGACGAGAACACGCGAGACCATACAGACAAAATTGCAGCGCTGGCTCAGGCTTATAAGAAAGAACCCAGGGCCCGCTACGAGAATGAAGCGTTTATCTGTTACATGCTTCGTCAAGTCGTGGGGAACAAGAAATTCTTCGACATCGTTGAGACCTACACGGACTTGCGTGTGAAATCCGGCGAGCCGGTATCAACGACCCGCTTTCAGAAGATTGCCGAAGACATCTATGGTCAACCTCTCGATTGGTTCTTTAAGCAATGGGTCGGATATACCGAGCTACCCCAGCTACAATTAGATGCAGTCACGTTCTCAAAGGATGAAGAAGGTTGGCACGTTCGTGGAACTCTACGCCAGTTGAACAAGTCCCCATTTCGTCTGCCTGTGGAGCTTGTCGTTGAAACTGAGAAGGCGACAGAGCACAGAACGCTTTGGTTAGAAGACAGAAACATCGATTTCGAGTTCTGCACAACCAATAGACCAAAAAGTATCCTGGTAGATACAAATAACAATATTCTACAAATCCGAAAAATGCCACCCCTTCTCGAAAGTTCTTCGTATGATGAAGTAGCCTATTGCGTCATCACTGACCAGGATAATGCAGACTGGTATGACTGGACACCTCTGCATTTTGCGGCTGAATCTGGCCAAACAGACATAGTTGAGTACCTTATTGCCAGAGGAGCCGATGTCAATGCGAGAAATAATAGTGGTCAGACGCCAATTGATATTGCTATGAATCAGAACCAAAAGGACATCGTTAAGCTGCTTGTTTCAAAGGGTGCTAACATCTCTGCTCTGCATTTAGCCATTTACCTGAAAGATAAGGCCAAGGCAAGGAGATTGATTGAGGCCGGTGCCGACGTCAACAAACGGACACCGTATGGGACCACGCCTCTCGATAGAGCGGTTTCTGCGGGTCTCAAAGACATTGTAGAGCTGCTCATCGCTAAAGGTGCTAATGTCAATGCAAAAGACAGTTGGAATTGGACGCCTCTTCACAGTGCAGTTTATAGCAGCAAGGATATGGTCAAACTATTGATTGCCAGAGGAGCGAATGTCAATGCGAAAAATCGGGCGGGCCGGACTCCCTTATGGTATGCCGAGAAAGAAGGCCACACTGAAATCGTTGAGTTGCTCCGCAAGCACGGGGCGAAGGAATAACTATTCTTATATCTTTAGGGGAAAATCAGGGACAGCCGGCTATCACGGCTAATAGCCGGGGCGAGTATACTGAAAACGTGACTTTGCCTAATATCAAATATCGCGTGTGTGAAATATCGAGAGAATTTATGTCATTTTAGCAGCCCCCTCGACCCTTCGGCCCATTCGACTACTCCTTCGGCTGCGCTCAGGGCAACGGCTCATTCAGGGCAGGCTACGCTCAGGGCTTCGGCTTATACCAATTACAGTTAAAAATCGCCGAAAGAATTGAACATTATCCTAATTGAAAGGACCTGGATTCCTGCTTTCGCAGGAATGACAAGGTCAGATATTCGGCAATCAATAAATAAACTTGGCATTACCTGTTATATTTTAAAAAATGCGTAGGATATGATATGCACTATGAAATGGAATTTCAAGCGTTTCCTTGTTTCGATACTTGATACTCGATGCTCGTCAACAAACCATCCCCAAAGCCTTCTTTAGCTACGGCCTGGCCTTGGTGCTTCGGCGAAGCGCTTCGCAGAGACGAGTCGCCGAGACAAGCGGCTTTGAGACTGTTACCCTTAGAGGATTTTTGTAAGGTTTTTTCCTGGCTATATAATTCTGAACTGTCGTTATTGATTCGTTTGTGGTTTTTGTACAGGCCAGAAGACCGCATCGCCAAATTTTTGGAAGCCCCATTTGGCGATTTCTCCGGTACGGGAATACCTTACAACTTCACCAGCGTCATCCCTGAAATTCTCCCCGACACTGTATAAGGCGAAATCGTCATCAGTTTTCTTATAAACCAATGGCTTGTCACTATACGGGTCGGTAGGCAACTGTTTCAAATAGCTCCCTTTGACAAGCTCTTCGAGCCCGTCCGGGTAGGCGCCCTTGTCCAGGCGCCAACGCTGCAACGCCAAAATTGTCAACAACGCCTCGTATTGCGACTTGTCACAATATACCCAGTCGGAGAAATGCAGGACAAGGGTCGGCATAATCCAACCCATTAAGAAAAAGCGTTTCTGTTTAATTAGTTGATAATAAATCTCCTCACCTTCTACTTCAATACCTTTGACGTGTCTTTCATAAGGAGTCATTTTGACAAGGCCGTTCATTTCGTGATATATCTCATCAAACTTGGCCACTGTCTCATCACGTCCGGCATGCACTAAACAAAAAGCAGTAAAAACTACTTCCGCAGGCCATTGCCCTCCAGCTATAGACTGGGCTTTTTCGGTCATATCGTCCACAAGTTCAAATAAAAGATTTCTCACTTTTCCCAGCAATACATGACCACCTCCGGGGCCACCCTGAGTGAAAAACTGCTGTACCGTATCAAGGAAATATGGCCTTTCCTGTTCAATATCAAGCAACGGAAAACCGGCACCATAAACGTCTTCCAACTGTTCTTGAGTCTTAACCAGGTCGGATGCGGATACATCCTGAGCTGCAATTATAAACAATATCTCATCGCAAGCCCGCACGGCAAGAAACAATCCTCTTCGCTGCTCGGCAACTATACCTTTTTTATTTTGCCAATGTTTTCCTACACGCGTTATCGTTACACATTCACTTAATGCTTTGTTGACTTCCCCATTAGCCACAGAAATTCTTGACCTCCAGATACCCAGCTTGGTCAATGACTTCAGCCCATCAAGTGAAGGTGAAATAACTTCCCAGAGAAGCTGGTCATGGTCTTTGCGTTCCCGCTGGCAATAACAGTATGACTTTTCACTGCCGGCTACGAATTCCCGCCATGCCGCTTCATTTTGTTCAACCCATTTTTTAATTTCCCGCTGGTTCTCCTTGCTCAATTCAGAAAAGCTTCTGTAGGTCGGTGTCCACCAAGTACCGCTAAAAGCAACCACTTCCTTTATGCTCTGGCTGGGCTCAACAAAAAGCGCTATCGCTTTTTCGTAATGCGGCCAAGCATTATCTTCATTCTGTATCGGCGGTTGGCCCTTCTGATTCAGTTGTGCCAGATAATCAACACTAATACTTGACTTGCCCGAAAAGAACCAGACCACATAAACAATAAAACATAAAATTAACAGCCCGATGGTTTGAAATGTTCGTGCAACTACTGTTCGCCAGAGGGGTCGGCAGCGTTTTTTGGCACGTCGTAATAAAACAGCTAAGAGTTTCACATCTCCGAATTGGGTGATTAACTGCTCTGCCTTTTGCTGCTTTTCCTGTTCAGTCTTGCAGTCTTTTAGCTCATCCTCAAAATGCGCTGCTAATTCGGCCATTACCTCAGAGCGGACTTTTTTACGATAGCGCATTTTTTTGATGACCTTGTTTATAAATTCTGCGCTACCCGCAGGTAAACGCTCCAAACCCAGCCCTTTACCTTCCAGAAAACTGCGCCTCATTAAGCGATTATATCTGATGACCTCAATTATTATTCCGACCGTGACACCGACAATCGCTCCCGAAATCAAAAAGATGGGAAAGACCGCCCATACAGCGACATACTCCAGTACGGAACCTGCGAACAGGCCCACGGCAGTCACAACTAAGATTCTTAGAACGGGACTTTCCATTTTCCTCAAATCTTCTCGTGTAACTGAGTGACCATGGCTGAGGACCACTACTACGATTCCACTGAAAACACCGACAAGGGCTCCTGAAATCAAAAAAATGGGAAAGCCCTCCCACAAAGTGATGTACTCCATTACAATCCCTGTGCATAAACCTAAAATAGTCGCAATCAATATTCTTACAAAAAGTTTTCTGATTCTCATCAAAATCTTCTTAACCTTCGTTATAGCTTTACCCGCGATTTTGGCAGAGGCCAGAAGACTGCATCGCCATTGTCCCGCCAATTCTTAATTCGGCCCTTTGAGTCCCTGCTGTATTGACCGCCTTCATCGGTAAAATTAGGGCCGACGCTGTAGAGAATGAAATCGTCATCAGTTTTTCTGTAAACCAGCGGCTTATCACTGTAAGAGTCTATCGGCAATTGCTTAAGATAGCCGGCGGTTATGAGCTGCTGCAAATCGTTCGCGTAAGAACCTTTATCCTTTTCATATCGCAGCAGGGCAAGGATGGTAAAAGTTGCATAGACCTCGGTTTTATTTCGATGGGCTATCTCGTTTATCCTGGAAAGAGCAGGGGCAAGGATTTGCAGCAATATATTACCCTCGATGATTTCCATAGCTTGTTTTTCGGGGTCTATTCCTTCTGCTCTAATTTGGCCCGGTGTTTTATGATACACCTTTGTCCAAAAATCATAGTAAGAGTCGGCCATTTCTCTGGTTTGCTTTTTGTCGGGATGAGCGAATAAAACTTTTGCAGCCCTCGGCCATTGCTGAGGGGAAAATATCGCTCCAACAAATATTTCATCCAGGCCGAATGGATGTCCTTCTGAGAAAGAACCTAATCTGGAAAGATATAAATGGCCGCCACCAAAGCGGCCTTCGGTAAAGCATCGCTGGATTTCGTCATAGGCGCACAATTTTTCCGCTTCTAAACTTGGTACGAAATTTTCACCGGCAACAATCTGCTCAAAGCTATTCTGCAGGTCCGCCAATATTGTCGAGTCAATATCATACTCACCTACAATATCCTGAATAGTGCGAACAGCTAATGCTTCAATAGCAATTCCCACAAGCTGCTCAATCAGGATTTTATCCCCTCTTAAGTGTTGGCCGAAGCGGTAAAAGGATTTCACATCATTAAAGGCATCCTCGAAATGGCCTTGCTCAGCATTTAACCAGATTCGCAATCGCAGAGAAAACGCCAAACGGCGAAAATCAGAAAGGTTAGGCATTAGAACACCTATCACTTCGGTCGGGTTTTCGGCACCGGATTTATATGTTCGCCAGAAATATGGCCTTTGAGAGCCTTCGATGACAAGCTCCAGGGCATCGTTGTGCTCCTGGACCCATTCTTCGGCGAATTTTTTTTGCTCAACCTTAAGTTTATTGTATTTTTTTCCAGCGAACTGTGAGAATATCCTGGACACTTCGCCCTGGATGTCTTGCCTTTTCTCCTGGTAATTCCAGAGTTTTCTATTTGACAGCAATTCATTAATTTCGCCGGCCAGTTCTTTAACCTGGAGCTGATTTTTCTCATCAACAATCGCCTGGTGGTTTTTAGCAAAGAAAAGAAGAAAGTCGTCCGAGAGCTCTTTTTTTAAATCAACAGCCTTGAGGTATAATGGAGCTGCATTCAGAGATTCATCAGCTACAGGTCGCACCATACTATTAAGCTCGGCAACGTAATTGGTGGTGATAACCGGCTTGCCGGACAAGAACCATAAAATGTAAAGAATAAAGCATAAAATTAACACGCCGAGGGCTTGAAACGTCCTTGCAACGACCGTTCGCCAGAGAGGCCGGCAGCGTTTTTTGGCCCGGCGTAAAAGAATAGCGAGCAACTTCAGGTCACCAAAGTCGGTGATTAGCTGCTGAGCTTTCTGTTCCTTCTCTTCATCAGTCTTGCAGTCCTTAAACTCATCTTCAAAATGCGCCGTAAGCTCGGCCTGCACATCCTGACGAACCTTACGGCGATACCCCATCTTCTTTAAAACCCGCCTTATAAACTCTACTGTACTGGCGGGAAGATTTAGTGAATCGCTTTTTCCATTTTCCTTTTCCATAATGCTGACCTCGCTTACTGTTGTTCGTATTTTGTTGTACAAACACCCGGTAAAAGTGGGGACTGATATGGATTCCTGCTTGCGCAGGAATGACATAAAAAGCTCAGGCCGGTGTAAGTGCTCCGCCGAAGACAAGATTCAGGCCTGCCGTCAGCTCCCTGAGCTGTGCCTTTTGCTTTGCCAATTGGCCTTTGCCCTTGCTCGTGATGGAGTAATATCTCCTCTTTCGGCTGGACTGGTTCTTCTCCCACTTGCCTTTAACGAGTTTCTTTGCCTCCAGATTGTACAGCAGCGGGTACAACGTTCCTTTGCCGAGGGTCAGGATGTCACCGCTCCTCTGTTCGATGGCCTGGCTGAGCTCGTAACCATACATTGGGCCGCGAGAGAGAATCTCCAGAACCACCACCGGTGCAATCCCCTTCAATAGTTGACTTTCAAATTTCATAAAAATCTCCTTTTGTTTTCTGTTTTATGTCTTCTGTTTTATGTCTTGAGTCTTGTTTCTTGAGACTTTTGTTATGTTTAACATATTATGTTATGCAAACTATGCAATGTCAACTAAAAAATTAAAAAATTTTTAAAATTTTTTTCCAAACGCCGATGCAGGCATCAATTCCACCAAAATATCTTGCAAAATCTCCTTTTCTGCATAAAATAGCTGGAAAATTGCTCAAAATGGGGCGTTTGAACCGATTAGGATTAGAGAGTGTATACTGTTACATCCGGAGCAGTGGCCGAGCGGCTGAAGGCGACGGTCTTGAAAGCGGTCAAAAATGAGGTTGTGAACGCTGATTGGAGGTGAAAAATGACGTTACTAACAGAAGGATGGGACTTAAATGTGACGTTTTTTCTGGTTCTTACTGAAAAGTTTAGTTATTGGAGAAAAAAATTTTTTGGAAGCATTGGTTTTTCTCAAGGAAAATTGTAATTTAATTTAACCGTTGTTAGAAAGGATGGTGATAAAAAT
>JBGVTO010000341.1:0-6116 GCA_041862635.1 Phycisphaerae bacterium | reverse complement strand
TGACGGGAAGGCTGCCAATTTGGTATAAGTAAAATAGACTAAGTGTGTGTTATTCTTCCGACCTGTGGAATCTTTGCAGTTTTTCGATAGAGGAGGAATCATTATGTGAGGCACAGAGTTGTCTAGGGATTTTGTGCCGCAGAGCAAAGTTTTTTGCTTTCCAATTAACCTTTCATGTTGGACTTTTGAAGGAGGATTATTATGTGTAAGAAATTGATTTATGTGGTCTCTATCGTTTTGGCGCTTGGGTGGGCGGCAGGCGGCCCGGGACTCCGGGGCGAAGGCTCCGCGCCGGATTCTTCCTGGTACGTCGTTGAGCAGTACCGTGACATGACCCAGGAGATTCTGGCAACCATCATGGATCGAGAAAAAGAGAATCTCGAGAACGCGGCCACTGCGATGGCCCGGTCGATCAAAGCAGGGCGCTTGATCCACGTCTTCGGAACGGGTGGCCATAACATTATGGCCGGAATGGAGATTTTCAAGAGAGCGGGAGGCCTAGTACCTATCAACCCGATTTTCCCTCCCGGCCTGTCGGTAGCGGACGCTCATCCCGCTACCGAACGGCTCCTGAACTACGCCGCCAAGGCCTTGGTGCACTATAACGTCCAGCACGGGGATGTGATTCTGGTCATCAATTGCAACGGAATCAATCCAGTTACTATTGAAGCGGCCATCGAATCGAAAAAGATGGGCCTGACGGTGATTGCGGTAACCTCCAGCCAATTCTCGCGAGGTATCCCGGCGGATGCACTTTCCAGGCACCCGAATAACAAAGACCTGTGCGATCTGGGCGATATCGTGATTGACTCTCATGTCCCCCTTGGGGATGCGGTCGTTGAGATCGAGAACTTCCACCAAAAGGTCTCTTCTGTGTCCACGATGGCGAATACGTTCATTGTTCAGTCTCTTTCGGCACTGACCATCGACAAACTGGTGAAGATGGGAGTAGAGCCAGAAGTATGGGCCAGTGCGAATGTCCAAGGCGGGACTGAGAACAACCGGAAGTACAGGTCAAAGTACCGCGGAAAAATATACCACCTCGCCTTTTATTAAGTTGTCTCGGGGAGAGTGAAGTTTCGCATGACTGCGCTGGGTCGAGGCACAGGCAGGGGTTCAGGTCGGCTCAGGCTAGTTTCGCTCTTTCACGTCGAAACACCAAAGTTGATCATGGTAGCGAAGATAAAGTCGAGCGCTGCAAAGGACCGGATGAGTCCAGGCGTCTTTGACGGGGTCTGCTAACAGCTTGAAGCGACTGACCTCCTCCAGGCTTTGCTCTCCAGGCTTGAGTAAGGCCATGGTGCCACTCTCATCCAGGCAGTAGAGATGTCCCTGAGCATAAATAGCCGCTCCCCTGGTCAAGTTCTTGTACCGGTATTTAGTCTCACCACTCGTCGAATCGACAACGAACCACCACTTGGCTGATCGATAGCGATCGATGATGAGGCAGTGCCGGTTGTGAGCGAAAAGGGTCTGTTGGCGTTTCAGAAAGCTAACAACGAATATCGCCGTGCTAATGATTTGCATCTACAGGCGTCCGCGCATTTTTCCCAGTACGAGAAGGCTAAGGCCGTCTATGAGAGAACCAGGGAAGAATTGGCCAAGACAAAGAAGCCAAAAGATATGGGTCCCATGGCACAGAATGAGATGATGGATAAGCTATACAATCGTCTGAAGGATTTGTATGACGCGCGTATGCAGGCAAAGGCTGAGCTTGAATCGGCTGAAAACGATATGCTGTGGGCTCAAGCGGGAAGACGATCGGCTCTAAGGGACACAATTATCCCGGAGCCATCGGTGATTCCTGACATCTTAGAAAAGGAACGAGAGAATCTCAAACCCTCAATACTTGAGCGCCTACGTCACATGCGTCATCGAAGTGCCGGAGAGGAGCGTGCCCGCCAATTTGACCAGCATATCAAGGACAACTATGGCTTTGTCAATAATCCTGCGCTGAGCGAACGTATTGAGCGTTTAACTGAGCGAGTCAGAGCTCTTTCGGCCTATCCTGATGAGCCATCCCATGTCCGGATCATTGGGCGACCCCGTGATCCTGACAAAGTGAGCGGTCTGGAAAATGGAGCGTGGAGTACAAGTGATACGATATACTTCGGCATAGATTACCTGGAAGAGGGCGCCTCAGATGATGAGATAATGTTTGTGGCAGGTCACGAAATAGCCCACGTGCAGCGCGGTCACTACACTCAATACATTGCCGCGAGGGAAGATGTCTCCGATACAGCTGATCCGGGCAAACTAATCGATTGGGAGAATTCACCTCTGTCGGAAGAGCAGAAGCTTAAGATCCACGAGGCTGTCTACCGCGGCGCCCTTCATGACCTTGGCCTGCTCCCCAAATGTTGATCCAGTTTTCATGAGAGGATAACCGACAATAGAAGTATATTTTTAGAGGAGTCCTCTTATGAAGAAGAAACACAGTGGACCACAAATTGTGTCAAAATTGAGGCAGGCAGATGTGCTTTTAGGCCGAGGCAAAACCGTCGCTGAAGCATGTAAGGAACTCGACATTAGTGAGCATACGTACTATCGCTGGCGACAAAAATACGGCGGCATGAGCCCGGATATGATCAAACAATTCCGTACTCTGCAAAAGGAAAATGCCAGGCTAAGAAAGGTTGTTGCTGACCAAGCACTAGATAATGCGATTCTCAAAGAGGCAGCCCGGGGAAACTTGTGAGCCCAGCTTCTCGGCGTAAAATGGTCAAACAGATCCGTAGGAAGCTGGGAAATGTAAGCCAACGCAGGCTCTGCAAAGTACTAGGCCAGCCACGAAGCACCCAACGCTATGAGCCTAAGCAGCCTGAAAAGGACAGGCTTTTGATTAATGATATTCTTGAGTTGCATGTTAAGCATCCACGATATGGCTATCGACGGATAAGGATAAAGCTCTGTGAGCGGGGCTGGATAGTCAACTTCAAAAGAGTATATCGTCTTTGGTGCCAAGAGGGGCTGAAAGTACGCAAAAAACAGCGTAAGAAGCTTCATACGGGCTGCAGCGAGAATGCCTGTAATTGCAAAAGGCCAGAGTACTATAATCATATCTGGAGCTATGATTTACTTTCTGAGAGGCTGGAAAATGGCAGGCTTCTGAAGCTTCTGGTGGTGTTGGATGAATTCACCCGTGAGTGCCTTGCCATCGATGTTGGTAAAAGCATAAAAGGTGAGGACGTAATTGAAGTTCTCCGGTATTTGTTCGCGGTTCGAGGTGAACCGGAGTACATTCGCAGTGATAATGGTCCTGAGTTTGCATCCAAAGCGGTAAAGAAATGGCTCAAACATTGCGGTGTTCAGACCTTGTTTATCGAGCCAGGCAGTCCTTGGGAGAATGGTTATGTGGAGTCTTTTATTGAGAAGCTCAGAGATGAGTTGCTTAACAGGGAGTTATTTTTGCATATAGATGAGTTAAGATATGTTGTGGATCGTTGGCGGATGGATTATAATCACTATCGGCCGCACAGTTCGTTGAGTTACATGAGCCCGGCAGCGTTTGCGGCGAGTTGTCTTGGGTCTGACTCCACTACGCTTCGTCAGCCCCAAGACAGGGATAATGAATACAGTACTCTCATAGAGACTGGTACATAAAATGGGGGCAGGTCAAAGGGACCCTGAGGGCCTCGTCGAGCTACCACAAGTGCATTCTATAAGTCTCATCAGTAGTCTGTCAATCGTAGAGACCGCTCGATCCTTAAATGCAATGCAGTTGGTGCTCTTCCAACAAGTCCCACCAGCCAACCAGAAGCGCACCGAGCCGCGCACAGACACCCCAAAAATACCCCCATTTTCACGCGTCGACGGCTACAACCTCGCTACAACTGTACAACCCCTTATCTCGAAATTTGAAGAAATTTTGATTCCATAAGCTCTGTAAAACAAGGGCTTTACAAAAATCATAAAAATTATGAACGGATTCAATGAACGCTGTCAATGAGTGAGTGACATTGGCTGATACTCCGTGACATAAATGTCTCAAAGAAAATCTTTTGTAGCAACAAGGATTTTAGTATTTGGCTTTGAACTCTTCATAGGTGGCCGTTCCGACCTCTTGGGCAGTGCCACTAAAGGAAAATCGCAACAGGGAGATTGGCTGATGACAAATTCTTCGCAAGCAACCTGAGTCTCCCTCTTTTATGTGTATCGAATTTTCTGTAGCCGAAAAACGTTTTTTTCGCAATGCGCGATACGATTATCGTTCAGGGCATAATTGATATGCTGATCCAAACCCCACAGGCTTTGGTAGTTATTGATTTCAAAACCGACAACGTAACAGCCGGGGAGGTTAGCCAGCGGGCTGAACTTTATCGCGACCAGTTGGAGCTTTACAGCAGGACCGCTTCGGCAATCCTGAAAACCGAATCCGTTGCCAAGTGGTTGTATTTCCTGACTCCAGCCACCGAGTTTGAGATCAAATGAGTTTCCGCGTACTCATGCTCTGTCGCAGGTTGATTGATGGATGTCATTGCGAATAAACGAAGCAATCTCTTTGCCAATTTGAAATGTGAGATTTGAAATTTGAAATTGTCTCTCAACGCTATCCGCCAGACGCTAAACGCTATCTTTATTTTTTCCTTGCAAATCCCGCTTCAATAGGGTAAATTTATTATTAGCCAGTGACGACGCGAGAGATCTTAGATTTGTGCTGCTCAGTGATGGCTTGCGCATAGTACACAGATAACAAGGTGGAAGACGATTAAAGGAGGAGCTGTTGTGGCGCAGAGTAGAGATTTTTGCATTTCAATTAACCGCTTATATTGAGCTTTTAAAGGGGACCCAAAACGCGATAAAGAGCGTTTTGGTAACCTAAGGAAGGAGGTAAGGTGAAATTGAAGGAAATTGTCCGGGGCAGACAAGGATAGAATTTAGTGGGAGTGTAAATTGTTATCGGTCGTTTTGTATTTCTATTTCTTTTGTAGGAGGATAGCCATGTGTAAAAAACTAATTCCTTTCTATAAAGTGTTTTAACCTGGAGTTTTTCAGCAAGAACAGATTACAAATATTAGCAAATAACAGGAAAAAACAAAATGTTTCACCAATCATCTAAACAAATTTTACTCGGTATTTTCGTCGCATTGTTGTTAATAGCAATGCCGGTCTATGCTGTAAAAAACTTCAAAATCTCCAACTACGGAGGTGGGCACCAGATCTGGTTTGAGGCCGAGGATTACGATGAACGCAATCCCGACACTGATCAGTTTTACCCGGTTGTTGACGCGGATGGCGCGTTCGGTCAAGCAATTACCCGGGCGCGTTACGCCGGTGGCATGATTCGCTGGACATTCGATATCAGTGCGGCCGATGGCAGGAGAGGTAGCTGGTATTTCTGGGGGCGTATTTTGAATCCGGACAATCAGTCGGATTATATGCTCGTGGAGGGAGACCCAGATGACGCAGAGATTCCCACTGGCCCCCCCTTCCCAGGAGGTGACGGGGAACCGCCATTCGTTAATGATGATGACCGAATTTTTGAAGATAATGTTGGGCCTCCCTGGGGATGGACAGGCTCAAGCTACGGTACCCCAGGTGAGGGTTACATTAAAGAGCTTCAAGATGGCGAGAACACGATGTACATCTTTGGCAGGCAAGGCAATAATACCGTGTTCTGGGATGTCTTCATGTGGGCAGATCGTAGTAACTACGTGCCCACCGATGAGGATTATCGAAATGCCAAGATATTTGTTCCTAGCACAGCCTCTAATCCAAGTCCAGCTAATGGTGCTATAATTCGGGATACGTGGGTAAGTTTGAACTGGTCACCGGGAGGTTTTGCGGCCTCACATGATGTATATTTCGGCGAGAATTTTGACGATGTGAACGCCGGCACCGGCGGCACCTTCCGGGGCAACCAAACATCAAATCATTTTCTTGTCGGCCTGCCCGGATATCCCTATCCGGACGGTCTCGTTCCAGGTACGACATATTACTGGCGCATTGATGAAGTGGAAACCGACGGTGTGACCAAACATAGAGGCAGGGTCTGGAGCTTCTTCATCCCCTCCAGCAAGGCATATAATCCTGTCCCGCCCGACGGCGCCAAATTCGTGGCCGCGGGCGTAACCCTTACATGGGCGGCCGGGCTCGGCGCCGAATTGCACACGGTA
>JBGVTO010000340.1:0-15737 GCA_041862635.1 Phycisphaerae bacterium | reverse complement strand
TCCCCCTTCAAAGGCCAATAGGCCTCGTCCAGTAAATGAATTGTCTTTGGCAGACCTAAACAGATAGGGTGCTCCGGGGCAGCAATCTTCAAGTCCAACGCACCGTGACGCCAGCGGGTATAATCATATTCCCACGCTAATCCTATGAGCTTTGCCAATTGACCTACGATATCCTTACCCTCGGGAACAATCACAGCCGGGTGCAGGATAACAAAACCTCCACCTCGCGACAAGAATTCTTCCAGGTCCTTGAGTTTCTGTTCGTCCCACTGGACATAACAGAATGCGGCGATCAAATCGGCTGTTTTGAGCTGCTCTTTGCTCGGCCATCCGTTGGCCGTTGAGACCTGCACTTTCGGTGCACCGGCCAGAGCCCTTTTTTGTTTGGCCTTCGGGGCCGGACCGTACAGGTTAACTTGTTGCTCTTGCCCTGCCTCTTTGCCTCCAAGCAAAACTGCCCATCGCTTCTGCCATAAGGGATAATCGTGCTCATTTGGGCCGTGGTCCTTCTTGAACGCAACAAGAACAACGTTGAGCTCGCGAAGCTCCCGTCTTGCCGGCGGCTTTGGAGCCTTGGCAAGGGCCGCCTCGACTTCGCTGCGGCTGCGCGGTTTTGGCGCCTCAGCCGCCCATAAACCTGATGCGATCTGTGAGCTAATAGCCGCTACAATCAATACATAGAAAGCTGTTTTGCTTCTCATGATTTTTCCCTTTCACTTCACAACATCGATGGTAAAGGACAAGTACTGCTCAGCACGTGCATTGCCTTGTTGTCACTTACAAAACGATGATTACAAATCTCGCTATATTTTGCTACAATCAGACCAAATTGCAAGCCAAATATGTGGGATAACCTACAACGGGTGTGGCCAGATTTTCGGATAAGCTCTAAGTTCATTTTGGCCTTTCTGAATCCGCCTACGGCGGACAAGATTGGGTTTGTTTGGGTTTGTTTTTTTGGGGCGGAAGGCGGTTTCATTTTCATAATCCTCTATAACATATAAGTTTGCGCTCATTTTGGGCCTTTGAAGAAATTGGGTTTGTTTATTCGGACTGCGAAATCATCTTTTTTTCTGTAACCCTTTATTAAAGTTAAGTTTACGTTCATTTTGGCTTTTCGGAGATTGGGTTTGATTGGGTTTGAATTGGCTTTGTTTTTTCCACTTAGCCAAGTGTCCAATTTATCATATTTACTTTTCATATAAGAGTTTACGTTAATTTGAGCGTTCTTGACATTGGGTTTGTTTTGCATAAAAAGTAGCTGATTTGTAGAGGATTCTCTACAAATGTAGTGCCTTATAGGCACGTAAATATCTGGTGCCTTATAGGCACGTAAATACAGGGCCTTATAGGCAGATAAGTTAGTGAAGAGTGAGCTAAATCCACCGTGGCGGATAAAGTGCCTAAAGTGAGCTAAAGTTAGATACTCGATGCTCATGATTGGTAATTACCCTAAGGATTTTCCGTTTCGCTCCAATATTTACTCCGCCAGAAGACGACGTATCTTCGATATTGATTATTGACTATTTACCGTTCACGAATCTGGGCTGGCTGGCTCTAAGTCCTTGTGGCTTAGTCACTTACGACATGCAATCTGAAATGTCATCTTCACCTGCTGGCGGTTTATGTTAGCCTGCTGGCTAACATATGGTTATTTTAACGTAAGTACAAACTATGTCAACAAAAAAACGGCCAAAAATGCATCTTTTTTGGCTAGGCTGTTCTAAAAGTGAGCACGTGTATTATAGACACTCGCTCAGTTTTTTGGGAAATTGTGAGACTTTTCCACATTTTCCGGAGAATTGCTGTAACGAATCTGGACTTTTGAAGTCTATTTACTTGGATGAAGTGTCTTTTTTGTGGATTGAGATGTGAAAGAGGTATTTGTGAATGTAACTGCTTGTTTTCTATAAAGATAGATAGAATGTCAAGGTGGTCTTATTGCGGTTGAAAAGCGCACATGGTCCCATTTACGCTTGACAAGCGCACATTGTCCAAGCCAAAGGATTCAGGCTCAATAAGCTGGATAAAGAAATCGAAAATAGATAGCGAAGGAGTTGAACAATGAAACGAGGACTTGTCATCGCCTTTTGTTTTTTCTGTTTCACGATCTGTGTTGAAGCGGAACAAATTGGCTCCCGCATTGTGCACTTTCCCAAAGACAAAGCGGTTGGCAGATTGATGATTCGAGACATTAATTCCGGCCGACGTTTTACAATTCTTTCCGATTGGGAATTGTTAGACCAGGCACAAGGTGATGTAATCATACCGACAGGCAAAGAGCTTAAGCTTGAGGTCTATAGAGATGCGACGGATATATCGTATCTTTCCGATCTTGGGTGGGAAGATCTACAAGCGTTATCATTGAGAGGCTACAATATTTTTGATGAGGATTTTGTGCATCTCAAATATTTGACCGGCTTACTAGCACTGGATCTTAGTTCAATGAAACAAATCGACGGGAGCGGATTGGTACATCTGGCCGATTTCAAATCCCTGAAGGAATTAACATGTTTTAATACCAATATTTCTGACCTGGCTTTGGAGTATATGTCCAACTTCCTTTCGCTTGAGCGGTTGTCACTCTATTGGACTCAGGTTGACGGATCGGGATTAATTCATCTTAAAAATCTAACATCTCTAAAAAATCTTTCACTTTCAAAGACTCTAATTACGGATGCGTCACTGGTGCAACTGAAAGATATGACGTGGTTGAAGGAATTAGAACTGTATGACACGGAGATTGGCGACGATGGCCTGGCTTATTTGAAAGGGCTGACGTCTCTGGAAAAACTCATTCTCGGTAATATTGATAGAGATTCAGGGATTTCGCCCATAACCGATGCGGGCTTAGTACATCTGAGCACCTTAAACGAACTTAAACAACTCGGCTTGTATCGAACGTGCATCACCGATGACGGGCTAAAACATTTGAGTGGTTTGACAAATATAGAAGCTCTTAACTTAAACGGAACAAAAATCACCGGCGAAGGATTTGCCTATCTGAACAAGCTCGCGCCGTTAAGAGCTCTTGAACTTAGTGATGTTGCTCTAACAGGTGCAGGCTTGGCCAACCTTAATCCATGGTTGGAAACGTTTGAAAATCTTATCATAGATGGCACAAAAATAAGTGATGCCGATTTGATACACTTGGCAGATTTAAAGGCAATAAAATACATCAACTTAAGAAACACACCGATTACTGATGTGGGATTAGACCATATTGGTAAACTTCAATCCCTCGAATTCTTTTATTTAAATAACACCAAGATAACCGATGAGGGTTTAATGGCCCTGAAGGATCTTCCCAATCTGAAGCGTATCAACGTAACGGGTACACTTGTCACCAACACCGGCTTGGAAAGTTTCAAGCAGGCAAGTGCCAGCAAATCAATTGAAGCCAATATTAGCTTGAGATTGATGTCATCAAAAGAGAAAGGGCTCCAAACAGTAAAGACTGTATCGCCACAGCCTGAAGCTCAGCCACTTCCACTAATTGGAAAGCCCATACCAAATTTGGACAAAATTAAAATTGATATAGACCAGGAACAGACAAAGGGCAAGATGATGCTAATTTGTTTCTTTGATATGGAGCAGCGTCCATCACGGAACTGCCTGATGCAACTAAGTAAAAGGGCACAAGAGCTGAAGGAAAAAGATATCGCCGTTGTTGTTATCCAGGCTTCGAAGATTGACAAGAGCATTTTAGATGAATGGGTCAAGGAACAAAATATTCCCTTCGTGGTTAGAATGATTGAAGCCGAAGAGAAAAAAACACGTTTCACTTGGGGCATCAAGTCACTGCCGTGGCTGATTCTGACCGATAAAGAACACATTGTCACAGCCGAAGGATTCAGCATTGGTAAACTGGAAGAGAGAATAACGAAATTAACAGAGAAGTAAGGAGCTTTTGAGTATAAACTGAGCACATGTATTACAGACACTCGCTCAGTTTTTATGGAAGTTTGAGATTTTTCCACATTTTCCGGAAATTTACTGTAACGGATTTGTGGTTTTGGCGTCTATTGTGTGGGCAAAGCATTGTCTTGTGTCTAACAATACTTGTTTTCTAAGACGATAGATAGGTATTCACCATGGTCCAATTTACGCTTGACAAGCGCACATGTGCCCCAAAAATGTTATGTGTTGCCAGAGAAATTAGCCACACCCACCTACAATCCGGCTCCCACCTTCGCCTTGCCCACCTATGAAGAGCGAGAACAACTAAACAACTGAATATGATGACTGTTATGTTCGTTCCATATTGGGACACTGACGCTTTAGAAGCGTTCATTCTGCGTACATTAGATATTTCTTTCGGATTTTCAGAAATGATTGAAGCTCCGCCTGCCAGTTTTTCCTGAGCTGTTCCAGCGATGAGCCGGTTATAATGGCCTGGCGTACTGACGAAGTCCCGGATAAATGGTCGAAGTGTCTCGCCTTCCATTGGAAGGCGTCCGGATACATCCTGAGAAGCTCATTAACAATCAGAATCCCACTATAGTATGGTTCAAGCAAATCCCTGTCGGTTATGATGATTTTAACGCCGTGACATTTTTGACCCTGGTATTTGGAGCTGGTTGGTGTGAAGCTGGCCGGCGTAAATCGCAAACCCGGCAGATTCAACTGGTTAAGTCTCGTAGTGAGACTTTTTGAATGAATCCAGGGTGCACCAATTTGTCGAAATGGCATTTCGGTACCTCTGCCCTCCGAAACATTCGTACCCTCCAGGAGACATAGGCCGGGATAAACAGCGGCCGTCCGAAGGCCACTTATGTTAGGTGAGGGTTTTATGAACGCAAGGCCTGTTTGGTCGTACCACAAACAGCGGCGCCAACCTTTCATAGGCACAACGACAAGGTCGGCCTTGACACCATTTTTCAGCCAACCTTGTTCGTTGAGCATGGTTGCCAGCTCTCCAATGGTCATGCCGTGTCTTACAGGGACAGGATGCATTCCGACAAAGCTAACAAAGTCTGGTTCGAGAATGTTGCCTTCGACCTTTAAGCCATTTATAGGATTTGGGCGGTCCAAAACGACAAAGCGTTTGCCATATTCGGCTGCAGCCTCCATAGTTAGGGACATGGTGGAAATGTAAGTGTAGAAGCGAGCTCCGACATCCTGGATATCGAAGACAAGAACATCGATATTCTTCAGCATCTCTTCGGTGGGCTTCTGTGTCTTTCCATACAGACTGTAAACAGGAATATTGTAGTGCGTATTTGTCCCGTCTTCGATTGCCTCTCCTGCTTGTTGGGTACCATAGATACCGTGTTCCGGACTAAAAAGTGCCGTGACCTTCGCGCTATGGATATTTCGAAATACATCCAGTATGTACTGTCCGTTTCTATTGTAAGCGGTGTGGTTGGTTATGATTCCGATGCGCCTGGCGTCGAATAATCGCTCATACTCGGGGACATTGTCTAATCCGGTCTTAACTAAGTTTCCTGCCGGAGCTAACACTGCTAAAGTAATTGTAATTGTCAGCCTTGCAAATTCCATCATTTGTCTCCTGCCGGTGGATGCCGGTATATACTCCGTTAATAAAGTGTCTTGAACTGACGGGTTTTATTATACGTGAAAAAAGCATAATATGGAAGCAAAGTTGATTATCCTGGATGAGCCCTGGCCTGGATAAATATGAAACGACCGGCCTCTTAACCTGACAATGGTTGTTTCATATAGGATTATAGTGTCACCAGTTCTTCATAAAAACCTCATCAACTATTGACGATTATGGCCAAAGCGGCCAAAATGGATAGTGGTAAAATGGAATGTGGTTCTTCCTATGAAGATTTATGTGAAGCTATTATTGACGGCACTATTCTGGGGAGGCACTTTTGTTGCAGGCAGGATTGTCTCCCAAAACGTGGGGCCTTTCTCAATCGCATTCTTAAGGTTTGCCATTGCCTCGATATTTCTCGTATTCCTGACCTGGAATATTGAAGGTAAGCTGCCCGCGCTGAAGAAGTTTCAAATCATACCTGTTATTCTGCTCGGGATGACGGGCATTTTCACGTACAACGTTATGTTCTTCAAAGGACTTAAAATAATCGAGGCTTCTCGAGCTTCACTTATAATTGCTACTTGTCCAGTATTCATCACAATCTTCTCGGCATTTTTCCTGAAAGAGAAGCTCAATCTGGTAAAAAGTCTTGGAATTGTCACCTCCGTATGCGGAGCAATAGTGGTCATCTCAAAAGGAAATATAAACCAGATATTCGAGACAAGCCTGGGCTTAGGGGAACTTTACATTTTTTGTTGTGTCCTGAGCTGGACAGCTTACTCCCTAATAGGCAAAGCCGTTATGAGTAACCTTTCTCCACTTGCCTCCGTGTCGTATTCCGCCGTAGTTGGGGCCGTCGCATTGTCTATTCCCGCTTACTTTGAAGGACTGTTCCAAAATATTATGAACCAATCCGTACTCGACTGGTTATGTATTTCTTATCTGGGCATTTTCGGAACTGTAGTCGGATTTGTCTGGTATTATCAAGGCGTGGAACGTCTTGGCCCAACGAAAGCTGGTTTGTTCATAAATTTTGTTCCCATATTTGCCATTCTTTGCGCTTTCCTTATCCTCCAGGAGCAAATCACCCCCTCACTTGTAGTCGGCACCGTGCTGGTCATCTCCGGTGTCTATCTAACGAACAAAACCTCCAAAGTTAGCGCGACATAATGTGCGCGAACAGGGTAGTAGAACATCTCTGTAGCATTCTTCTTTGACTTCCGTTCTTCTCTTTATTATTATCTTCTTAAATTTGAAACCTATATAACCAGGAATACCAATGAAATTGCCCAGACTTCAATTGTACACTAAGGTTTTGATAGGGTTGTTGGCGGGAGTAATTTTTGGTGTGCTCGCTAATCAGTGGGGATTTTCAGCTTTTGTCTTGAGCTATATCAAACCCATCGGTTCGGCTTTTATTAGATTAATTAGTATGGTTGTTGTACCTCTGGTCTTTGCTTCTCTATTAGTGGGAACAGCCAGTCTTAACGACATCCGGAAGTTAGGGCGTATTGGTGCCAAGACTGTGGCTTATTATCTTTGTACGACAATCATTGCAATTAGCATCGGCCTACTCCTGGCGAATACTTTGAAACCCGGCGTTGGTCTTTCAGAAGAAACGCGTACCGAGCTGATACAAAGCCAGAGTGAACAGGCTGAAGCACAAATTGGCACCGACCGCAAAAAGCCGACAATTACAGATATTCTCTTGAACATTGTGCCGACAAATCCCATTCAAGCATTCGTTGAAGGCAGGATGCTGCAGATTATCTTCCTTGCTTTAATGGCCGGGATTTGCCTTAGTTTAATTCCATCCGAGCGAAGTCAGCCAGTAATAAATTTCTTCGAGGGCATTAATGAGCTGATAATTCAAATGGTCCATATTATTATGAAGCTCGCTCCCTACGGCGTATTTGCCCTGATTTCAGCAGTTGTTGCCGATTTTGGATTAGGCATTTTATTTGTTCTACTTAAGTACTCCTTAGTAGTGATTGTAGGGCTGATTCTTCACGTCACGATTGTTTACTCTTCGGCAATAAAGATTTTCAGTAAACAAAAAATCGGGACTTTTTTCAGAGGTATTCGTCCGGCCCAGTTGATTGCATTTAGCTCAGCATCGAGCTCAGCCACTCTACCTGTAACTATGGAATGTACTGAAAAAAATTTAGGTGTCCCCGCGCAAATTGCCAGCTTTGCACTGCCGTTGGGAGCTACCATAAATATGGACGGCACCGCTCTTTACCAGGGAGTGTCCGCTGTTTTTATTGCCCAGTTTTATTATATGGATCTGACCGTAGCACAGCAGCTGACCATAGTCCTTACTGCTGTCCTGGCCTCCATTGGTACCGCCGGCACACCAATGGCAGGAGTAATTACTTTGGCAATCGTACTAAAAAGTATTGGCGTGCCATTGGAAGGCATAGGCCTCATTATGGGTGTAGAACGCATACTGGATATGTGCCGGACCGTGGTAAACGTTACGGGTGATGCCTCCTGCGCCGTGGTTGTGGCTTCAAGCGAAAGTGAATTGTAAAAGTCATAACTTATTAAAATAGTTTACCGATTTGAAAAGGAAATGAAAATGATTGTAAAGAAAACATTCGGCAGAATCTTGCCGGTTGCTGCTGTGTTTGTGTTGTGCTTGACAATATTCGCAGGGACCCCGCTTTGCGGGAACCCAGCACAATGTGAGGGATGTTTTTCGATAGTAGCAGGCAAGGAAGCTTCGGTGGATGGTTATGTGATCATGGCTCACAATGAAGACGATTCTCCTCCTCAAATTGTAAACCATCACAAAATCCCACGCAAAAAACATTTACCTGGAGAGAAAGTGAAGCTACTCAAAGGTGGCCAATTAGAACAGGTCGAACAAACTTGGGCTTACATCTGGTCGGAAATGCCGGGTATGCTTTTCTCCGACAGCTACATCAATGAATGGGGCGTCAGTGTCACATCAGACAACTGCCCTTCACGAGAGGACAAGCCCGAAATCACTAATGGCGGGATAGGCTATATGCTGCGGCGCCTGGTAGCTGAGCGAGCCAAGACTGCCCGCGAAGGTGTCTTATTGGCTGGAAGTCTGGTGGAACGCTTCGGCTATATAGACTCCGGCCGGACATACATCATTTGTGATCCTGACGAAGGATGGCTCTTCTGCGTCGTCAACGGCAAGCACTGGCTGGCTCAACGGGTCGGCGATGACCAAGTGGCAATGGTAGCCAACACCTATACAATACGCCAGGTTGACCTCTCTGATAAGAAAAACTTCCTGGCCTCGAAAGATATCATCAAATATGCTGTTTCGAGAGGCTGGTATAATCCTAAAGGGGACAGGCCGTTTGACTTTGCCCGTGTTTATTCAAATCCCGAATCCGCTTCAAGTTTTTCCAACTTCGGCCGACAGTGGAGCGGCTTCAGATACATTACCGCCGAGCCGATACCTCTCAGTCCCGAGCTGCCCTTCTCGGTCGTACCGCGACGCAAGGTGGGCGTAGCTGAGATTATGCAGATTCTACGCCACGACTATAAGGGGACAAAGACTCAATCCTTATCGCCACTAAAAAGTCCGCAGGAAAGTGGTTGCCCCATCTGCAGCGGAGCCACCCAGACCAGTTTTGTTGCTCAGTTGCGAAGGAATATGCCTCTGGATATCGGCATTGTTTACTGGACCTGCCTTGCTTCACCTCGGACTTCGTTTTATATTCCTTTTCATTTCGGTGTTTCTGAATTCCCCGCAGGATTTTGCTTGGAGTCACAAAGACCTTCGAAAATCTTCTACGATGAAAAGGTCGGTCGTCCTTTCCAGACCGACTCACTCCAGGCTTTTTGGATGTTCTCAAATTTTTACAATAAGGTTTATGGTGCTTCTGCTAATACAATTAGCCGGGTAAAAACTCTTGCTGAAGAAATCGAGGATGATGCTTTTACTCTACAGAAGCCGCTTGAAGAAGCTGCTTGCCGGCTATACACAAAAAATAAAGAATCAGCGATGCGAATGCTGGCCAACTATTCCAATGGAATCTACCTGTCCTCTATAGAGGCGATGCATAGTGTGTTATCGGAAAAGTAATGTAGTGTTCTGTTGATAACTCGATTGATGAATGTCATTACGAGCGAAGCGAAGCAATCTCTCTATTTTTCGAAGACAAGAGATTGCCACGGCCCTTCGGGCCTCGCAATGACAATTCCTCAAATCATATTTCACGGAGTAGTATTACCTAAGTCCTTACTGCCGCCAACATGTCCGACGAGGAGCTGGGCAGACTGACTCTTGGCGCTTTACACTTTCAAGCCAGCCAGGTTCACTTCAAGTTTTTTATTCTCTCGGATTACCTCATCCCATGTGAGCTTGGTGTTTCTTTTCGCGGCTTCCCGTCCCAGGATGGTCGTCAGGGTAGCGTTTACACTTGGTTCGACCGTCGAGTTCTCATAGATACCGTTCGAGACACATTTGTAAAAGGTATCAATATTCCGCTCTGCCCCGCGGGGATAGAGGTTTATCACTTCGCCTCCACGGTACCCGCCTCGATTGCCCAGTATCCGGACGCGCCCCGTATAGCCAGTTTCAAGATATCCATCCCGGCCCTGCGCAAAGCAATCGCAGCGAAACTCGGAGCGGTTCTTCAGATGCTCCCCTCGATGGTTGAGGATAAGCCCATCTGCAAACTCAAAAGTAACCGAATAGACATCATGAGAATCCCCATGCGGCTCGCGTCGCACAATGCGGGAACTGCCCATGGCACTGACGGGTCTCTGACCGGCAATCCACAAGGCAACGTCAATCGCATGGATACCTGCATTCACAAGATAACTGCCGCCCAATTCATTGTCATTGACCCATATCAGATTCTGGAGCCGACTTTCGATATTTGCCGTTTTTGGTGGGTCGCGAAAACTCTCATCATTATATTCCGAACTCAGCATTCCAACCCTGCCAATCACGCCCTCTTGCACTCGCTTGACGCCCTCAATATAAAATGGGTCGGTGCGGGTTTGGAAGTCCACCAGAAAGACCCTTTTATTTGCTGTAGCTTTTCGAGCCATCCTGGCTATCTTTAGACACCCGGGCACATCACATCCCAGAGGCTTAGCGATATACACATGGCAGCCTGCTTCCACGGCTGCCTCCACATGCTCGCCAAAACAATAAGGTGGTGTCTCCAGAAATACTGCATCCACTTTACTGCTGATAAGTTTTTTGTAGCCAGACAGCCCAGAAAAGCGACGTGCTTTGGGAACCTTAAGCTGTTCCCCGGCGGCCTCGGCCACGTGAGCAAAATAATCCGCCACAGCCGTAATTTGATACCCTCCATGTTTTTCTAACATTCCGGCAATCATTTTCCCACGATTACCCAGGCCTATACAACCGACCTCGATGCGAGAGTTGGTTCCTGCTCCTCTTACACCACCGGGTTTGACAATCGTAAAGGAAAGAGCAGCCGCGCCCGCACCCGACATGAAACTACGACGAGTCATACAATTAGTCCGTTTTATCTCCACCTTACTCATACTATGGTCCCTTTCATCGATTAGGATTCCTCAATTACTGTGCTTAACCACATAGCAAGCTCTCCTGACTATGCTCTATGCCACAATACCAAGTATATAATGAAATTATAATGTTTTAGACTCTTTTCTTTAAGACTACACTTTCATTTTCCTTGAAGTGTCAATTCCTGCTTTACACCATTCTCTACAAAAACATTTAGCACGAATTTTACCAGAATGATTTCGTTTAACTCAAGCACCATAGCCTACACCGTAGATTAAATTCCTTGGATAGAATTTTTTGGTATGGTACTGTCGGCTGCTTGTTTTGCAATTGCTCGTATCATAGTTGTTTTATGATAAATAATATCGGTCCTTATATTTCTTTCGGGTCTGATTTTTGGCTGGCTGTTTATCCAGGCCAGGTCGCTATTAGTACCTATTTTATCCTACGGATTGGCTAATGCCTGCTATCTCTTGATGGCACCTGTGTTTACGTAAGCGCACGATTCTGGTGATGATTAATGTGACCCAGCAATAGCTACATAGTCCTATAAAAGTGCTTGTTATGTTGTTGAGAGCAGCATTTTGGGCATGTCTTCTGATGTAAAATTTTATTTTTTCCTCTTGACGCACATATCAGATTTCTGTGAAAATAGAAAATATGTAAGGAATAGAGAATTAAAAAGGATTGAAGAACGAAGAATGGAGTCTGTCTTAAATGTAGGGGGGGCATCAAGCCGATATATTCATCAGTGAAGTAAGTCTGTTTAGACACAGAAAGGTGGCCAAATGTATAAGCACAAGGCCTTGTTCATTATTAAATTTGCGCTGGTCTTGATTCTGGGTTATGTAGTCATCACAACAGTTCTGATGCCGCAGCATATGGGTGAAATTTTCGTGCCAGACTCGGCAGTTAGTACTGAAAATATAACCACAGTCGAACCGACAAGCTTCCCGAACACTCCGGTTGAAGACTATTCAGCCATTGTCGAGCACGATATATTTGGCAACTCCGCCTCATCATTAAAGACAAATAAATCTTTGCAGGGTAATAATGGTATCGGCTTGGCGTCATCAGCCGAGGAAGAACTGGGCATAGTATTGCTTGGTACTGTGGCCGGCAGTCCGGAAATTTCCCGGGCAATTATAAAAGATATTAAGACCAATAAACTCAGTCTATACAAGACCGGCGATACCGTTGCAACTGCCCATATCGAGAGTATCGAGAAGGATGTGGTAGTATTGCTTCATCAGGGTCAGAGAAAAATATTAAATCTGGGTACCAGAGAATCCAAACAGCAGGACGCTGACAACACTCAGGCAGCTTTATCAAATAATGCCGCCCAAGCAGTTGAAACTAATCCACCAGCTAAGTTTTATACTTCTGCCGGAGATAAGCTCCTGGATATAGAGATAATTTTAACGAATGCGGTTATCGAACCTTATGCCATCGACGGCCAAGTAGAAGGACTTAAAATAACAGGTTTAGAGAACATAAGGGGGGCAGAAGACCTTGGCTTGAAAAACGGCGACATCATTCGTGCGGTTAATGGACAACGATTGACCAGCAAGCAGAAGGCTTACCAAATTTTCAAGAAGGCAAGGTCACAGGCGGCTGCGAATATCGAGCTATTGCGGGGTAATGAAAACAAGACGTTGTCATTCTCGTTAAGGTAGATGTCAAAAAACTCAGAAGCTATTAGTTAGTAGGTAAAACAAATGGAGTTAAAGAGCTCAAAGACAGATAGGCGAAAACAGCACGTCCTGCCGGATGGTTTCTTTTACCTTATGTGCATATTTTGCTTAGGTTATTTAGGCTGTCAGTCTGAATCAGAAATCGCAAGTGTTACACCCGGGCAAGAGAATGGGACACTTCTAACTGAAAGCCCTGGCGCCAAAGGGAAGCAAATTTCATTTGAGGTTGTCGATTCTCGTCCCGCCCGTCAAAGACGGGACGGGGCTCGTATTGATGCTCCCCTTGGAAACTCGAAGCTCGTCCCGCCCGTCGAAGACGGGACGGGGCTCGGATTTCCAGCCTCCAGTTCCGATATTAGCTTCGACAACGCCAAACAAGATTCTACACCTCCAGTAAGCCTTTCCAGAAAGGTTACTGCAGCCCAAGAGGGAACAATCACTGCGCCCGCGAAAACGCGGGTTTATTCCCTTGGCGGAATCTCAACCCCAAGCGATAGCACAATCCCAATTGCCGAGCAATCATACTCCGAGACACCTGTAAAGCTGCCTGCACTTGATGAGCCAGGTAAGGCTGACGAGCTTATATATGTAAACTTTGACCAGGTTGATATTCGAGTAATGCTAAAGACTATTGGCGATATAACCGGTATTAATTTTATCGTAGATGATAGTATACGTGGTACTGTCACGGTGATGTCACCTACAAAAATACGTCTTGGTGAAATCTATGAGGTTTTGGAGTCTATTCTGGATGTTCAGGGGTATGCTGCTGTGCCGGGTGGTGCCGGAGACCTTGTAAAAATAGTCCCGAGAGCAGAAGCTGTAAAACGAAACTTACAGGTTCGCATTGGCAGTAATCCTTTGGAAATTCCAAAGAATGATTCTATTGTCACCCAGATTATTCCGTTGAGGTATGCTGATGTTACAGAAGTTAGTCAGATTATTAGGCCTCTTTTAGCTACAGGCTTACACATGGCAACTTACCCCCGAACAAATTCGATTATGATTGTTGATACATCTTCAAATATACATCACATTGCCAAAATCATCCATAATCTTGACGTGCCGGGTTCGCAAGAGCAGGTTACCTTAATCGGATTGAGTTATGCTTCTGCAGAGGTACTCAGCGAGCAAATAACCCGCATAATGGACAAAAGCAAGGTCGTTTCTTCACAACCCGGGCGTAGTCGCACCACGCCAGCAATTGAAACGGACATAAAAATTCTGCCTGATGCAAGAACAAATTCTCTTATTGTTGTAGCGAATGCTCAGGACACCGATACAATTGAGAGATTAGCAAAGCAGCTTGATACTGAGCGGCCTCGCGGGACAAATAATGTTCATGTGGTTTACCTCAGAAACGCACAGGCAGCGGATACTGCTCAATCCCTTACAGGGGCCCTTGCAAACTTGCGAATTGCCGGTGCGATTGAAGGTGCCCAGAACGTTCAGGTTACTGCCGATGAAGGTACAAACGCATTGATCATTACCGCATCGGCGCAGGACTTTGAGGTTATTGCCGAGATTATACAAAAGCTGGATATAGTGCGCGAGCAGGTTTTAGTTGAGATGCTCATTATGGAGGTGAGTGAAGACAGCTTACTGGAAATAGGTATCGACTGGGCTACACTCGATGAGGCTGTTGCAGATAGTGTTCGATTTTTTGGGTCAACAAATTTCGGCCCACGAGTGGATTTTGTCAGTGGAGATCTCGAGGGCCTGGCCGTTGGCATGTGGAAAGGAGCTGGAACAGATGTGAGTATCGGAGCAATTTTGCACGCCTTGCAGAAACAGAGCAACGTCAATATCCTTTCGACACCACATATCACAACCTCCAACCACAATAAAGCGAAGATAATTGTAGGGGAAAACAGGGCGTTCACTACGCAATCGCGAATTACAGAGACTACAGATTTTATTACTCCCACAGTGATAAAAACGTTCGAATATAAAGACGTTGGAATTAGCTTGGAGATAACCCCCCACATCAGCCAGGGCGGCTTCGTCAGACTTGAAATCAACAGCGAGTTTACAAAACTTATTGAGGATGTTACCGCCCCTTCTATAGATACGCCCACAACAGCCAAAAGACAGGCGGAGACTATTGTTTCTATGAATAGCGGTTCAACAGTCGTAATCGGCGGTCTTATTCGAGATGACAAAACCACTATCGAGAAGAAAATTCCCCTTGTGGGCGATCTTCCTTTGGTTGGTGCTTTGTTTAGATACAAGAAAGACCAGCTGCAAAAAACTAATCTGCTTATATTTATAACACCTTATATCTTGAGCAGTCAGGAGGATTTGGAGCAGATAACCGAGAAAAAGAAACAAGAGATGGCGCCGGCACTGGAAGAGCTCGAGAAAAAGAATACCGAGCATTAACAATTGGGCGATTAATTATTGGCCGCGAGCAGGCCAACAGGTGGGTACAGAATTGGACGCACAAATAACAAATAAGTATTTGTATTTGAAGACTATATTGCCGGAGCAGCTGAGTCCGCAGCTCGTAAGAAAGCTGCCGCTTGAGTTTCTTAAGAAGCAATGTGCCATTCCCATCACGTTGGAAAATGGCGAGGTTGCAATTGCCTTGTCAGATCCGCTCAATGTAGAAGCGTATGATGCTATTATGACAGTCTTAGGCCGACTGTGCAGCCGGGTTATCTGCCCCGCTTCTGAAATAGAAAAAGCTATAAGTCGCTGTTACTATCAAAGTACAAGTGTCAGCAGCGAGAATGAAAATCCCAATGTGCAGGACTCACCGGATAATCATGATGATGTTGATAGAGCTTACGGCGGGACCCAGGCCGAAGACCTGCTCAATATTGCCAACAAAGCACCTGTCATAAAATTAGTCAACAAAATCTTCTTCCAGGCGGTGCACAGCCGGGCCAGCGATATTCACATTGAACCATACGAAGATGAAGCTCGGATACGCTTTCGGGTTGACGGCGTGCTGCATGATATATTCACTTTGCCGAAAGACCAGATTGCGGCCCTCGTGTCACGATTAAAAATTATGGCAAATCTTAATATCGCCGAGCGAAGG
>JBGVTO010000339.1:0-20334 GCA_041862635.1 Phycisphaerae bacterium | reverse complement strand
GGTGCTGGGTCTAACTCTGGTGGAGATGGTTATAGCTATGGCTATAATGACCATCATCTTTGCAGTCATATTGCCACAATTTAGAATTATTCAGAACAGTTGGGACACCCAGGCCGGCGCTGCTGAGGCATTGCAAAACGGCAGAGTCCTGATAGATCACTTAAACCTTAACCTTTCTAAAGCCGTTCGGATAACTGCTGTAAGTGACCCGAGCGCAAGCAACGGCTATATCGAATTCCAAGATAATGATGCCAACAACGTCAGATATGATGTTAATAGTATAAGCAACTATGTTGAGTTCGGCCTTGTCGGAAACCTGTCGGACCTGGCCGGACCGGTCAGTAAGCTTCAGTTTACCTGCTACGATGCTATAGACCTAAGCACACCGATAACGGACGTCAATGCCATCCGCAGTGTAAAGGTCGAAACGACGCTGACAAACCCAGCCAAGCTCGACCAGGACATGACCTTTTCCACACAGGCCTATATTCGCACCAATGCCCTGCCGGCTGTCGGTGGGAACATCTCCAAATTGTCGGAGCCCTGGCTGGAATTTGATCCCATTATGGGGATGCAGCCAGCCCTGGTACACATGAGTGGCACAAAATATCTTTGTGCTTACCGCGGCGACCGGGATGACGGCTGGGCCTGTATTCTCACGGTCAATCCGGCGGATTGGAGCGTAAGCGCAGCAGGCTTTCTGGAATACGACACCAAAAGCGGCATAACACCTGCCTTAGCCAAAATAGATGACACTCATTTCCTTTGCGCTTATCAGGGGTTCCAAGGTGATGGCTTTGCCTGCATACTTTATGAGTGGCCTGCGGGTAGCGGGACGCTTAAGAAAGGACCCGAACTGGAGTTTGATCCCTCAAGCGGCTTTATACCGGCATTGTGTCAGATAGATATTCAGGGAGACACTTCCCATTATCTTTGTACGTACGCGGATGCCGAGATCCCGGCGTCTGTGCACGCGCTTGTCCTGAACGTTACGATAATCCCCGGTGTAATGATGGACCTTACCAGTGGCCCGAGTATTACGTTTGCGAGTGCTCTTGCTACCCAAACGGCCTTGGCCAAGATAGATGATACACACTATCTTTGTGCCTATGCAGGCAAAAACGGAAGCAACCATGGTGCGGCTGTGGTTCTGACGATTAACACCAGTGATTGGACTATCACCACAGAAACACACTATGACTTTGATGGCGAGGTCGCAGAGGTGCCAGCGCTAGCTAAGATAGACGACACGCATTATCTTTGCGCTTACCAATACCCGTACCCCTCGTACGAGGGCCACGCCGTGGTCCTGACCGTCAATCCGGCGGATTGGAGCATCAGCAAGGAACCTATTTCCGGTATAGTCATAGATTCAGTGGCTAAGGATTGTGAACTGTGCCAAATTGACGATACAAATTTTCTCTGTGCTTATAGAGACACGAACTATGATGGTGTGGCGGTTGTTTTGACGGTTAACACAAGTGACTGGACTGTTAGCAAAGGGATGCCTTTGATGTTTGGTGCAACTCCTCATCCAGGACCGGCGTTGTGCCAAATAGACGCGGGACACTACCTCTGCGCACATTGTAGCCTTGACATCGATGGCTTTACCGGCGTGATAGGGCTGAGTGGAGGGATTATGCCATAGGAAGCGAAGACAGATATGAATGGAAAGTATAGATATAGAGGTTTGGTACTGTTAATAGCTATTTTTTATAATAGCGCCGCTTGAATGGTAGACTACGGTATAAAGACGACAAGGAAACATAATTCACAATAAAACTTCTAATTAACAAGAAGGGACTTAAAAATGTTCAGGAAACAGAAAATAGTAGAAAAAAGAACCGTATTATTTGTGGACGATGATGAAATAGTCTTGCGTTCTATAGAAAGAGGTTTTCTGGATGAAAATGAGCTACTCAATCAACTATTTGCCAAGAGCAGCCAAGATGCACTTGAAATCCTACAGCGAGAAGAAGTGCATGTAATCGTAACCGATATGCGAATGCCAGGTATGGACGGACTCGAGCTTCTTAAAATTGTCAGAGAAATGTATCCCCACATTGTAACGATAGTACTCTCGGGATATATGGATATGTCCATTTTCCAGACGGAATTTAATCAGGGAGAGATTTTCAAAATTGTTCCTAAGCCGTGGAAACTTGAGACAGATTTTAAAAAGGTTGTCCTTAAAGCTATAGAACATTACAACCTTCAAAGCGAACGCGGACGGCCTGACGGCAGAAGATTAAAGCAGTGTAAAGCCAAACTCAGAGAATAGGTCTGGGCAGGATGCAACGGATATGAACGGAAAGTTTAGACATAAGGGTACGGTTTTGTTGGTTGCTATTTTCGTAATAGCGCTGCTGGCGGCTGTCGTTATGGGAATGCTGCAGCTAAGTACTGAAGAAATCAAACTTGTGCGCAATCAGATATCAGCCGCACACGCCATGGCTATCGGCGAAGCCGGGCTTAATGATGCATTCAGCGAACTTCGAACCGACCCGAACTGGAGCGCCGGCTTTATAGACAAAGCCTTTAATGGCGGCTCATACACGGTCGATGCGATCACAGGTACTTTGCCAAATCTCACGATAACATCGACAGGTACTTCATCGCAGGGCTTTGTTGCCAGAGTTAGAGCTGATATAACAGTTGGAAGTAGCAGTCCATACATACTAAGAATTGATAATTTGAGGATAAATGAATAATGTTTAGCTCTAAGACTGCATTGGGTATTGATATTTCGGATGGTAGGATAAGTCTGGCATTGCTTAAGCAAAACGCCAATGGTATCGAATTACTCAAAGCTGCCAGCAGCCCTGTGCCCGATGGGGCAATAAAGGATGGCAACGTTGAAGATCCTGTAATACTTTCTCAAGCAATTAAGGGATTGAGAGCTCGCAATAAAATACGAGGAATAAATCGCGCTGGAGTATCGTTACTAACAAAACCTGCAATTTTGCAGATTTTAGACATACCCAAAGGAGCTCCGACAAATATAGGGCGTTTGGTTCGAAATGAAGTGAAGAGCAGTGTTGCCTTATCAGGCAAAGAAATCGCCTTCGACTTCTGCCGAATTAAGTCGGGACAAGGTCAAGGGAGCCGTCTCTTGGCAGTTGCTACTGATGGCCAAAAGGTGGCTAAGCTTACCGAAGCATGCAGTCGAGGGGGTCTTAATGCTGAGGTGATTGAACCGGCACTGCTCGCCTATGCTCGGGCACTTTATGCCAAAAAGATAGAAGGAAGATTTGATTGTGATGTGCTAATAGCTATATTGCGGGACAATATCATAAACCTGTGCGTATTCAGAAAACAGACCTTGGATTTTGTTGGGACGAGGAGTATTAGTAGAGAAAAAGTGGAGCCGGATGAGCTATGTCGGTGGCTTGCTGAAGAAATAAACGCAATTATTCGATTTTATGATATCGAGGCAGCGGACAGTTCCGGAAAGTGGGAAATCACAGTTGTTGCAGATTCTATTCTTTTGCCTGAAAATGTTGAGGATACTCTGAAGGCTAAAATCACAAGCGCGAGCCTGCAGGTCAGAACTGATGAAACCGCCTGTCAAGACACACTCGTTGCACAGGACAGCAGTCTTGAAAAACCTTCAGTGATTGCGATTGGCCTGGCCATGAGGCTCTTGAATATAAACGGCAGTAGCTTAAGAATAAACCTGCTTCCTCCAGAATCGGCTGAGGTTAAATCCGTCAAAAAACACTTCCTCATAACAGCCAATATTATCGCCGCCGTCCTGATACTTATGATATTTTCTGCGGGTGGATTGAGCCTGATGGTTAAAAAAGTAAATCAGAGCATTACCCATAAAAAACAGACAGAGCTGTCACAAGACACATATATGCTCCTTAGAGAACAGGAGTCCTTAGACAAACAAATCGGGCTGTTATCAGAGAGACCGGCCCGGTTAAAAAGCATTTTGGATTCTCGCTATAGTTTGGATTGGGCCAGTATCCTGGAGGATGTCAGAAGCCGGACACCCGGAGCCGTGCGTATAACCAATCTTTATAGCAAAGGCAATAACGAGATGCATCTGGAAGGTCTTGCGCTATCTTATGAGGTGGTTCGTTTGTTTGTGAAGATGCTGAACGAATCGGATTACATAAGCTCGGCGTCTCTGAATATGAGAAGAGAAGAGAAGGCAGGTGGATTAGTGATGTATACGATCAATTGTTCACTGGCCCGAGAAAAGAAGAATAGCTGATGTTAGTCGACAATCTTACCAAATTGAGCCGTTCATCGAGAAACGCTGTTTCAGGGTCACTGATTTTGATCGCGGCGATAGCGATGTATAACTGGATAGTTGCTCCACGTGCTAACTATCTGTTAGCAGCGCAGCGGTATGAGTTTGCTATGGACAACGTGGTAAAGAAAAACAAAACTATCGACAATAGAGTTAAGGTCAAGAAAAAGAAATTGCAAGAATTGCGCGAACAATCCGCTCAGCTTCAGAGCACATTGTTTACATTTGATCAAGCAAGAGAGTTTTTCAGTGATTTACAGGCCATTTCCGAACAAACAGGTTGTATAGTTTATTCCGTTAACCTGATAACCAATAACCCAAATCCTATTAAAGATAGGCAATTGCAAGATACCGCCGGTATAGTCACTAAAAGCGCGGTTCTAAGTGTAGTAGGTGTATATAAGAACATTACCAAGTTAATAGAAAGGCTGCAATCGCGTACGCAAAAAGTCTGGATAGACTCCGTAAAGGTTCAAGCTCTCAACAACAATTCGGACCGGCCCAGGTGTGATATAACTATTACAATTTGCGCGCTCACAGACAAGGAGCCTGCCTTATGAATAAACCAGAATATGCAAAAAAAATCTCCACTTGCGTAATTTTAACCATCTGTGCAGGATATTGTCTTACACAATCTCAGCTTGTGATAGGCGCACAGAGCAAAGCATCGGCCATTGGTCGTGAGAACCCGTTTGCAGATATTCCCAGAGTTGTACAACCCGTCCTGCCGTCAGTTGTTCAATCTTTAGAAACTGTGGAAGAAGCGCCGGAGTTGTTTGTTAAGACCATAATGCTTAAATTTCTTGATGCCGAAAGCCTCAAGGAGGCTATCGGCAACATGTCCTCTCCCTATGGAACTATAGTGACCAACAAGAAAAACAACTCGTTGATAGTCTGTGATACGGAAGAGAACCTTGAAAGGATATTAACAGAGATCAAAAAGGCTGACAAAACACCGCGGCAGATTATGGTGGAGGTGGTTATCGTCGATGTACAACTGAGTGATGACACTGAAATCGGTGTTAACTGGGATTTTCTTTCTGTCGAACCTCAGAATTTCGTATACAGACAAAGCTTCACTACGCGTCTTGGTGTAACCGCTGAAGAAGAGGAGACTACCGAAAATGCTACGGCCTTTAATACAACCGGTCTCGGCGGCAACTTTAGTGTGATAAATAATGATATTCGCAACGTTGTAGCTATGCTTCAGCAGAAAAAAGATGTCGAGATTATCGCCAGTCCAAGGGTTATGGTCGTAAGTGGTAAGACCGCCTCAATCGAAGCCGTCAGAGAGCTTCCATATAACGAGATAGTAAATACATCCATGGGTGGAAGCATGTCTACAACCCAGTTCAAGAAAGTTGGAGTCTCGTTGGATGTTACCGCAACGCTGACTGAGGACAACCTTATTTTCCTCACAGTTGATTCGGAACAGAACGTTACCGTAGGAGAAAGTTTAACCAATGTCCCCATCATTGATACAAGAAATACCAGGAGCGAACTTCTCCTCAAAGACGGCCAACTCGTCGTAATGGGCGGACTCAGGCGAAAGGAAATAACTAAACAGACTAACCAGATACCGATTCTTGGCGATATCCCACTGATTGGTTTACTGTTCAAGTACACTAATACGGTGGTTTACAATACCGAGCTGATTGTCTTCCTCTCGCCCCATATTTACACCGAAGGAGAGCCGATCCCCGAAGACGCATTGGAAAAGTTCTGGGAAATAAAGGAAAGACCAATGCCTTCATTAGAAAAGGTCAAAGATGCCAAAAAACAACTGTTCCTGGAAGACATAAAGGCGCCGCAATAAAAAAAGATTTTACTGATGAGTTGTTATCGGCTCTGGCTTTATAAGCAAAGATTATTAGTAAAAAATTCTGCATGATTCCTAAAAATTAGCCTATAACACCTCAAAAACAAAGAATTTACAGTAAATCGAAGTTTTTCAATCAACATTTCCTGATTCATATCCGACTTCTTCTACGGAATGGGGGACTTATTATCTTTGAAATAGCTGAAAAAATACTTGACATTTTTTATCGGCTTGATATATTATCGGACGTCAGTCTCAGCGGCGTAGCTGAGCAGATATGAAGAGGAAATTCCAAAATTACTTCTTTCGCAAGGTGAATGAGAATACTGAAATAGTCAGGTTTTAGTTAATCAAAAGCATCTTGTGGCGAAAGAAGGCAAAGCGAAAGGAGAGTTAATTATGAACAAAAAACATTTTTACGCAGCCGTCATTCTTTTATTGCTTCTGGTCGTTGGAACCCAAACAGCTCGTGCGACAATTTATTTGAGTTATTCAGGCTGGGATGATGGAGCGGGAAACGACCCAGAAGTTGGTGATTGGGATCCATTAACTAAAACAGGTACACTGACTCAGGGTGTGTACGAAACAATTCAAATAATGGATAATGGGATCACACTTGATGGTGCTGACCATACGGCAACGGGTTCAGGTTCGGGAACGGGCATTTCGCTTGCAAAGAGAAGATACGTTACGGTTAAGAATCTGACAGTCGAAGGATTTTTGATAGGAATCAGTCTCGACAATTGGCACCCTTCTGATCCAGACGAGCACAATGGCTACAATACTATTGAAAACAACACATTCAGTTCGGTTGCCACAGGAATCAACATCGGTTCTTCCCACTGGAACACCGTAACTAACAATACTGTTTCTACATGCCACTATGGAATCCACCTCGCCGGTTCCAGAAATAACACAGTGACATATAATACTGTTAATTCCAGCAGTGAGTACGGAATCTACCTCGGTCAAGGGATGCAAGGTCCTGTGTGGGTTGGCAGCAACGAAAACACCCTAACAAACAACACCGTGACGGGCGTCTCAACCACCGGAGGAATTGGGATCTACATTGATTTATGCCTCGACAATACCCTGTCAAGCAACACTGTCTCGAACTGCAAGGATGGAATTAATCTCTCCCATTCTTATAGTAACATTGATTATGGCAATACCCTGACAACAAACAACATCTCAAACAACTACTGGGGAATCCACCTATATTGTTCCACCTACAATTCGCTGACAGGCAACAACGTCACAGACAACGCCGGTGGTATCTGGCTCGACACCAGTTGCATTGAAAACAACTTGACAAATAATACTGTCTTGAGAAATGGGCCTGGAATCTACCTCCGAATTTCAAGCAACAGCAACACCGTGACAGGCAACACTGCCTCGGACAATGACACTGGAATCATCCTCTCAGATTCCAGCGACAACACAGTTTACAACAACAAGTTCATCGATAACACAACACAGGCAACTGTGACAGGCGGTAGCGGCAACGTGTTCGACTTGAATGGAAGCGGCAACTACTGGTCTGATTATACAGGAGTTGATGATGGTAGTCCATATCCTGGTACCATTCGAGTTGCGGGCGATGGAATAGGCGATACACTTTTACCGCATGCAGGTGTGGATATTTATCCCTTGATGCCTACACCAGAGCAGGCGATCGAAGAACTGATTGATAAGGTGGAGGTCATAAATGGGAATTATGGGATTAGCAATGCTCTGGATGCGAAGTTGGAAAACGCCCTTGCCGCCCTGGAAGCAAAGAATGCAGGTCAAAGACAGGATGCGATCAACAAGATGCAGGCCTTCATTAACGCCGTCGAGGCCCAGAGCGGTGACAAGATTCCAGTAGAAAAAGCCGATGAACTCATCGCCGACGCAAATTACATTATTTCTTTGTTGTGAGTGGGGCGTAAACGCACGCATGCTTTGCTGGACAGCCTGACTTTGCTAAGAAAACGCAGGGCAGAGGGTACGTACAATTTAATTGGCCAGACAAAAGGCTGTGAGACTCGAGCTAATCGGGCTCACGGCCTTTTTTTAAAAACCTCAGAGACCCTTACGGTCTTATAAATAAATTGATTTTAACAAAGCTGGTAGCTGTCCTGCCATTTTCCACGGGTTAATCGCATTTTGCTAATATTGTGCAGATTTCAGGCCGATAAAGATTTAAAGATTTGTTAAGCAGCTTTATGAAAAAGAAAACTCGATAAGTTTGGATAGGGAATCCTCGGAGGACAAGGAAAGCATGTTCGGATTATCTAAGTCGAAAAAGAAGTCCATCCCGGCCAAGATACTCGTTATCGATGACGAACCTGATTTGGTCAGCACAATCAAATGCAGGCTTGAATGGTGCAAATTTCAGGTTGTTACCGCCGGCAACGGAGAAGATGGATTAGAGAAAGCAGCGAGTGAAAAACCGGACCTCATATTGCTTGATATTGATATGCCGGGTATGAACGGCCACGACGTGCTCGACCGCCTCAGGAATTGCCCGGACTTACGAGATATACCTGTAATAATGTGCACTGCGCTCTGCGATGCGGAAGATATAGCCAAGGCTTCATCTTATGGCATCGTGGATTATATTGCTAAACCGTTTGATTTCTCAGAGCTGGTCGAGAAAATTTCCATTTTTTTGGGTAACAAATCGTTGAGCGAACACCGTGCAGGGTGAAAAGTAAGCGAAAAAAGCAAGGCAGAGCCGCCATCCTGATATCACAAAATATTATAAACCAAAGAACTGACTCGGCACGTTGGATTCTCTGCTGATGTCTGATAATCAGAACAATCGAGCTGTATTGGAGCTCAAGTGAATTACCAGATTGATGGTATGATTATGGAAGATACCAGGAACAAAATTTTGCTGATTGAAGACAACAAGCTTGACCAGATGGCTTTTGAGCGCTTTGTAAAAGACCAGAAGCTTCCGTATGATTGCACTTTAGCGGTGTCTGTTTCACAAGCTCAAAGTATATTGGCTTGTGAGCAGTTTGATGTCATAGTTTCCGATTACTCACTCGGGGATGGAACAGCACTCAATATACTAAATTTGGTGAAGGATGTCCCGATTATAGTTGTGACCGGAGTTGGTGACGAAGAAGTGGCTATCAGGGCCTGGAAGGGAGGTGCTTACGATTATATTACAAAAGACCTTGAGCTGAATTATCTTAAGTCTATTCCAAAGATAATCGAAAATGCCGTCAATTGCAAGAAAATGAGGGAGGCACTTGACAGAAAACAGAAGAATCTGGAGGCAATTTTTGACGCGACACCTGTTGGTATGCTGTTGGTCGATGGGAATATGAAAGTCGCCAGCATCAACAATGCCGTCAAGAAGATAGTGAAAAAAGAATATCCGCAAATAATTAATCAGCAGATAGGTGGTGCTCTAAGTTGCTCCAAAAGTACTTGCAATGAGGATGCGAAGGGATGCGGATATGACCCGGCTTGCACAGATTGTCTGCTCCAAAAAACTATAAAAAGTGTATTCGATTCCGGACAATCCGTTCGTGATATAGAAATCCATCCTGCGCTTAAAGTTGACAACAAAGGGATTATGCCCTGGTTTCGTATGGGCGTTGAGCCGGTAATAATAGACGGCTGTAAATACGTAATCGTTACACTTAGTGACATTACCGAGCACAAAAAGGCGGAGTACGAACGCCAGCTTGCGGAGGATAAGTACCGGATGATTTTCGAAAACTCGGCGGTTGCGATCACGATGGTGGACGAGCAGGAACGGCTCATTTCATGGAACAGGTTTACAGAGGACCTCCTGGGTATGGACAGAGAAGACTTATACCTCAAGCCTGTTCGGTCACTTTATCCTGCAGAAGAATGGGAAAGAATAAGAGCTTACCAGCTTAGACAAAAAGGAATGCAGCACCACCCGGTGGAAACCAAAATGATTAAGAAAGACGGCAGTATAATCGAGGTGGATATTTCGCTTAGCGTTGTAACAAATGCCGAAGGCAAAACCACAGGTTCCATAGGCATCATCAGGGACATTACCGAGCATAAGAAGGCCCAGGAGAAAATCAAGAAGATGATAGATACGAAATCGGGATTTATATCTATAGTTTCACATGAATTGCGCACTTCTTTGGCAGCTATTAAGGAAGGCGTCTCTATTGTCTTCGATGGTATGGCCGGCCGGCTTAATAAGGAACAAAAGAAATTCCTGAACATCGCGAAAAGGAACGTCGAAAGACTCAGTGTTCTGATTAATGACGTCCTGGATTTCCAGAAACTTGAAACCAACAGGATGAATTTGGATATACAAGATAACGATATAAAGGAAGTCGTCTCGGAAGTTCACGAAACAATGGCTCTTTACGCAAAGAAAAACAAAGTCGAGCTGTCACTTGAGCTTGCTGAGGGGCTGTCCGAAGCAAAATTTGACCGTGCTAAAATTAATCAGGCCTTGACAAACCTGGTGGGTAACGCCATCAAATTCACGCCTGAAAAAGGAAAGGTATCTATTAACGTTTATCTCCGGAATGAAGAATTAGTTATAAGTGTCAGCGATACAGGTATAGGCATACCTAAAGAGGCTCTTCCGAAAATATTTGAGTGTTTCTACCGTGTAAACCAACGCGATAAAGAAATTCAGGGTACAGGTTTAGGGCTTGCTATTGTTCATAAAATCGTGATGATGCACAGCGGCAGAATTGAGGTGGAAAGCGAGGTGGGTCAGGGCACTACTTTTACTGTCTTTCTACCACTGGATCTCAAGTCTGTGCAAAAGCTCTTACCTGCAAAGGCAGATGAAATTTTAAAATAATTCTTTTGCTCATTAGTGCCGGAAAGTGGCTTGAATTCGCTGCTGGTGACAGAGCGAAATGGAACTACTGCCGTTTCTAAAAAGTGAGTGTAACATTTTATACTTACCGTCATTCCAACCGAAGGCACGGCTTTGTCGTGCCGAAGCGGAGGAATCTATTTCGACAGCTTCGCCGAAGGCGTGTCAAAAAGTTAAACTTGTTAATTGGAAACTGCAATACATACCCCCCTGAAGACCTTATCGAGTGATGGTAAGTCAGGTTTTTGATTGTTTGGCAGAGTGCAGGGTAGGGAGTTCTGCCAAAATCATGCCGTTACGCTGCTTTTGTCCAATACCTTCCTAATAATTGTAGCTATCTCTTTCCTGCTGATGGGCTTGGTGATAAACTCTTTTATGCCTATGCTCTTGAGCTCCTCAGGACAGACGTTCTCAGGAAATCCCGAGCATAGAACTATTGAAATGTCGGGCCTAACTGAGATGAGCTCTCGGGCCAATTGCGTGCCAGTCATATTTGGCATAACCTGGTCGGTAATGACAAGATCGAACCTATCGGGTTCCTCCTGAAATGCTTCCAGAGCATCGGTACTGCTGGTCTTGGCAACCACGTCAAATCCAAGCCGTTCCAGTATCTGCCTTGTAACATCAACCATCATTTCTTCATCATCCACCAAGAGTATCACCTCTTTCTCCTTAGTAGTTGACTTGGACAATTGAGGCTTCTTAATATCGCCGCTTTCAATCTTGGGAAGAAATATGTCAAAGGTCGTTCCTTCGCCTGGCGTACTACTAACAGTGATTGCCCCATTATGGCTTTTAATGATTCCATGAACTACAGAAAGCCCCAATCCGGTCCCCTCGTTCACCTTTTTTGTGGTGAAGAACGGCTCAAAAATTCGTTCTGCAACTTCTTTCTCCATTCCACAACCGGTATCACTAATGCTGAGCTTCACGTAGTTGCCCGGCCCCAGATGTTCATCCCCAATTCTGGTCTCCGATTCAAGATTAACATCCTCAAGGCTGACTTCTAAGAGACCGTCTGCACCTTGCATTGAGTGCGAGGCATTTGTACACAGATTCACCAGCACCTGATGAATCTGAGTTGAATCAGCCAGAACCATACTGGAATCCGCGTGAATCTTTCGACTGATCTTGATTGTTGCAGGCAAAGATGACCGAAGCATTCCAAGAACTTCCTTGATAATAGAGCTAATCTGTACAGGCTCTTTTTCCTGTTCCTGCTGGTCCTTTCGGCTGAAGGTTAAGATTTGCTTCACCAGTTTTGTTGCACGGTTAACACAGAATAGTATTTGCTTCAGATTATCCCGCACGGCACTCTTCTTTGGAAGATCATCAAATGACAATTCCAAGTAACCTTGCATCGCACCCAGAATATTGTTGAAATCGTGCGCGATACCTCCTGCCAGTGTACCAATAGCTTCCATCTTTTGTTTCTGGCTGAGTTGAAGCTCCAGCTCCAACTTTTCCTTTTCAGCCTTCTTGCGCTCGGTAATATCAAGGCCGTAGGCATTTACATAACCTGATCCAACTATAGGTTGCAAAGTTATGAAAAACGTATGACCATCATCGCAGTTCAACTCATATGTCGCACTACTATCCGAACCGTAAACATCCTCTATCCTCTTGCACCAAAGCTCGGGCAGAAGCTGACCTTCCTGGATTTGCCATGTCTTGAGCACAGGTGAGGCGGCATCATTTGCATAAAGAATTTTACAATCTTGCGTTATCCTGAGAACAGGATTGGGATCTTCGCTCGGAAATTTAGCCAAATTCTTGATTTCTTCAATTGCTCTCTTACTCTCAGTTATATCTCGGATTATTCCTTGTATAATCTCTTTCCCATCCACCATCATTGTTGAAACGGCAATAGTCACCGTTCTTGTTTGTCCGCTTGTCGTCAATATCTCTGCTTCAATATTGCTGTTCAGGTCCTTACCGGATTCACCTAATAAACTATGATAATGTTCTGCCTTCTCCGCGGGGTAAAGCGTGGTATGATGCTGCCCTACGATCTCCTTTCTCTTTTTTCCAAAGAGTTCCTCAGCTGCCTTGTTGCAGTTTGTAATAACACGGCTCTCGACGTCTATCCACACAATAGCATCCTGCGCATTGGCAAATGCCAGTCTGAACTTGTTTTCGCTCTCCTGTAACGCCCTATTCGCTTTCCTTTGCTCAGTAATATCAGATGTGATATGAACAGCTCCAACGAGATACCCATCATTGTTTATCAAAGGATCTACCTTAATATTTAGCCATCTGTCACCGATTTGAAAATCTTTTGTCTGACTGCGGCGAGTTTCATACATGCGCACGAGTGGACACCTCTTTACCGGCTCTGATGAACCGTGGAGGAGCTCGCAGCAGCTTCGACCAATGATCTCGTTAAAAGGTCTCTTCAAGAACCGTGTCATAGCGCTGTTACATTGAAGTATTTTGCCTCCATTCCTATCAACGATACAAACGACATCGGTAATGGCGTTGAAAGTCTCTTGCCATTCTCGGGCAAAAGCATTAAGCTTCTGCTTTGTCTCTGTGCGTTCATGAAAGCGTTTTCGCATTTTGTGTACGACGAACCAGGTAAGTGCAATCACCGGCAAAACGATGCCGGTCGCTATAAAAACCGCCCGAACCTTCTGCCAATATATGTCACGCCTCTCTTCCAAAGCTCGACGCACATTGCCGACGAACGTTTTCATCCCTTCATTATATGCTTGCCTTTGCTCTTCATACTCCGGGCTTTGGAGTAAAGCCGCAGCGAGCTCATGTTTTCCCTGGTGCACCAGAGAAAGAGCCTCATTCTCCATTGTGTCAAGCTTGTCATCGACAAAAACCGTCAAGGCTGCCTCTGCGTTCAAAGCATCCACAGATTCATTTTCAAAAACATTCCAAATCTCCTCGACAGTAGCTTCTACTCGTGGGCCAAATTCTTTGTGCCGACTTGCCCACTTCAGATTTCGGGTGGCCACGGCCATCTTCGCTGACATAGCGAGCACCTCGTCGCGATACATAGTAGTGCCCTCTATTCTAATCAACTGCTCGAGTTGAGTTTTAGTAGTCCTGATATCCGCATATGAGCGCCAAGCTTGCCAAGAAGGTATCGCGAGTATTGTTGCTGTAACCAACAGGAACAACACACATTTTTTCTTAGTGAATAAGCCAACTTTGCGAGCATGATAACGGGCTGCGAGATTCATTTGTTTGTTTAATTTTCTACGACTGTTCATTTTGCAGTCTTTCGCTCCTGCTGTTGTTAGCAATCCTGTTACCAGATGCGTTTAATCCTTTGGCTGAACCATCCAAATCATGAGTGCCCCTGTCTAACAGTATGTTTTTCATGGCAGTCCCTTTTGGATGCCTTTTAAGCCTGCTTGTAAAAGGGGCTTTTTTATATCAATAGAGTTACACAAATGAATATATCGTGCTAAATAAGGTCATAAGACCGCCGAACAATGCCAGAACTATAAAAATCTTTTCCGACAATCAGATGGGGCAATATGGCGAGCCTTTCGCGCTTTCTTATAGGGCGTACTGCGGCGCTTTCCAGAATCTCTGCTGTCTATCGGACCAAGTCCTCGGTTAAAGTCGGAGGCTGCCGATGTCGATAAACTTGGCAGAAAAGAGGAGGATTAGAGTTTAGTTTTAGTAACGAGAATCCATGTAAATCATTCGAAAGGCCGATAAAATGCTCGAGACTGTCGAGTGTCAGAAGGAGATCGTGACTATCAACTCGAGTGAGACTGTTGCTACAGCGGCTATGAAGATGCGAACTAATAAAGTGGCCTGTCTTATTGTAACCGATGGTCAAAACAAGTTTGCAGGAATCGTTACAGAACGAGACATTGTTAATCGGGCGGTTGCCTCTCTGGTAGACCTTGAGCAAACTACCGTAGGCGAAATCATGACACCACAAGTGATTTCATGTCAACCTGGTATTGAGACCAGCAAAGCCCGGGAGATCATTGTAGCAAATCAAATTCGTCATTTGCCCGTCGTCAAGGATCAAGTCGTGGTGGGAATGCTCTCGATCCGCGACGTTCTAGAGCAGCAGCTGGTTGAAGACCGGGCGGCGGCCGAACAGATCGCAGCGCTACCGAATTGTCTCAAAAGCATAGATATAAATGAAGTCATCAAAATAATCACCCTCGAGGTGCCTAAGCTCTTCCAGGCTAAGAAATGTCTGCTTTTTCTTCAGAGAAACAGGAACTCGACCCAAGACTCCCCACTTGTAAGCTTCAACGGTTGCGTGTGCTCTGAAGAGGACCTGGAGTGTCTTGAAGATGCTTGTCCATTTTGCACTGGCTGCCGGTTCAGCCATGCCAGCATGCCGCAGGTTTTTGAAGAACAGGGGGCCCAATCACCACGAGTTGTAATCCCGCTTACTATTTCTGGTTCAAAAGATCTTCCATCTGACAAAAGCAAAGTTCTGTCCGGGCGGTTATGCATGTGTGATTTGGACCCTTCTGTCGCAGCGAAGAAAGAGCTGATATCCTATAAGGCTCGGTTAGTGAGGGAAGTGCTGAATTCACATCTGACCAACGCAATGTTGTATCAGGAAGCAAGACTAACTTCGCTGACCGACGCCCTGACCGAAGTAGGGTCAAGAAAACTTCTTGAGGATAAATTAGAGGATGAATGTGCCCGTGCAACACGCTACGAACGTCCGTTCTGCGTTGGAATCTTAGACCTGGACAATTTTAAAACGATCAATGATATACTGGGCCACGCCGCCGGTGACGATACCCTTAGAAAACTTGCTAAATGTATGAAAAACACCAAGAGGGCGTCTGATGTGCTCGCACGCTACGGTGGTGATGAATTCGTGGTCCTCATGCCGGAAACTAAAGGCAAGGATGCTTTCATATTACTGGATAGGCTTCGAGCTAAAGTCCAGGAGATTAAGATAGCAAAAGACATATCAATGACAATCAGTTGTGGGATAGCCGAATGGCAACCAGACCGCACAGATTCCGCCAGCGAGTTGATACGCAGAGCAGACCTTGCTTTGTACGAAGCCAAAAGCTCTGGACGAAACTGCGTTAGGGTCTGGGATGAAACCATGTCAAAGCATCTGAAGGCGGGTGAGATCGAGGAGGAGGAGATTAAAAAGCTCAAGATACGCATTGCCGGCCTTTCAGAGCAATCAGAAAAGATGTTCCTTCAAAGCATCTGGGGATTAGTCCAGGCCCTTGAGGCTAAAGATGCTTTTGCCAAAAGACATTCTGAAAATGTAATGTATTATTCAGTCGGTATTGCCGAGGCTATGAAGATTGCTCCAAAACAGACTGAAGTAATCAGACGAGCAGCCATGATTCATGACATAGGCAAGATCGGCATACCAGACGCCATTTTGTCCAAACCGGGCATGCTAACACGCCGTGAACACAGTGTCGTTGAGCAGCATCCACTTATCGCTGTCCGCATCTTGAGTCAGATGGAGTTTCTGGAGCGAGAAATGGCCATCGTTCGGCACCATCATGAGAAATGGAATGGCCAAGGTTATCCGGATGGTTTATCTGCTGCTTCAATACCGCTTGGTGCCCGAATTATGGCTGTAGCTGATACACTCGATGCCCTTACCTCAAATCGTTCCTACCATAAATCAAGGTCTGTGGCGGAGGCAATTAGTATTCTAATTGATTCAGCCGGTTATGAATTCGATCCTAAGGTTGTCAAAGGGGCGGTCAACTGGGTAGAGAAAACCAGCAGTCAACTAAGCAAGAAGTTAGAAAATCTCACTCCAGAAGATTTGGTGGATTCACAAAAACATCCAGACCATAGCTCTCTGGGATCAGATGTTGTGGGCGCAGCAACTTGAAGCGGACGATTGTAATTTGCACTATTCGTTGACCAATCTCTTAAGAACCTGGATTACTTTGGCTCTGGATACGCTAAGGCTTTTCGCCGCAAATGAATATCGATTCGTTTATGGTCAGGAACCTCACACAAAACCGAATAAAATTTTTCCACTTGAACTGCGTACCAATACACCAAGCTCAAAACTGAAGTTTAGGCTTTTTCAGAATCCGTTCCGCTAATCCCTCGCCCAATGCAATATCCTGTATTTCGGGGCTCAACACCTTCACCCCGTTAGATAACAAGTACCTAACAGTGTTCACCCCGTTCTGTAACAAATATCTAACGGGGTGAACTTTCGTTATGGTCGATAAAGGGCGGTGAACGCCCTTTGTACTGCATTTTACGTTAAAATCCCCTGGACCTTACCTCAGATACCCTTCGGTTTGAGTTTGGCCATTGTAGAACGCTAAAATCCCTCTCAGAGCCGTCCTACAGAAAATCCTGAATCGGTCCAAGGTTGGCCATTTGAGCTCAATAATTCGCCGTTTGTTAGGTCGTTCTAATTTGGATTTTCCAGTTTTTATGCTATAGTTTATAAATGGGCTGGTTTCTGCGAACAAGCCATTCCGATAATTCGTTTGAAGCTAACTAAATGGATTTGGTCCAAAAAGGGGGTAGTTGAGATGGGGATTGAAAAGCTCTTAGAAAACGTTCTTCTTGTTAGTTTACCTAAAGAGCCGCAATTAATAAGTGATGAGCTTATAACTGTTAACGAAATCGTAAGCGATGGATGTGCCTGCGACGTAATTATTGATTTTTCCAGAGTCGAACTACTGACTTCTGAGAGCATAAGTAGCCTAATTATATTGGAGGGACTGCTGGATAGTCTCGGACACAAAGTCATTTTGTATACTGTTTCTTCAAGGATCAGGCAAATCCTTGAACGAATTGGTATTCAGCCATTATTTGAATTTGCTCATGACCAGTTTACCGCCTTGCAATCTGTACGACACTCCTCTCTATTTTGACTATTAAGCCAGCACACAAAATCTCACACACCGCTCCTCAGCTTTCAATTGTAAGCGCCCCAGAAGCCATTTAAACGACGAACTCTGAAATTCCTTGGATCGGTCCCACCAGCTTATCAGGCCCAGTGCGCGCGCACTGGACCGCCCACGGATGCCCCCGAAAATGGCCCCATTTTCGCGAGTTGACGCCTGCAACCAGAGTGATATGGAACGACCTTTGTCTACAAATTCGACGAAAATGTTCATCCCGATAAATCGGGATTTGTAAACATTTTCAATGTCTTACTTCGAAAAGGGTATCTGTTAAAATCAGTTGTTACCCAAAAATTACTGGTCGGTGACTGGCTGTAATGAAACCGTATTGCGTCTACTCGACTGTTAACAGATCGCAGGTTTAAGCCTTGGTGCCGTGAGTTTCCATAATATCAGCACAAGTTGAGATTTTTCTGTTATGCCTCATTTCATGAAAATAACTATAATGAATCAACTCGTGTGTCTGCTTATGTGATTACCAGTACGTCAAGGAGTTTCAGGATGTTTAGTTTTGTTTCCAAATGGACTTTCTTCTGTCTTATTTTGTTAGCATATTAGGAGGACGAACGAAAATGTTATCCAGAATAAAATTACTCTCGCTGGTTTTGCTCCTTTATTTGTCTTTATCTTTGTCAGCAGCAACCTCCTCAAACTCCTCGTTTCAATGGCAAGAAGCAACCCCCAAGAGCCAGGGATTATCTCGGCGACGGTTAGATACCCTTCGGGATTCTTTGGCACTTAGGAATACCAAAGCGTTATTGGTCATTCGTCATGACAGAATCGTGTACGAATGGTATGCACCCAACCACGGGCCAGAGAAAAAACACTATACGGCCTCGTTGGCCAAGGCCCTAGTCGGCGGTATGTCGTTGACGATCGCCCTAAATGATGGCAGACTTTCCGTGGACGATCCGGCCTGGAAATATATCCCCGAATGGAAAGACCATCCGCTGAAATCCAAAATCACCATCCGTCACTTGGCCACCCATTCGGCCGGCATCGAGGATGCCGAGCAGGATAACATCCCCCATATGAAGCTGCCGGGCTGGAAGGGAGGTTTTTGGCGAAAAGACCCTGACCCTTTCACTCTGTCACGGGATAAAGCGCCGATTATTTTCACTCCCGGCACTAAATACGCCTACAGCAATCCCGGCATGGCTATGCTCTCTTACGCCGTTACCTCCAGTTTAAGAGGCACCAAACACTACGACATCCGGACCTTATTGCGAGAACGCATTATTAGACCCATTGGGATTAAAGATGAAGAATGGTCAATCGGATATGGCAAAACATACACGGTTAATGGCTTGCCCCTTGTGGCTAACTGGGGTGGCGGCTCATTTACCGCACGAGCCGTAGCCCGTGTGGGTCGACTAATGTTGCATAAAGGAAGCTGGCAGGGAAAACAGCTCATCGACCGTAAGCGGGTCGAAGAAGTGCTAAAGTATGCTGGCACACCTTTGCCCGATAGACCCAAAGGTAATCCGCGACCTGCCTCCGGTTTGGGTTGGTGGACGAACTTTGATGGTGTCTGGGCCAAAGTGCCCCGCGATGCCTTTGCTGGTGCCGGTGCTGGAAATCAAATCCTACTGGTGGTGCCCAGTCTTGACCTTATCGTAGTACGCAATGGAGGAAATCTTTACAACCCGGCCGAAGGCGAAGGTTTCTGGGGCGGCCTGGAAAAATACCTTTTTAATCCGTTGATGGAAAGCCTTGTTTCACAATCCCCTCATAATTCCACCGTCAGAGAAACTACCTACACCAATTCACGACCGATATGGAATAACTCTACCTTACGGTTGTCCAAAGGTGCGAGGGCTGTCTGGGACGTTGAGAAAGCATATCGGGAGTCAACGCCCACGCGCGAGCGGATATGCATCAATGGTCTGTGGCGGTGGCAGCCGGCCGACGAGGACACGAACGCCGTGCCCTCTGACAGTTGGGGCTACTACAAGGTCCCGGGGTGCTGGCCGGGAATCACCGATTATATGCAGAAAGACTGCCAGACAGTCCATGCCCATCCGAGCTGGAAAGACCGTAATCTGCGTAGTATAACCACGGCCTGGTACCAGCGGGAGGTCACCATTCCCGCCGAATGGGTCGGTCGGCGTATTACCATCCATGCGGAGTACCTGCACTCCTATGCAACCGTCTACTTGGATGGTCGGGACATTGGAGACATCGTCTTCCCGGGTGGCGAGCTCGACATCACAGCCGTCTGCCGCCCGGGCGCCACGCACGTTCTCAGCATGTTTGTCGCAGCCATGCCGCTGAAGGGTGTCATGCTCTCGTACAGCGACACCGCCTCGGCCAAAGAGGTGAAGGGCTCGGTGGCACGCCGCGGCCTGTGCGGCGACGTGTACCTCGTCAGCACGCCTATGGGCGCGCGCATCGCCGACGTGAAGGTGGACACATCGGTGCGCAAGTGGGGAATCACGTTCGACGCCGCGCTGGACGGCCTCGCCGCGGAATCACAGTATGCGCTTCGTGCCCGGACCACGGACAATGGCCGAAGCGTCAGGGAGTTCACGAGCAAGCCCTTCAAGAAAAGCGACCTCAAAAACGGCCGCATGGCATT
>JBGVTO010000338.1:0-10490 GCA_041862635.1 Phycisphaerae bacterium | reverse complement strand
CGTTCACAGCGGTAACCAATCAATGCCATTATTCTACGATAACAGTGTTGGGTACTCTGAGGCAACTTTGACGTTGACTTATCCGCGTGACTGGACCGAGAAAGGTGTCGACAGACTGACGATCTGGTTCAGGGGCTACTCGGATAACGCTGCTGAGCCGATGTATGCTGCTCTCAATGGCAGTGCTGTGGTCAACCACGATAATCCTGAAGCAACACAGATAGGCAGATGGACCGAATGGAATATTGACCTGTCCGCCCCAGGCGGATTTGCAGACCAGGGAGTGAACCTTGCCAATGTCAGTACTATTGCCCTTGGTCTTGGTAACAAGAAGAATCCGGTAGCAGGTGGTTCAGGTACGATGTACTTTGATGATATTCGACTGTATCCTCCGGCGCCCTAAGCCGTGTGATTTTGTTGGCAAGCAGATTTGCTTTAATTCGGGGCCTATACCGATTGATTCGGTGTAGGCCCTGCTTGTATTCGTATTGCATATCTTGTATCTTGGTTGACCCCGTGAGATAGCAATGAATTATCTCAAGGGTTGAGATACGCTTTCCTGACTGGGCGCCGCGGCGGCTGCAAGCTGCACGAAATTTACTCTCCTGATTAAATTAAATTGACCTGACAAAGCGAATCTGCGATTATATCCTGTGGTTAAGCCTCATCTTTGCTGTATTTTTGTCTAAAAAGAGGAACTTTTTGAGGCAAAATTGGTCTAATTGAGGGTAAAACCGGTGGCGGAAGTGGCAAATATGGATACATACGCTTCTAAGAGGCGTATCAACATTGACGACGCTGTATTGGTTAGGCGGTGCTGGCAGGGCGATTCTGCAGCGATGGAAGAGCTTATTCTTAAGTATCAGAATCGCATCTACAACGTCATATTAAAAATATGTGCAGACCCCGATGATGCCGCGGAACTCACCCAGGAAACATTTGTCAAAGTAATAGAGAACATAGATAACTTCGAGGGCAGAAGCGGCTTTTATACATGGGTCTTTAGAATAGCCGTTAATCTGACCTTGAATTACTGCCAGAGAAACGCCAGACTTGGCTTTAGATCTCTGGATGCGAGTGGAGCCAAGGCGGAATACAGCAGCCAATCAAATCTCGCGTTGAAGGAGTTTTTGAGCGATGATAGCTCACCTGACCCTGCAGCGGTGGCTCAGAACAAGGAGTTGTACGAGATAGCTGTTGAGTCGTTGATGAAATTGGATGATGCACAAAGAGCCGTCGTTGTGTTGCGGGATATTGAAGGTATGAATTATGCCCGGATTGCAAAGGTGTTGGATATCGAGTTAGGCACAGTCAGAAGCAGATTGAGTCGGGCCAGAAGTAAGCTAAGACAGATTTTGGAGGCCATTTTGCAATGAAAGAAATTCCAAATATGGACGAAAAGCTCAATAGCTTCATTGATGGAGAGCTGCCGGCCAGGCAGCAGACCGAGGTTCAACGGCTGGTACATCACGAAGAGAAAATTGCCCAACGGCTGCAGCAACTACAAAAATGTAGAATTTTACTGAGCTCTTTGCCTATTGCCGAGGCTCCACCACAGATATTGGAGAATGTAAAGGCTTCCTTTGCCAGGAAACCACAGATTGTCGAGCAGCCTTTGGTCTTTGACGAAAGGGCCGGAACAAGACACCTGCTTGGTCGCAGGCTCTTTGCTGCCGCTGCTATGCTCGGCCTGGTTGGCATTTTGACGGCGGTAGTTTACACCATTGTAGCTCCGGAAACTGTCACGCAAGGACCGGTTGCTGTTGAGCGCCGAGAGCCGGCCCCGACAGTTGACGTGGTAAAGCCCGGACCGACAATAGTTGCGGCACCGTTTAGCGGCAGGCTTGAATTGCGAACAAGTTACCTGCCTGCTGTTGTAGCATTTATTAACAGGGCGATTGAAGATAATATCCCTTCAGATGAATGGATTGCATCAGACCAAAGCAATGTCAAAAAACCACATGCTCTTATTTGCGGCAGCGAAAGCTTTAATTTACTGTTGGCTGAGCTGGGCAATATTTGGGCCAAGCTGGATTCGGCTGCTTTATTTGTTGACACCGAAGTGTTTGGCGAACAGGTTGTGGTTGACGCAGTTACCGCTGAGCAGATATCAGGGATTGTCAACCAGGACGATTCCAAAAGGCGTATGGAAGTGGCGAAGGATTTTGCCGTCTTGAACAATATGGCTGAGAGTTTACCCGGCAGAGAGATTTTAGCTGCTATCGATGATACTATGGTGGATTTGATAACTCCGCCAAAGCCGGTCTTGACCTCGAATCAGAAAACAGTAAAAAAATCACCGATTAGGACCGAAGAAAACAAAAACATACATCTGACAATTACGGTTTTGGGCGGCAACTAAGGGACTGCTGATTTTGGCACCTTTATTGAACCGGGGCCGACAACAAGAGAATAAAGGAATGCTTGATATACAAAACTGCTGTCTGGTGGTTGTTGACGTCCAGGGTAAGCTCGCCCAGTTGATGCACGACAAACAAGCTTTATTCAAAAACATCCGAATCCTTATCAAAGCCGCCAAAATTCTCAATATCCCAATCCTCTGGTGCCAGCAGTGCCCGGATGCTCTTGGGCCGACAGTATCTGAAATATCACAACTCTTGACAGATAATGGGCCGATAAACAAGTCGGCTTTTAGCTGCTGCGGCACCGAGCAATTCAACATCAGGTTAAATGAATTAGCTCGACAGCAGGTTCTGTTGTGTGGCATAGAAGCCCACGTCTGCATTTATCAAACAGCGGTTGATTTGCTCCGGAAGGGTTTCAGTGTTGATGTGCTCGCTGACGCCGTCTCTTCAAGAACGCTGGAGAATAAGCAAATTGCGTTAGATAGGATGGCCGCTGGAGGAGCAAATATCAGCTGCACTGAGATGGCCTTATTTGAGCTGCTAAGGACCGCAAAACACACCCAATTCAAGCAAATCGCCAAACTTATAAAATAAACTTTTCTTCTTTATGTTCAGAACTCCTGAGCTTTAATTCGTATTTGCTGTAGGTAGTGATAAAATGGGGCAATCAAGCCGAAGCCGTAAATCAGAACATCAACCAGCTTATTGCTAAAAAGGGTATCATCTATCTTTCTATTACAAACCAAATACATATTCTTTCTCTGATACCAATTTTGGATTTTTTCAGGCTTGGTCTTGTCAATAATTCTCTTGTATTTCTCGCCTTCCAAAACAAAAGTCTTTTGTTTTGCAAAAAAGGAAATCGCCTTCAAAAATTCTTTAGGATTCTCATCAATCATATCTCGAAATCTGCTCGTTATACTTGGTGCGGCATTGTAGAACCCCATCCCATATCGGTATGAATTCACAGACAGCTCGAAGAAATAACCGCAGACATGTGTTGTCCAATCCTTCTTTTGATTCTTAAATGTAAACCACACAGTGCTTCTGAAAGGTGATTTATCTTTGGAAAATCTCGTATCACGATAAATCCTTGAAATCGTCTTGTTCACTGCCGGAGTTATTTCAAAAAAAGGATCAATATCAAGCATGAAATCCCCCAAATCTATAACCAAGTCTCGCAGGGGCTGCAGAACGTATTTTTCGTAATCGGCCCTGTGTGTCTGGAACCAGGCCTTGTTATTGTGAGCTTTAAGTCCTCGGAGGAATTTCAATGTTTTGGGCGAAAATCCCTTAAATCTTCTTTCATCCTCGGTCATGCTATCAGCCATCCTTCATTAAATTAGCATTCACCTCAAATTCTATGAGATTATTAAGGATACGCTCTAAATCCTTTTCAAAGTGAGCAATTTGGCTTTTCGAGAATCCTTTATAGAACAGTCTTGTCATTTCTTCCGATACTTCAACGTATTTTTTCTCCATTGTCTTGTCTTTTTCCGTGCGTTTTATCAGGATTTTCCGTCTATCTTTTTTGGAACGTTGACGCCTGATGTATCCCATCCTTTCGAGTCTGTCGAGCATACTTGTCAAAGTCGATTTTTTCAGTTGCGTTTTTTTCGCGAGTTCATTGATTGAAATACCATCATTTTGCCAGAGCGCGAACATTATCCTGCCCTGAGCGGAGTTAATCTCAATGTTATGTTGTTTAAGGATACGTTCAGATATTCTTCCGCCTACCTGTCGTATCTTGGCCATTAAAAAGCCGCCCTGATGTTGGTCCTTCATTTTTTTCATTTTAACTCAAATTCAAAAGGCCCTTCTTTGTACCATCCCTTTGCAAAATCGGGCGAGAGCCTAAGTACAGTAAATTCAGGGTCATCCGCACCGCCCGGCCAATGTATTTCCCAGCCGTCCTGCCAGAGTTGTTTCTTAAATTCCTGCTCTGTAACTTCTTCTACTTCACCGCCAAGCATAAGCGTATGAAACTCACCTGGATTGCATAAATATGCCGACACTTTCGGATTGGCCCGAATTTGCTGCATTTTAACAGATGATTTGCCGGTTATTAAGTGAACCACAAAATCGTCTTTATACTGCTCAAACATCTCGACCAGGCCTGGATTTTCTTTTTTATTTCTCAGGTTAGACATCATCCTTATGTGAGGAAAGCCATCGCTGCCAATAGTGCTTAGATATACTACCTCAGCCGTTTCCATTAAATTCAAACATACTTTTTTTAGGTCTTTTTCTTCCATTTTTTTCATGTCCTTTCTTGATGAAGAAATATTCAGCTTAAGTTTCCAGTGATTCTCGGATTTTAAGCAGGCATTCCTTTCCGAGAAATGGCTTGATAAACGAATTGTAGTCCTTTTCAGGAATATTGGACAGGTCCTTGACATTCTCCTCAACGAAATTCATTTTTGGCTTAAGTTTATCACAGGCGAATTGCTCGCAATGGGCACAATTTGCAAGGTCTTTTTCAATCGCACAAGGTCTGACAGAACAAGATTCATCACCACCGCCGGCTAAACATCCTGCACAACTTTTAATCGCTTCCGGCGGTACTTGAAAGCCACAATACTTAGCCCAGGCATCGCTCATTCTTTGCTTGTCGGCATCTGATTTAAGATTAGTCTCATACGCAGGGCATAAATCACATCTGTATCCGCATTTTGATATTATTGATTCCATTTTTGTATCTCCTTTTAGTATTTCCAATTATTATTTACTTTTTCCTCTGGGTCTATTTCTCTTTGAATAATCCCGCACTGAGGGCGCACCCAGACGTGCCGGGCACAACGTGCAGATAATCTTTTCTATTTTTATCTTCCACTAAGAGTATATGAGCGCCTTTGATAACATTTTTCAGGTCATAAGTAATCTCAGCTCCAGTTTCTCCAATAGGACCACTTTCAATGCCATATCCTGAAAACTTATGAACATTGATTATACAGTCATTCAACTTATACCTTATGTGTCTTTCGGTCTTTTTTCGTATCCAGAAATATTCTGTATCAGTTACAATATTATGATGAAACTCGAAATCATCCGATGTCTGGCAAGTCCAAACACCGGAGATAAATCCGCCATCAACAATACAATATCTCATTACATTATTTTTACCGCTGATACCTTCCGGCCCATCCCAAAATACAGCGGAAGCATGGCAGTTATGGAAAATACAATGGTCAACCACAAATTTGTGTCCTGTAGCAATAACCGCACAATAAATGTCAAAGGAATCCTTATCCCCGACAAACATACATTGCGTTACGAGCAGGTCCTCAAGACCTTTGTCAATACGTTCGATTGGGGCATACATGTTATTCGGTACAGGATTGCCAAGAAATCTCAGCCCACGAATTGTTACGTGGCTTAGCTTTATTTTTATTCCATAAGTATCTGTAATTACATCTGGCTTTTCCGGATTCCGAGGGTCTTCAGTTGACAATATCATAGGCATAAGCTGTGGCTTCCATCCTGGATCATCCGGCAAAACTGATGCTTCTATAGTAAGTCGATCCCTTTCGGTATATGGACGTGAGTTTTTAAACACTACAGCTTGGGTCAGATTATAAATGCCGGGAAGTATTTTTATAATAGTCGGACCTGGATTGGAGCTGTTGTTCACCAAAATTACAGCTTTGCCTAAAGTAGATAACGGTTTTTCCCTTGTGCCGGGATTTGTGTCATTGCCGTTTGTGCTGTCTACAAAAAGCACCTCAGCGATTACCCCAGGTGAAAAAATCGCAACAGCCAGGGCCACAAAGATAAACCGATAATTCAGAATACCTCTTTGTCTCATTTTTCTTTCTCCTTTTCTCAACAAATAGTTTTATATAAAATAGTACTATATAGAACTATCGTCAAGTAAAAATTTTATTATTTATAGAAAAATGTGATTAAATTGAGCTAAAAGCTGAGTCTGAGAGGTAATTATGCTGACTTTTTTTGTTTTTTGTGGAGGGTTTGGTTTTTTCGCCGGGTTTTGAATCTTTGGCTTTAGTTTCAGCGGTCTTGGTTTCGGCTTCTTTTTTTCCGGTGTCTTTGTCGGTGGTCTTTTTCTCGTTTTCTTGAGCTTTTTTATAGCCTTCGCTTCTGTAATCGGTCTGATAGAATCCGGAGCCTTTGAAGATTACTCCGGCTCCGGCGCCGATAAGCCTTTTCAATTCTCTTTTCCTGCACTTTGGGCACTTGTGCAGAGGTTTGGCTGTTATACTCTGGAACTGCTCAAACTCGTATTCACAGTTCTCACACATATAGTCATAAGTAGGCATCACAATCACTCCGTATCTTTTCTTTCATACTCATTGGCTGTTTCGGCGTCTTTAGTTGTTTGCTCTTGGAGTTTTGCTTCTTTCTGCTGAGCCGGTTGTTCTGCTGTCAGCTTATTAACGATTACTTTACTTGGCCGAATAACTCGACCGTTAAGTTTGTATCCCTTTTGAAATTCTTCCAGAACAATATTATCTTCTTTTTCAGGCTCGGTCTTTTGCATCATTGCTTCATGCTGAGCAGGATCGAAATTTTCGCCCGGAGCCTTTATCTGCTCGACGCCGTGCAATTTTAAGATATCAAGCATCTGGTCGTAGATAATCTGAATGCCTTTGACAAATATGTCCGCATTTTCCGCCGATGTTGCATTTTGCAGCGTATGTTCAAAATTGTCCAGAGCCGGCAGCAGGGTTTTTATTATCCTTTCTTTTTCGTAGCAAATCGTATCGGCAACCTGTTTAGGGACTCGTTTCTGGAAATTCGCATAGTCGGCACTGACTCGCTGCAGCTTGCCGAAAAGCTCATCTTTTTCTTTTTGCAGACTCTCTATAGTCTGGCGAAGTTCTTCCAGTTCGCTCTTGGTTTCCTTCTGCGAATCTTCGGTTTTTGTTTTTTCTTTTCTCTTCTGTTTCATCAGTTGTTACCAAGATGTTTTTTCAGTTTTTCGAAAAAGCGTTTGGATTGTGGAGAAACGCTTTTATTTTCGCTTTTAGCGAATTCTCTCAGCAGCTCTTCTTGTTTTGCGTTTAGTTTCACCGGTGTTTCGATAGTGATTTGCACAAGCTGGTCGCCGGTTCGCCGTGTTCTGATATCCGGCAGGCCCTGGCCTTTTATTCTAAAGACACTTCCGTATTGTGTCCCCGGCGGGATTTTCAATCCTCGTGTACCGTTCAGACTTGGCACGTCAATAGTTGTTCCTAACGCAGCCTGTGTAAAGCTTATGGGCACAACCGCAATCAGGTCATTTCCATCGCGCTGCAGAAATTCGTGCGGCTTTATTCTGACGTAGCAATAAAGGTCGCCTTTTGGCCCGCCGCCTCGGCCGGGCTCACCTTCGCTGGCGACTCTTATACCCTGTCCTTCGTGGACACCGGCGGGGATTTTGATATTGACGATTCTCTTCTTTGGCACTCTGCCGGTGCCTTTGCATTTTTTGCACGGATTGGTAATGACCTGTCCGCTGCCGCCGCACTGTCGGCATGTCGAGACCATCTGGAAAAACCCACCGCCTCTTGCAACCTGACCAGTTCCACCGCAAGTTGAACATCGGCCCGGCTTACTTCCTTTGGCACAGCCGTTGCCGTTGCATTCGCTGCATATATCCTGGCGAGTAAATTCGATGGTCTTCTCAGCGCCTTTGGCGATGTCGTTGAGCGTCAGTTCCACGGCGGTTTCCAAATCGTAGCCGCGGGTAGGCCCTGCACGTCGGCTTGACCTTCGGTGGCCCCCGAAGATGCCGCTGAAGAAATCTTCGAAGCCGAACATACTGAAAATATCTTCGACGTTCATTCGGGAGAAGTCGTGCATGCCGGCTCCACGGAGGCCTTCGTGTCCGAACTGGTCATAACGCCGTCGCTTCTCGGCGTCGCTCAGGACCTCGTAGGCCTCGGCGCATTCCTTGAAGTTGGCCTCGGCCTTTTTATCGCCCGGATTCTTATCCGGATGATACTTCATCGCCATACGCCGATATGAGCGCTTAATCTCATCGGCAGAGGCGTTCTTCCCCACGCCTAAAACTTCATAGTAATCCCGTTTGGCCATAATATCTTGCAAAAATTCGAAATCCGAAGCACGAAATGCGAAACAAATTCAAAGTTCTAATGCTCAAATTTTCAAAACCTACAGCAAAGCTGTCATTCTGAGTGAGCGACCAGCGAACGAAGAACCTCACATTCTAAAGCAAGATGCTTCGCTCCGCTCAGCATGACATACAGAAAATATTTCGGTCATTTGAATTTCGGGCATTAGATATTGTTTCGGATTTCGATATTCGATATTCGAATTTATCTATCTGCGTATATATGGACTACCGAACTGAGCCGGCTATTGGCTCTTCGTCTTTGTCTTCATCTTTTAATTCTGTTACCAAGACATTGGTAGTCAGCATCAATCCGGCTACTGAAGCGGCCATTTCTAATGCGGTTCTGGCAACCTTTGCAGGGTCGATGATTCCCGCTTTAAACATATCGACGAACTGTCCTGTATTTGCGTCATAGCCGATGTTCTTGCCTTTTTCGAGAAGTTTAGCGACGACCACATCGCCTTGTTCACCGGAGTTTTCAGCAATTTGAGTTGTTGGTGCTTTAAGCGCATTGATTACAATATCAAAGCCGATTTTTTCATCGCCTTTGGCCTTTGCTCTGGCTTTTTGTACCTCGCTGATGGCCCGCAGAAACACAATACCACCGCCCGCGACGACACCTTCCTCGGCCGCAGCTCTTGTAGCGTGCAGCGCATCTTCCAGCAGGTCTTTGCGCTCCTTCATTTCAGTTTCGGTTGCGGCGCCCGCTTTTATGACGGCTACTCCGCCGGTCAGTTTAGCCAACCGTTCCTGTAATTTTTCACGGTCATAGTCACTGGTCGTCTTTTCAATTTGGTTGCGGATTTGCTCGCAGCGGGCGGTAATGTCTTTCTTTTTGCCTGCCCCTTCGATTATTGTCGTCGTTTCCTTATCTATGACGATTTTTTTGGCCTGGCCCAATTGCGAAAGCTCGATGCTTTCGAGCTTGATGCCCAAATCTTCGGTGAGCACCTGCCCGCCGGTCGAGATACCTATATCGGCCAACATCGCTTTTCTGCGGTCACCGAAGCCGGGCGCTTTCACCGCGCAGGTCTTCAAAATACCTTGCAGCCGATTAATAACCAGTGCGGCTAATGCCTCACCTTCAATGTCTTCTGCAATAACCAGCAGCGGCCTGCCCACTTGAGCAACCTTTTCGAGCAGAGGAATAAGCTCGCGAACGTTGGATATCTTCTTTTCGTGCAGAAGAATATAGACGTCTTCGAGGACAGCTTCGAGGGTCTCGGCGTTAGTCATAAAATACGGCGAAATATAACCCTTATCGAACTGCATACCTTCGACAACGGTCAGCTCGTTTTCCATTCCTTTGCCTTCTTCGACCTCGATAACACCGTCACTGCCGACCTTATCGATTGCATCGGCTAAGATATCGCCGACCAACGGATCGTTGTTTGCGCTGATGGTTGCGACCTTTGCAATGTCACTGTGGCCTTTTACAGGCACGCTCACCGATTGGATGAATTGGGTAACGGCTTCGGCTGCTTTGCTGATTCCCCGCTGAATGGCCATCGGATTCACACCGACCGTAACGTACTTTAGTCCTTCGGTGTAGATCGCTTCTGCTAATACAGTTGAGGTTGTGGTTCCGTCACCGACAACGTCGGAAGTTTTGCTGGCAACCTCATTGACCATCTTTGCGCCCATATTTTTGAATGGTTCTGGCAGCTCGATTTCTTTACTGACCGAGACACCGTCCTTTGTTACCTTCGGAGAGCCCCAGCTTTTATGCAGGATAACGTTCTTGCCGGTCGGTCCGAGAGTGACCTTTACCGCTTCTGCTAATTGCGACAGACCCTCTTTGAGCTGCGCTCGGGCTGTATCGTCAAACATTAATTGTTTTGCCATTTTTTACTACCTCTTTTAATTTTCTTCTTATCAGTTTTTAGCTCAGACTTTACGGACCGCGAACTATAAGCTGTTGTTTTATTTTTCAACAATTCCGAGAATGTCACTTTCTCGCAGAATTACATATTTTTCACCATCGATTTCGACGTCACTTCCAATGTATTTTGCGTAGATAACTTCATCTTTTTTCTTTACGGACATCT
>JBGVTO010000337.1:0-12735 GCA_041862635.1 Phycisphaerae bacterium | reverse complement strand
GGTCACCAAAAATATCCGGTAAGAAGCCTACGGGCAATTTACAATCCTGCAACGGAGGACTTAATCTCTTCGAAACGTCCTTCGGCAAGCTGCTTGCCATAGTTACGCATGGCACTGCCTATATTACGCCAGGCGCTCCAGACAGAGTTCTTGCCCCTCGGCGCTGAGAGCTGCCTGGCGACGAGGGTCGCCTCGGAGTCGACGAAGGAATCGAGCGTCTTATAGTCCCAGGTTGGCATCTTCTGTGCCAGTATAGCAAGTCGTGAGACAATCGTTTTAGTGATTTTACGTCCATCTTCGGCCGAAGCTTCTGTCTTGGGATCGCGTCCGCCGACACCTTTGTGCGGAGGCTCGCCGAGCCGCGAGAGGTCAACCGTATCGGGATAGAGGTGCATCATGAGTGAGGTCTCGCCCCACGCCCCGTGGTCGCCGGTATAGTCCACGTCCAATGCAAGCATATACTCAGGCGTACCGAGCACAGGAATTCCCAGGGCACGACTCATGCGAACCGCCGTTTCGCGGACCACTATTTGCTGTGCCGCACCGTAGTGGCCGGTGAGAATGATGATGGCACGGAATCCGTCACGGGCCATTTCCCGGCAAAGCTGCTCAAGCCAGGGACGGAGCAGCTTGGAAAAGACGTTGTTTTCCGGTTCCATAACGAATGTATGCGGCTGATTCACGCCCCCGACGCCACCGTAAAGAGCTGGCGCGACTAAACCGCCTCCCTTTTGAGCTGCTCGAACGCAAAGTGCATGTGCCTTCACTGAATCGACGCCCACGACGTTATGTACTCCGTGCCATTCAATCGTTCCGAGCGGCTGGAAGATTGTCGGGCATGCGGCCTGTGCCTCTTCGAGCTCCTTGGGCCGGAGGAACTCGAGTCGCACCTCACGCTGAGCTGCCGTGCCCGCGTCATTCATTTCCTGTCCCATCGAAAGAGAGCCGAGTAGCGCACCCGCCGCCGCAGTACCTAAGAGCTCTCGTCGCCTGAGTTTTCGGTTCATGGTGAATCCCCTTTCTTTCTATGCAGGAGAAAAGCAGCTTGATGGTGACAAACTTCGTGTAGGTCTGTGAAAGTTTGACCCAATGTTAAGGTCTTGGGAAATATTATGGACCTTTCTGATTTTCTCATTAATAATTTTTACGAAAACTATTTGACTTCAGACTTGATACGCACAAATTTATTTGCAAATTAGCTGTATGTCAACAGTGAAGTTCCAAACTTTAGGCACTCTAAACTTTAGGCACTTCTATCGAAGTGGTGGTATTTCTTTATTGAATTTCCAAGACAGTCTTGGTATTCTATCGAAAATGAGGCTCAGTCCCGATGTATCGGGATAGCTGAGCAGGGACAAAAAGGAAATCTCAGATAAAAACTGTTCTATAATGGCATAAGAGAAGTTTGTCACTTTTTTGATTTGCTTCAAATATTATGAAAGGTTACTTACTATGAATAAAAGCATTCGCTATGCCCTGGTTTTCTTAACCTTATGGATCACCTGTGTATCGGTTTGGGCCAATGAAACCGCTAATCCTTATATTGGACACTGGGCGTTGACAATTCCCGGCGGAGGTGCCGGCTGGCTGGGTGTCACGCAGGGGGATGGATATTTGGACGCAAGCATTCTATGGGGCGGGGGAAGTGTGGTCCCTGTGGATAGTGTCTATATGGACGGTGATACCCTGAACGTCACCCGTATTCGTAAAGTTGAACGCAAAGACGCCAGGGGCGAAGTGGTCCGGACGCATACGTTCGCGGAAACGATTATTGCAAAGGTTTCAGCAGACACCCTGCAATTAACGCAAATCCGGCCACGCTCAAATGGAAAGGGCGTTGACAGGAGTGAATTCACCGGCAAACGAATTCCTCCTCTACCTCCGAAGCCGGACCTGTCCAGGGTTAAATACGGCAAACCGATTGTGCTGTTCAATGGAACCAATCTGGACGGGTGGAAGCTGACCAATCCAAGGCAGACTAATGGTTGGTCGGTGGAAGATGGAGTTCTTATCAATAGGCCGGTTCGGCAGGAGGGAAAACGTCGTATTTCCTATGGCAACCTTCGCACTGTAGCCGAGTTCGAGGATTTCAACCTGAAATTAGAAGTGAACGTTCCCGAGAGGGGTAACAGCGGGATATATCTGCGTGGTATCTACGAGATTCAGGTCAGTGATTCGTACGGCAGAGACCTCGATTCACATAACATGGGGGGGATTTACAGCCGAATTACGCCAATTGTGAATGCTGAGAAGCCGGCCGGACAATGGCAGACCATGAATATCACGCTCGTGGACCGCCACGTGACATTGGAGCTGAACGACAAGGTGATTATTGACAATGAGCCGCTTCTGGGCTGCACGGGCGGCGCGTTGTGGTCGGATGAATTCAGGCCCGGTCCCATATATCTACAAGGTGACCACACAGCCGTCAGTTATCGAAATATCGTTCTCACGCCGGTTATCAAACGTTAGCTTAATCATCTCATCTCGGCGCTCGTCTCGGCGAAGGCCCGAGCCGATGCGGCTTCGTCACCTCACGAAGGTGGATATCGGCGAAGAGAAATATATGCGGTTCCGCACGCTTCTCCGAAAGGAGTCCTTAGGGCTTACAGGCGTGACGAACGCCGAAAAGAGAGGAAGCAAAATATGAACAGACTTGGCGTGGGGATTATTGGTTGTGGCTCGGTGGCAGAGGAGTATGTAAAGGCCTTTCAGAAAGACAAACGCTCCGAAGTGCGTGCCCTGGTTAGCCGGAACCGTGCAAACGCAGAACGGTACCGCGACCGCTACGACTTAAAATGCACCATCGAAACTGACGCCTCGAAGATGCTTGAGCAGAATGACGTGGATATTGTAGTGGTATGCACGCCGCATAATGTACACACGAAATATGTCGTTGCTGCTGCAGAGGCCCACAAGCATATTATCATCGAAAAACCCGTAGCATTGACTCCGGAAGACGTGCACAAACAACGCGAAGCGGTCAGAAAAAACAAGGTCAAAACGATGGTAAGTTTCGTATTGCATTGGAATCCCTTGTTAATGTCCATTGACCGTCTTATTGAGCAGAGTGTATTCGGAGACATCTTTATGGTAGAGGTTGATTATATGCACCGGATATGGATGACTCCTGAAGAGAAATGGTATGGTAGTCAAGAGCAAAGTGGAACGGCAATCTTAACCGGAGGCTGCCATGCAATAGATGCCCTTCGCTGGTTCGCCAGGAGTGAAGCCGAGCAGGTTAGCGCTTATCAGGCGAAAACCAAGAATCCCATAGAATACCCGGGTACAATTTCAGTCAACGTTAAGTTTAGAGATGGTAAGATTGGGCGTAGCATAACAACCTTCGATGCACAGATGCCATATAGGTTTAATATCGGGATCTATGGTACTGATGGCAGTCTGCGTAATGATGAACTTTTTGCACCAAAGCTTTTCCCGAAACAAAACAATTTTATGAAAATTCCCTGCATCCTGCCGGACAGTGCCGACGTCGCACATCATCCTTTTGAGGGTGAAGTTTCACACTTCCTTGATTGCATAATTAACGATAGACGGCCGTACCCTGACTTAGATGATGCTGCCTATACTCACGCTGTGTGCTTTGCGGCGGACCTCTCGGCACAATCGGGCAAGCCGGTGATAGTTAGTGAACCGGTAGATAAATCCCGCCCGTCGTCCACAGGATGCCTTGCGGCAAAGACGGGACGGGATAAATCGTGAATTATGTTGTCCGTATAGGAGCACCGGACCTGCATTTTGGAGAAATGACCATGACTAAAGAAAGCAGCCGAAGGCAATTTTTGAAGAGCAGCACCACAGTTGGCCTTGGTGCCGCCCTTGGCGGCGTACGGATGACTGCTTCTGCTTCACCCCGCCCCTCGGAGGGGCTGGGTTCACAGCCAAAATCGGGCGCAACCAGTGAGATTAACCTGCCCCCTATTGAGAAGGTCCGCATCGGGATAATCGGCATGGGCGGGCGCGGTAACAGCTTAATGGGTAACTTGCTGCAGATGGGTGATGTAATTGAGGTCAGGGCGGTGTGCGATATTTTTCCCGAGCGAGCCCAGGCCGCCCAGGGTCGGGTCGTCAAGGCCGATTTTCCAAAACCTGAAACTTATTCGGGCGATGAGAATGTTTGGAAGAAGCTTGTTGGCCGCGACGATATCGACGCCGTCATTATAGCCACATATTGGGAATGGCATACTCCAATGGCCGCCTACGCAATGAAGGCCGGCAAGTATGCTGGGGTCGAGGTCCCTGCGGCCTATACCCTCGAAGAATGCTGGGAATTGGTCAATACATCTGAGCAGACGGGTATCCCCTGTATGATGCTCGAAAACTGGAGCTTCCGGAGCGACAACCTGGCTGTGCTGAACATGATTCGTAAGGGCTTATTCGGCGAAATTATGCATTGTCACTGTGCTCACTCCCACGATTGCATCGACCACTGGTTCTTCGATAGTCAGACCGGCATGGGTCGCTGGCCGGCCAAGTATCTCATAAAGCACAACCGTGACCAGTACCCGACTCATCAGTTAGGCCCGGTCATCAGTTGGATGGATATCAACTGCGGTGATGCCTTCGACTACGTTACTTCTACCTCGACAGACGCGGTCGGTATCAATGAGCATTTCGCCGGAAAATTCGGACCGGACCATCCGAACGCTAAGCGAAAATTCGCACAGGGTGACATTGTGACAACCGTAGTTCGGACCAGGAAAGGTAAATCCATAGTCATCAATTACGATATGCAGTTACCCAGGCCATACGATAATCGCTGGCTTATTCAGGGCACTCGCGGCCTCTACAACGAACAAAGAAATACTGTTTACATTAAGGGCAAGAGTCCGAAATATCATGAATGGGAACCTTTTCCGCCTTATCATGAGAAATATCGACACGCCTGGACCAGGGAACCTACTCTGGGTGGTCATGGCGGCACTGACATACGCGAGCTGAAGCTCTTCGTCCAGGCCGTCAAGAATAGAACACAAACGCCTATTGATGTCTATGATTCTGTCATTATGTGTGTGCACGGGCCGCTTTCCGAGCTCTCGATTGCCAGTGGCAGTGTTCCGGTCAAGGTCCCCGACTTTACTCGAGGAAAGTGGAGGACCGGAAAGCCTCGCTTTGCTCTCGATAATACCATATAGCCGTACTCCAACCTATGTGACATTTAGAGCAAAGGTTGAAGTTTTCGGCGATGTTAAGCGTAATATCTTTAACCTTCACAAGAAAGCAGAAATGATTACAATCTCAGGCACACTTTCAAAAGCCTGGATGGCCGGAGCCTTGAGAGTAAAGTTTGACCACGATTACTACTTTGACCCGGACAAACGCTACGCCGTTGATTCTCTGTGCAATGAATATGCGTTAGAGCACTTCGGTGGTATGCGACTTTTCTATTCGGAGTCAAATCTGGGACAGATTGATTATTGGGACAAAGACCATATTCAGATTGGCGGTATTCAGCCGAATATGATTCTTGGGATGTTGCTCGGTGCTGATTTCGTCCCTCAGGACGACAAAGACGCCGACATCACGCCCAATTGTCTGGCTGATAGAGAGCCTTGCGACTTGCCTTCGCCTGATAGTTTGCTTGATCACCCGCTAATCAATCTTTTCGACGAGCAAATTCGCCGGGTGCAGAGTGATTCCCGGAAGCAGCTATGTCCTATACCGCCCTTTTTCTGGGATAAATCCGGCCGGGCCGCAATACACGGAGCCATGACCTCTGCCCAGAAGTTGATGGGTGAGACTATCTTTATAGATATGATGACCAGACCACAACCCTGCCTGGAAATCATGCACTGGATCACAGAGGCCTTCGTTGTCTTGTGTCGGCATTTTTCGCAAATAGCCAATTTACCCATAACCGGGGTTCACGTAGGGGAATGTTCGTCCTGCATGGTCAGCCCGGAGCTGATTGAAAAATTTGTAGTGCCGGTGACGTCTAAGATTGGAAAGGAGCTTGGTCCTGTTCGTTTACATTCGTGTGGCCCAAGCACTAATCATCTGGAGGCATTTTCCAAAATTGCAAACCTTCATTCTCTCGACCTTGGTGGAGACACATCACTCAGCAGGGTTCGGGAAGTATTTGGAAAAGAAATGCCGATAAGTGTCTCTCCATTACCGAATGATATGTCAGCGGAAAGTGCGGAACCGATATTGCACTGGGCCAAAAAGATTTACGAAGAAAACAACGGCGGCAATCTCGAATACGTTCATCACCTTGACGCCGGTTACAATATCGATGCTGTTTACGCTCTAACTGATTTTGTTATGAAGGGATAGAAGATGACTGAAAAGAATTTCTGGTTTATAGGTGCAGCGATATTAGCAGCGATGATTCTCCCGCAAGGGATACTGCGTATTACTACCGGCGCATACGCAGAATCAGGACTTGAGTTTCCGGGCCCTGAACCGGGTGCCGCTCAAGGCAGTGTGTACGAAGATGAGCTCATTTTACAAAATAGCCTCCTCTCGTGTGCCTGGACGGTGTCCGAAGGACGGCTCAAACCCCAATACGTCAGAAATAAGCTCACCTCGAATACGATACAGATGAAGGATGCTCAATGCTTTCAATTCATTTTAGAAGGTGGGCGGGTGATAAAAGCTTCCGATTTGAAGGTCCTTGGCAGGCCCAAATTAGAGAGCTTGGAACCAAACCGCGAGTCGTGCCGTATGGCGGAACGGTTTGGCGGCAAACAAATCTCTGTTACGCTGGCCTCTTCGAACATTAACCTCGAAGTCGAATGGCGTGCGATTTTACGTAACGGCTCAAACTACGTACGCCAGGAAATAATCCTGACCGCAGCAAATGAACAAATCAAAGTAGAAGAAATGGTCTTGCTGGAGCTAAACGAATCGAACGCCAGGGTAATGGGCACCGTGGATGGCTCGCCTGTTGTGGTGGGCAACATGTTCTTCGCTTACGAGCACCCCTTATCGAAGAGCCAAAAATTGGAGGGGAACCTTCGTGGTTTCAGATGCAGTCTGCCCTATATTATTTTGCTCAAGCCGGGTGAACTAATCGTGCACAGTTCGGTAATGGGCGTTGTTCCGCAGGGCCAGTTGCGCAGAGCTTTTCTATATTACGTTGAGCGTGAACGGGCGCACCCATACAGGCCGTTTCTGCACTACAATAGCTGGTATGATATCGGCTATGGCGCAGAAAAAATACTGGAGCATGATTTTCTAAATGTTATTAAACTGTTCGGAGATGAGCTAATCAAAAAGCGAAAGGTAGTAATAAATTCGTTCGCCTTGGATGATGGTTGGGATGACCCAGCTTCACTATGGCGTTTTCACGAGGGCTTCCCGAACGGCTTTTCGAACCTGCAGAAGTCGGCTAAAGAATATGATTCCAATCTGGGAGCCTGGCTCTCTCCTTTCGGTGGATATGGCAAAGCCAAGCAGGAAAGGCTCAAGTACGGTCAACAGCAGGGTTTCGAGACAAACAAAAGCGGATTCTCACTTGCGGGCAGCACGTATTATAGTAGGTTTCGGGATGTATGTACGAAAATGCTCCGTGAATACGAATTGAGCTACTTTAAATTCGATGGTATCGGCGTCGGCGGTCGGCCGGCGGGAACCAATAGTGAATTCGCCCGGGATATGATTGCTCTGCTGAGGCTTATCAGCGACCTTCGCCGGGTCAAGCCCGATGTTTTCATAAACATTACAACGGGCACGTGGCCATCCCCCTTCTGGTTGTGGTATGGTGACTCTATCTGGCGCGGAGGCTCAGATTGGAGCACGCACGGCTGGGGCTCCAAACGGCAGCAGCAAATCACCTATCGTGACAAAGAAACTTACCATAATGTTGTTGTCCGCGCGCCGCTTCATCCGCTCAATTCGCTTATGACACAGGGTGTTATGTTCGCCAATCACGGACTCCCTAATGAAAACGAGGCTCTGGCGGATGATATACGGGCATTCTTCGCCAGTGGTACTGATTGCCAGGAATTGTACATCACCCCCTCCCTCATGCGGCCGCAGGACTGGGACGCTTTGGCCGAGGCTGCGCAGTGGTCACGCAGCAATGCGGACGTGCTCGTGGATACCCATTGGATAGGCGGTGACCCGGCTAAGGGCGAAATCTACGGTTGGGCTTCATGGTCCCAGCGAGGGACCACGCAAAGCGGGAACTCAAAAGGCATCCTAGCCCTCCGCAATCCGCTCGACAAACCGGCTACTATCACCTTAGATATCGGCAAAGCCTTCCAGTTGCCTGCACCTGTGCTACCTGCACAGAATACGCAGGTACAGGTGCCTGAGGAGGCAATACAGAAATATTCTCTCAAGAGTCCCTGGAAGAAAGACCTAAATAAACCTGCGATCGTGCTAATTATTGGAAGAGAGCACACATTTGAACTAAAACCATTTGAGGTATTGGTCTTTGACGCCACACCTCAGTAGGGGTCAACCCCGTGTGGTTGCCCTGATATGCTAAAGCAGTCAATCTGCATTCAGGCTTTTTAATATCTTTTTGGCCAGAGGTTCTTTTATTTCAGTATGGCGGGGAATAGCTTCTATAACTCCCGTTTTTGGGTTGATCCAGAGTGAGTGTGATGAGCCTTCTCTTTTCAAATAACATCCGGCTATCCTTAGCCTTTTTTCTAATTGTTTTCTTTTCATTAGATTGCAATATTTTCCTCAATCGCATCTTTGGGTAAGCCGCGTCGAATATCTTCCAGTCGGTCTTCCAGTATAAGAATTATGGCCTTTTTGAGGCTTTCTTTCGCTTCTTCGATTGTCTCTCCTTGGCCGTTTGCTCCCGGAATCTCCGGACATATTGCCCAATAGCCTCCTTCCGGAGCACTTTCTATAATTGCCGTAAACTCACCTTTCATAATATGTCCTTTCCGTTTGGCAAATACCCGGCCATCTCAGGCCTTAACTATACTCCCGCGCTTATTACCCCTGTCTTGCTCTAATCAAGATTATCAAATTGCCGCCTGCTTTTCAACAATATTCCCCAGAAAGCGACGACTGGCACCCACCGAGCGAACCCGGCTCGGTAGGGTGGGACCTGCCCTGAGCGCAGTCGAAGGGTTGCCCCACCATTATTTCTTCTCAATTTTAAATTCATTTTCCTTACCATCCACAAACCAAAACATTATAATAATGCTTTATTAGCAAGTTTGCAATATGACTGCAAAAAAAGCTCTTTTTTATGTGAGATACGAACGGACCTCGATTAAAGGGAGTATAAGCAAGGCGTCCCCGGATTTCTTTAGCCGGAAATTCAGCCTTGCAGTTTTTGCCAAAACAAGTATAATTACATACCACAGCAGCGCAGGACAACAACTGGGGCGAATTAGTGCGTGATTCGTGAATGGTCCGCCAAAGAGCGTGGCGGATAAATATTTATTTCTAACGACTATAAACTATCGTTTATTCGCCGTAGTCAGATTTAAAAGACGTAGGCGGGATTATTAGTATGTGTTGTATATTATTATCCTAGAAGAAAAGGGAAGGTATGCGCGGGAGGTCCAGTGAATTATTAGGCTTGATTATTTCGTGGTTTCTTGTTTTGTATAGCGGCAGAGGTCGCCAAGTTCAGGTAGGGCCGAAAAATGTTACCAGACACCTTTAATTCCCCGAAAACGTCATGAGAATGAAAGAACAACAGAAACTCGCAGAACACTATCTTAATGTGAGCAAGTACTACTTGCGACGCAAAGAGTGGTTAAATGTCATACGATCTGCTCGTTATGCTCTACAATTAAAGGAGCAAATATGTAAAGACGGAGACTCCGTCACGGCAGAAACGTGTTTTGTTTTAGGATGTGCATATTGTGAATGTGTTGTTCCCAGCCATACGCCGAGTGAAGATTGGGACAAGGCAGAAGAACTATGGCACAAAGCTAAAGAGATCTGGGGCCGTCTTGGGAATCAAGTAGAAGTCGGCACTATCCACTTCAATCTCGGCCATCTCTACGTGAAACGCGGCGACATCAGCAGAGTTAGAGAGCACTGGGAATTCGCTCGTGACATCTACAAGGGTCTTGGTCGCGACCAAATGGTCCAGCATGTGGAGGAACAGATAGCAGACATTCCCAGTATATTTGAGAAAATAAAGCAGGCGGAAGCATGGTTGAACGAGGAAGATACTCGACTACATCAAAATGATAAATAGGGATCGTTCTGCGTTCTATCCCCAAACGCTTATGGAGACTCGGGTCTTGTCAGATCTTCCATTTAGACAGACAGTGCTTGTTCAAAAACAGCGTCAGCCCGCCCAGTACAGTCGCCCTCAAATAGCTTTGAGACGCAACCCAGTGTGTGTTGATGGAAGATTGATTAAACGTCTTACATCTTTGCTGGTGGCCACTTGATAAATCCGGAATTGTGTATGCAAGTTGTTGGAAATGTCTTCCACTAAAGGAAATGAGACCAATAAGTCAATTCTCGTAGTGGCTCAATGCGGTACTGCAAGATATTGGTGTCACAACTTCTGTTCACCCGAACAGAAAATAAGCGTGTTGGTTAAGAAAAGCCTTTCATCTCATCGTGCAGTAGGAGTATCAGTCAAGCCAAAAGACTACGTAATTCTGGATTGGAGTTCTCTATGCGCAATTCTACCAACACATACAGTCGCGGAGATTAGCGAACCGGGCATTTTGCTTCTAGTGCCAAAGAGCGTACGTTCCGAATTCCGTGTAACAGCTGTCCGTCTTAAGGAGCATATGCTACAAGATGAAACGAAAAAGACGACCATGTTGCATGCTGCAGAACTGGGAGTTTTGGAACACATCCCCGCAGTACTTCTACCTTGTATCGAATCCGAGGACACAGTGTTCTACTCTTGTATCCCAAGATCTGACCAAGACCATCATCGCACAGGCAGCAAGCAGGTCCCTTTTGAATCTCCGGACAAACTCCTGACATTCCTGTTGAATTCGGATCCCGAGAAATATGTGTTCCGGGGGCAAGTTAGGGAATATCCCGGTCCATTGATGCCGTCCATGTTTCGACAAAGGTTCAGATCCTTTCCTAACGCTACAAATCAGTTCTTTCCCTGGGCCGGTCTTACATGCTTCACCTCCGAGTCTGCGAAGCTGGAAAAAGATGTTCTTCTGGATTATGGTCGACAACGACAATCAGAAGTCGGTAAAGAATCGAGCCCCACAGGTGCGCAAACTGTATCTGAATCACAAAACCTAAATAGCTTCCATTTTTATTTCAACCAGCCGATGGAAAAGTTGCCCACAGATCTACTTCTTATTCTCAAGGGACAAACACTAAAAGCCTTGACATGCCTTTTTGGAGAGAAGATCGGTTGTGTACTTGGCCAACAGTATGGTTTTACTTCCAGCTTCCTGGATGTCAGTACGTCCCCGAGAGTGGCCATGTTTTTCTCCACTCGGCAAGCACCGTTCTACAATCATGTCGGCCGGCTGGACGACCTGGGTGTAATCTACCGTTGGCCCCGCGAGAAGGCAATTATTGCGGAGGACCTTTTGCAGCCATTAGAGAAAAGCAAATTCAAAAAGATAACAGACAGTTTCCTCAATTTTGTTTTACGCAGTAAGGGACTTCTGCTTACCAACGAAAATAAGTTCTTTCAGATCAAGCTAGAAGAGGAATATGCTTGCAAGGGACTGACCGTCCTGGTACGTAATGCCCGCCGGTCTCTTCAGGCCCTGGCTCTACCAAGTGGCTCTTTTCAGCAAAGTCGTATCGGGCGGCAAGGTGCTGCATTCCTTAATCCAATCCTGGAAAGGATCGATATCCCTTGTAATAATATCTCGGAATGCACAAAAAACCAAACGGTGGATACGTCGGCCCTAATTGCGGATCTGATTACGACACACTATGGAGAAGCATTCTACTTCCATCACTCGCAACACCCTCCGCAACTGGGCCAAATTGACAAATTCCATCTATGGCCAATTCAGGAAAAACCAGATATGCGGATCGACCGCGTTAAAGATGGTGTACTTTCCGTTAGCCTTGCTCGCTTTACACTCCAGGACAATTATCTCGAATTCTTCTTAAGCTTCATGGCCCCCTTTTCTCCCGTACGATTGTCTTTGCTCCATGCGGTGACAGATGGTAAGAAGTTCAGTGGTCAATTATACTTCCCAATCGGCGAAGATGATTTCAGCCTATGCTTCCCCGGTCGCACGTTCCCTACACCAGGCTTTGCAATTCATCCTGATGAGGCTTACACAATAGCGAAGCGATTGCTCTTAAACCGACAGCTCTCTGAGAAGTCTTTCCCCCAAACAGACCGCTTCGGCAATCTTCTAAGGGGGCCCATAAGTTTCCCAATAAGGAGGCTTGTTCCAAACGAGTTCTGGGAAGAATTCCGCAATAATTTCGAACGAGAGGCAGGACGCTTGTTGAACGGATCCGTGACTTACTCCCATTTTATGTACTAAGCTACCTTGAGTAAATTTTTGTGGAATTAAACGTGTCCGACTGCACCCTCAGATGGTACTTTTTAGCTTGAGACATAAGCCTGTCCTGAACTTCCGAATGGATAGATTTCAAGCATCGAGTATCGAGAATCTAATTTCAAGCATCCAACTTTAGCTCACTCCTCACTGACGAGCAGCCAGCATCTCACCGTGCAAATCTGTGCTAATCTGTAATAGTCTGCGCAATCTGTGTATAAAAAAAGTGCTTTTTTGGTCATTTTTTTGTTGACTATTGTTTGATGATATATTAAAATATACGTATATTAGCCAGCAGGCTAACATATAGGACCTCTCCGGATAA
>JBGVTO010000336.1:0-19749 GCA_041862635.1 Phycisphaerae bacterium | reverse complement strand
TTCTTCCCTGTGCAAAGACATCGGGATTGAGCAATCCCAGATTTCTGACCTCTCCGCCGACGGAGCCGAAAAGTCCTGTGTTCTCTTCGCGCGTCGATCTCAGGCTGAAGTTGGAAATTGTACAGTTATTGCCGTCAAAAGTGCCGGTAAACTCCTCGATAATATTATAGTCTGTTCCCGCTATATCGCCCATATTTACATCTGCTATCAGCATAAAGTGCTTATTCCAGTCGCCGCGATTGGCGCCAATCTCATTCATTTGCTCGGCTGTACAAATCAGATATGGGTCCTCGACCGTCCCGGCTCCGCCTTCGTATTTTGCCCAGCCCGGCTGGAAAAAAATGCAGATTATAAGGAATATAAGCAGCCCCCCCCTTTGTTCGCGTGCCCCGTTAGAGCCTTTCCCTTTTGGGTCTCTAATGGGGTGAGACCCTGACAGCTTGAAGGTTTTGCTCAAACTGCTCATATTTACCCTCCTTCGAAAAGACAAAGGGATAGTTCCTATGTTTTATCTATATAAAGGATACCATATTATGGCACCTATAGTCAAGCTTTTTTCCGTACTCACGCCTCAAATCCGAAATTCTAATCCTTAAGCTCGAAACAAGCCTTTCGAATGATAATTGATTATTGATGATTCATTATTTTTGTCTCTGATAATTTTCTTGCTTTATATGATATGGCCGGACATAATTTAGTAGGCTGACGTGAGCGAAAATATACCGATATCCTAATAGTTTTACCGATAAATATTTTGGTAGTTTGTTTGGAATTTAACCTGGAAAGGAAACCTTGAGATTTTAGGTAAATTTATGGCGAGAAAGAAACCAATTGTTATAGATATTTTTGCTGGGTGTGGGGGTTTATCGCTCGGACTTTATCATGCTGGCTGGAATGGTTTGTTCGCAATTGAGAAGAGCGAAATGGCTTTTGCAACCCTACGCCACAATTTAATTATTAAGAAAAAGCATTTCTCTTGGCCGGAATGGTTGCCCATAGAAAATCATGACATTGATGATGTTATAGATAAACATAGGGAAAAACTAATGTCACTTCGTGGAAAAGTTGATTTAGTAGCTGGTGGACCGCCGTGCCAAGGTTTCTCAACGGCAGGAAAACGGGAAGAAAGTGACGCCAGAAACCAGCTTATACATTCATACGTAAATTTTGTTGAGCTTGTTAAACCAAGTATGATTTTTTTTGAGAATGTTCGTGGATTTCACATGGGATTCAAAAAAGGGACAAAAATTGGAAAGCCTTATTCCCAAATTGTGTTAAAAGGATTGAGTGAACTCGGATATACAGACGTTAGAGGCATGCTTGTTGACTTCTCGGCATTTGGTGTTCCACAAAGAAGAAAGAGATTTTTAATCGTTGGCACATTGCATGGAAAAGCGGATATGTTTTTTGAACTACTTTGGAAAAGGAGAACAAAGCTGTTGTCAAAAAAAGGTCTGAAAACAAGGATTGGTGTGATGGCAGCTATATCCGACTTAGAAAGATCGCACGGTGAAATAGACAGTCCTGATAGCAAAGGCTTTAAGTCCGGAGTTTATTATGCTCCCAGAAACAATTATCAAAGACTTCTTAGAAAATCGACATTACAAAAAAGAGTACCTGATAGCCATCGGTTTGTGAATCATAGAGAATCAACTGTTAAAATATTTCAAAGGCTTCTTAAAAGTGCCGCGCGAAATGTAAAGATTTCTGATGAAGATAGAGCGCGTTTTGGCTTAAAGAAGCGAAATACTGTAATCCTTGAACGAAGATCCCCTGCTCCCACTCTCATGAGTATACCTGATGATTATATTCATTATGCTGAGCCAAGAATATTGACCGTAAGAGAATATGCAAGAATCCAATCTTTCCCGGATTGGTTTAAATTCAGATATCCCTATACTACCGGGGGAAAGAGAAGGGCTAACCAAGTTCCAAGGTATACACAGATCGGTAATGCGATCCCCCCGTTATTTGGTGAGCAAACGGGACGTGTGTTAATGGAGATTCTTTAAAATGGCTAAGCTAGATCTAACAAAGTTTCGGGTCAGTTCAGCCTTGAAAACCATAATCGGTAAAGAGTTAATTACCGATGATTTCATTGCTGTTTTCGAGTTGGTGAAGAATGCTTTTGATGCCCATGCTAAGCGTGTTGATATAATCTTTGAAAACTTGTATTCCGGAAATTCTCGTCTCATAATCAAGGATAATGGCAAGGGCATGGACAAAATAGCCCTGTTTGAAAAGTGGCTCTTCGTTGCCTACTCTGCGAAGAAGGAAGGAACCGAGGATTACAGGGATAAGATAAGACCAAATAGAATATATGCAGGAGCTAAAGGCATTGGTCGTTTTTCTTGCGATAAACTTGGGTCAAATCTTACTATTTATACTAAAAAACGTGGCGAGAAATCTATTAACCAGCTTGTTATTGATTGGAGTGATTTCGAGCAAGATTCCAAAAAGGAATTTGTAATGATACCCGTGAAATATAATAGTGTTGCCAAGGCACCTTTCCCCCTTAACCGGGGGACAATTATTGAGATAACGGGTTTAAGGGAAGGATGGGATAGGTCTAAGTTTCTTAAACTCAGGCGCTCATTGGAAAAACTTATTAATCCTAATCAAGAAAATGATCCGCGAGGATTTGCCATATATTTGAACGTAGACGAGGAACGTATAAATGATTTGGATGCAATTGATAGGGGAAAGTCAAGAGAACAAGTCAATGGTAAGGTACAAAACTCTATTTTTGAAGACCTCAAGATAAAAACAACAAAGATAGAAACGATTATTTCTAAGAATGGAGAAAAGGTTAATACTACCTTGGAAGACAGGGGAATGCTAATTTACGAAATGGAGGAGGAGAATCCCTACCCACACTTGTTGCATGATATCAGGTTCAATCTTTTTGTACTCAATCGCTCGGCGAAATATCACTTTACCAAGTCTATGGGAATTCACTCTGTCCAGTACGGTTCGGTGTTTTTATACAAGAATGGCTTTAGGATTTATCCATTTGGAGAACCTGGACTAGATACCCTGAAGATAGATCATAGAAAACAACAAGGAACATCTCGTTTTTTTGGTACGAGAGACCTCATAGGAAGAATTGAAATTAATGGTAAAAACGAGGCATTTCAGGAAACGAGTAGCCGCGACGGTGGATTAATTAGTAATTCAAGTTATTATGCTATTGAAGATTTTTTTAAGGATTATGTCTTAAAACGCCTAGAAAAATTTGCTATTGGAGTCATCAAATGGGGTAATGATGGGGACTTGCTAGACCATCAAAAACTAAGTCCCCAAGAAATGAAGAAGAGAGTTTCGGATATTGTTTACAACTTGACGAAATCTGAAAACCTCTTAAACATTAACTACAATCCTAAGTTAATTGATATCCTCGAAAATAGAACTGAAAAAAGTCTTAAAACTATTTTGAATAGGCTTCATGTTCTAGCAGAAAAAACTGATAACCAGTTAATCGCTAGTGAAATAAGGAGAGCGCAAAGACAATATAAATCTCTTTTAAAAGCTAAAGAAGAGGCCGAAAAATCTGAGCGAGAAGCAAGGAAAGAAGCAAGGGAGGCTCAGAAACAAGTAGAAATAAAAGAAAGCCAGAACCTTTTTATGCAGTCCGTTTTATCGCGGGATCGAAAAGAACTCTTGAATTTTCACCACCACATAGGAATTGCTGCTGGTGCTATAGAAGACTATGTAAAAAACCTGTATAGAAAGATTAGGAAAGGTACTTTGTCAACAGATAAAATCTTATCATCCTTGCAGAAAATTAGCTATCAAGCTGAACAAATTATTTCTATTAGTCGCTTTGCGACTAAAGCCAATTTCAACTTCAAGGCTAACGAGATTAAGGCTGACTTAATTGGTTTCATTAAAGAACATTTGTTGAATGTATATTCGGATATATTGAAGTTTTCAGGAAGCAGGCTAAGAATCCAGTATGAACAAGTTCCTAATGAAAAATGTGTTTGTAAATTTAAGCCTATTGAAATTACTGTCATTCTTGAAAATTTACTAAGCAATTCGAAAAAGGCAGATGCCTCTGTTGTAAAGGTTAGTGTAAAGAAAGAAGAGAAAGGGGTCGTAGAGCTTGTTTTCTCGGATAACGGCAAAGGAATCCCCCCTAAGGACCTGGATAAGATTTTTGAAATGGGATTCTCCACAACTGACGGCTCAGGCTTAGGATTATATCATGTTAAGGATATCTTGAGAAAAAACGGAGGTTCCATACGTTGTAATCCTGAATCTGTAACCGGGGCAGAATTCATAATAAGGTTTAAGGGCATAACTTAATGTTAAAGTATAAAGCATTATGGATTGATGATTCAATGCTTTCAGCAGAGCCTAAGATTGAAGGAATTCGTGATTTTCTCGAGGAGGAAGCAATTACTTTTGAACCAATTTTAAGAGAAAACGCGGTTGATATTGATAGCTGTCTTGGTGATCCAGAACTTGATATTATCATCACCGATTTTAATGGCGTAGATGTTACAGAATTGATCAATAAGATTCAGACTTTGGAAAAATATATAGATCTTGTTTTATATTCAGAAAATCCACCCCCTGAATTTTATGAGGTATCAAGAAGTATTCCGGGTATTTATCCTTGTACGAGAGATGATGTAGAAGATACTATCAGAAAGGTGATTCAGAGCACTATTCGACGTACGCAAAATGTTACTAATATGAGGGGGATTGTTATATCCGAAGCAATTGATATTGAGAATCAGATAGCGGATATCATAGTCTCTTATTTTTCAGAAAAAGGAGACATAATAAAAAGATCGTTAAAGCGCGATAATTTCGATTTTGGTAAAAAAGTTATGTTATTGGGCTCAATATCCAAGAAAATAATGTCAACCCAAGGGAAAGACAATGATGAATTTAAACAAATCAATACTTTGGTTAAGTTGCTGTTCAAGGAGGTTGTTTGGCCAAGAAATGTTCTATCACATGTAAAACATGAAATAGATACAAATGGACAAGCTGTACTTACCAGTGATATCAAGAGTCCTGATGGGGACAAGACTATCACTATAAATGCTGAGTGGTATAAAGAAACTCGTAAGAAATTGGCAAGACATTCAGACAATTTAAAAGCATTTATGGATTTTATAGCTGGCGATACCGTCCAATAATTTAATGTCTCATAAACGTAAAGACATTTTCTGGTTCAGGAAAAAAATTTTGCGATGGTACTTAACGGACGGCCGGAAATTTCCTTGGAGAAAAAGAACAGCTTCAAAATACGAATTAATAATAGCTGAAGTTTTGCTTCAAAGAACTAAGGCTGAAACTGTTGCGAATTTTTTCCCCACTTTCATAAAACGTTTTCCATCATGGAAAATTCTTGCCGCGACCAAAAAAACTGAACTAAAAAAGTTTTTGAAACCGATAGGTTTATGGAAGCAGAGATCTGTGAAAATTAAAAAATTATCGAATGAGATGTCAAAACGTAACGGGAGATTTCCCAAAACAAGATGTGAAATTGAAAAATTACCAGGTGTTGGACAATATATTGCTAATGCGATTTTGATGTTTTGCAAAGATCAACCGCAACCATTACTTGATGTGAATATGGCAAGAGTATTGGAAAGATTTTTCGGCCCACGAAAATTAGCTGATATACGTTACGATCCTTACCTGCAGAAGTTGGCCCGAGAAGTCCTTCCAAGAAAAAGATACAAGGAATTTAACTGGGCAATACTTGATTTTGCGTCAATAATTTGCAAAGCTTATCATCCTGTCTGTAATAAGTGTTGTTTGGAATCAAAATGTCGGTCTAGCAGGTTTGAAATCAGAACCTAATGAACCGGTCGTGGCCCGTGCGAGAAAATCCGCTATTCCCGTCAATAGAAAGAATACCATGCTAATCAGTGTAATCTGTGGTTACCATCCAGTCCAAATAAAATCAAGGAAATTCCCCCCAAAATTCAGCCCCGGAGTTTACCCCCGGAAGCACTCACTTGGTATCCTGCCGGGGGCCTATATTTTTTTCCAATTAAATAATCACAAATTAACCAATTAACCAATCTCTTCTTGTGTCTTGAGTCTGTAGTCTTTTGTCTCTCGTAGCCAGTGCCGTCTATTGGACATTTTTTACGAATTGTCTTGAAATTTGACCTGTTTTATGGTATAATACCCCCTAAATATGATATAGCATATCATATAGCGGATAGCGGAGTTCAGCAGACCATGGAATCAGAAAAGTTAGCCCTTATAACCCGATATTCTGATAATCACTGCCTGTTAATCCGATACCCCGATACCCAATTTACCCAGTTTAACCAATTTAACCAGAATCGAGAATCCAGTTATTTACGTGCCTATAAGGCCCTGTATTTACGTGCCTATAAGGCACTACATCTGTCGAGAACCCTCGACAAATCAGCCCTTTTTATGCAAAACAAACCCAATCTTGTCCGCCGTAGGCGGATTGCAAATGAATCTAAGTGCTTACATACAAATGTCTTATGAAAATAAATCCAATTGGACACTTGGTGAAAACAAACCCAATTCAAACCCAATCAAACCCAATCTCAGAAATGCCCAAAATGAACTTAAATATCTATCATACAATAGATTATAGCAAAAAAACCGCCTCCCGCCGAAAACAAAACAAACCCAATTCAAACCCAATTCAAACCCAAACAAACCCAATCCTGACGCCCCGGCAGGCATTTTCTACTAATCAAAGTTCAATGGTCGATTCACCTTTAGGCAAGTCAAAGCAGACCGTAACATCTCGGCCATCCACGTACCAGGTTTGGCTTTGCAATTGCAGCAGTTCCTTTACCCGCCGTAATCGAACAGGATTATTGTTGGCAATCAGCTTGGGAAGGGTTGGCAAATCGCTCTTTATTCGCACGGTAAATCGCGTTGTGGCAAATGGGGCGTTGAACGTTATGCGACCGCCCTGCTTTTCAATCTTTGTAAGCTCCTTAGCCGCCCAGTATCGAGCAATCTCGCTATTCTTCATCCAGAGCAGATTGTCATACTTAGTATGGATTCGGCGGACCACTTCCTTAAAGATATTGAAGCCGATTTCCTCGCCGTTGAAGTATATGCCCGGCCAGTGGCAGACGAGTATTGCCGGCTCGCCTTTGTCGATGACCTGCGGCAGTCGGCCGCCTTTGAGGTCTTCGGTGATGAACCTATCGACCGAGCCGGGATTTAGTCCGTCCCAGCCGCCGAACCAGTCGCCCGTACAGCCGATGATAGAGACAACGCATTTCGGATCATCACCATCAAGGCCGGATGCGTACTGTACAAGCGGAGCAACACTGCGTTCATCAGTGAAGAGGTCGCGAAAGTAATGTGGTATCTCGGCATTGAATACATCCCGGCACGACTGAAGCGTGGCTTTGGCCAGGTTGTCGCGGTTCTGACTGCCGAAGCCGCCGGGCGTCGTGATGCCTTCGCACGGCAGCCCGACGTTCTTCAGGATTCGCAGGGCGTAGGCCATGTAGTCGGTGAGCTCATCGGCGGATTTATCCTGGCTCCAGCCGGCGTTCTCGATGTAATAGCCGGTCCGCTCCGGATATGGCCGGCCGGTCTTGATATTGATGACCCAGGTGTGGCTTATCATCTCCGGATGTATGTCCCAGTCCGGCAGCATCAGGTCGCGGACGAGCTTAAGGCTGTCGTCCAGCTCCTTTTGCGACCAGCCGGGAAGGCAGCGGTCCATCCAGCCGACGCAGGCCGGGTACGGTACGATGGTGTACTTGCCCTTTACACTGTGCTCGCGGCACCACTGCCCGAACTTGCGCACGAACGAGTCGGGTATCTCGCGCGGCAATTTTTTCCAATCCTGCTTGTACCTGTCCGGCCAGGCCGTGGCGAAGTGCGGGATGCCGAAGTGGGCCATGTTCACCAGGCAGGTTGAATCGTCAATAATGAAACTGACCGGCACACGGTTCTGTGGGTTGAGCACGGTAACATCGGCAGCCTGAGTCGGCCGTTCGCCTTTGTCCTGGGCCATAACGGGTCTGCTGCGGATAACAGAAGCGGCGCCTGCGGCTGCCATTGCTGTTATCTTTACAAAATCACGTCGAGTTATTTGTTTTTGCTTATACATATCATAGTCCTCCTATAGGTCTAAGGTATCTTGAATAACTTTTTCTACAATAACTTTAATTGAGGCTTCACTTCAGACCGTTTCATTCCTGGATTCCCGCTGGAGTTTATCCCGCACACGATTCGGGGCGGGAATGACAGGTAAACGATTATCTAAAAACGATACACTATTTTGCAAAATGCTGCACGTGTTTTTTCGCCGTCAACTTCATAATCGTTGAGCAGGAAATACAGGTCAGTATTATCCTTCATCGGCCAGGAAAAGAGCATAGTCAGATTATGGCGGTCCTCTGAAGTTTGCTCGGTGGTGAATTTGATTCTTGCGTTCCAGAGGAAATGATATTCTGTAACCCAGCGCCACAGCCAGATATCCTCATTACCGTTTTCTTCTTTTACCCGGTAGTTGCCGTTAAAGGTTGTAACCAGGCGATCGGTAATTTTCATAGGTTTTTCCAGGGAATATTCTTTGTAAGGTTCCCCTTCATAAACACCTCTTGCAAAGCCGGCGCTGATCGAATCCCATACATCCACCTCCTCATTATATTGTATTATGATGCGGTCGTACCAGTTCTGATAGGGGGCATGAAACCTATCGCCCCGCACGTACCAGAGCTCGATTTCATTTCGAAAACCTACGCCCGCTCCTTCTACAAAATCACGCAGAGTAGTATCATGGTCATTGTTTTCATAGAAGTCAATTTCTGAAATTGCACCAATTGATTTTAAGATGCCTTGATCAAAGTACTCTCTATACCTCATATAGGAACTGGGGCCGCGGATATCCCGCCTGGGGATGTAGCCCAGGTCTGGCCGAAAACCCCGTGAAATGTCGCGGTAGGTCCCTTGCCACCAGAGAGGCCTGCCTCCTACACTGAATGCTGTATACAGGCCGTACGCATCATGGTCATTAATACCATCAGTTTCGATGCCCTTTGAATCTCTTAGTCCCAAAAACTGGGCAGTGAACGAAGTCGTACTGTCAAAAAACAGACGTGCATCTAATCCGCCGGTTATGTTCGTACCGTCCGACCGGTCGGAGCTGGCCCAGATGCCGCCGATGTGGGAGCTTTCTCCTATGTTATAAATGAACCTGCCGACATGGTAGTTTCCGGAGAGCTGTTTTTCCTCTCGTTCTATTTCGCCTTGAACATCCAACAGTCCGAGTGCCCAGGTTCGGCCCTGGCCGGTAATTTTCGCTCCAGCGTCGATATCCACGAATCGTCGGCTGTAATATATATTCAGTGGCGAGCCGAACAGCTCGTTGCCCTCACGGAAAAAAGGACGTCGCTCACTAAGAAATCGCTCGGTGTCTCTGAGCTCAATAGTGTCGGGGTCGGCCTCGACCTGACCGAAGTCGGGGAAGATAGTAAATGCGCTGGTTAACTCTGAATTTAACCGCATAGATATATCCAGGCCTGTGGAAAGTTTGTTACTGTTGTTTTCGAAATCTGAGGTGGCGCTTAAATAGGTTTCGAAAGCAGGTTTACGATTGACTTTGACTTTCGCAAGGTCCAGATTTGTCAGATGACCGAATTCACGAGGATAACGGGCCCGGCTATTGCGGTAACACCAATAACTCCTTTCCGACCTGCTTTTTTCGCTGCGGTAGAAATTGACACCCCAGGTGACTGCGTCTTTTCGCTCAAAGAGCATATTGCCAATCGGGATGGCCATTTCTGCAAACCAGCGGTCTTTCTCAACCGTACAGGCGGCCGACCAGTCGCAGCCCCAGGTATCGTCATCAAAATAATCGAAAAGCCCCATTCGTGCATCATAGCGGGTCCCTAACGTATTCACGCCAAAGGTGTACGCGCAGCGATGGTCGTGAAATGTGTCAAACCGAGCAGTTACATAGTCTTCCTCTCGGATGGATTGGTCATATTTTCGTTCGACGGCCACTATGCTATTGGGGTCCGGTTCCACACACTCAAAGGCGATGTATATATTCTCATCGTCGTAGAGTACCCGTACTAATGTCTGTTCTTTGGCCGGTTGTTCGATCCTATAGTCGGTGAAATCCGTGGTCACATTCGCCTGTGACCAGCAGTACTCGTCGAGTTTTCCATCAATTACCGGAGGGGTGTCCGTGCGAACCGCTGCCATAGAACGTGCCGGTCCTCTTTCCTGCGCTGTGCCCGTGCTTGTCAGTAGTATCAGCGCCGGCAGGGCTGTAAGCAGTACTGTAGCGTGTTTCATAACGTTGTCTTTATTTCTTCAGCCCCAGCGTATTATGAACAGGGATTTTCCATGTTGACTTTCAGTTGTATAACAAAGTGTAAGAACCTGAATTCTACTCGATTTACATTGATTATACAACCTTTTGAATGAGGATTTTCGTCTTATACGCCGAAGATAACATCTGGACCGCGTTAATAACAAAAACAGTTGTTATTTGCCAGTGCAGTAGAGATTTTGGGCGGTACGGATGAACAGGCGACCATCAGCGATGGCTATGGAAGACTGAATTGGACCTTCCCCTATTTTTGTCTGGAAGATAATCTTGAACTCATCGCCGCCGGCGGCGAGCACTACGATTTCTCCGGTTTCGTTGATACAGTAGAGTTTTCCATCTGCGCCGGTCAGTGAGGCTCGCCAGGGACCACGCCCACCGATTTTGCCCTGCCAAATTTGCCGGCCGGTTTTCGGCTCAAGGCAGGTTACTACTTTTCCGTACCTGATGCCGTTCAGCACATACAGGCGCTTCTGATAATAAAGAGGCGTGCTGGCATCGGGTGAGGGGCCGTCAAATTCCCAGACGATGCGGCCCTGAGATGGATTATCAGGATTGGGGGGTTGAAGAGCAAAGACGCCGCCGTGTTTGTGCCGGGTGCCGAATATCAGGCCCTCGCCGGTGACGAGAGAAGGGATAATCCGCGAATCTCTGACTTTGGATGTGTGGTATTCAAAACGCCATAATTCACTTCCTGTATCCGGGTTGTGTGCGGTGATGAAATCGGCGCCGGTATTGATGATTTCGGCGCGTCCGTCACGAACAGAGGGAATGGACGTACTGTAGGTTTCCATACCCTCGTCGAATGCGTTGGTTGGTCGCTGCTGTTTCCAGAGAGTTTTGCCGGTTTGTGGGTCAAGCGCCATCAAATATGAATCAAGAGGCGCATCAGCCTCAGGTCGTTGATAAGGTTTGTTGCGGCGAACCGCAAGGATGAAGAGTTTGTTTTGGTAAAGTAGTGGACTGGAACTATATCCGAATTTTAGGGCCAGATTACCGTATTCGGTTTCAATGTTCCGCGACCATAGCTTGTTCCCTTTATAGTCGAGGCCGACAAGGTCTCCACTGCCGTATAGGAAAAATACGTATTTTCCGTCGGTTACCGGAGAAGGCGAGGCCATATTATTGCGGGTAAATCTGCGGGTATCTGAGCCGGTATGTTTATTCCATAATTCTCTGCCGTCACGGGCGTCGAAGCACAGTGCGACGAAATCGGGACTTGATCTGACCGTGGAACTAACAAACACGTGGCCATTACAGATAACAGGAGTAGCGCCGCTGGGACCGGGAAGCGGGCTGACCCAGGCGATGCCTTCGGTTTGACTGAAGGAATCGGGGAGGTTTTTTTCGTCAGTGGAGCCATTAAAAAATGGTCCGCGCCATTGGGGCCAGTCAGTGGCTGAAACCGGAATGGATGTTAAAAATATTGTAATAATAGTGCAAAATAGAATTGTCTTTTTTGTCATTTGTTATTTCTCTATAGAGTGTCTCTTATGTTTATAAACGAGCTTGTCCGAGGGGGCTGTGAGCGGTTTACGTTACCGGCCCATATCGCGGTCCCAGGCTCGGCGCCAGCTTCTTGCCATATTCTAATAATGAGGTACGTTGCTCTTCAGAGAGCGGTTTGTATTTTTTTGCAAATTCCACGTTTTGTATAGCTTGTTCGACAGTATAAGGGCCAACTACTGCTACACTGACATTTTCAAGGTCAAGCGCATAAGCCATAGCCTGCGGCAGATAAGCAGGCTCGGTGACACAGCCGATATAGCCGCTCCTGTGATTGGGAAAGCCTCCTTTGATGCCGGCATAGACCTTCATAGCTACACAGCCGACGTTGCGTTTCCTCGCCTCTGGCAAAACCTTACTTTCGAAATCATAAATGTTTCTGTCGGCGTAGTTCATCACGCACATAATCACATCAATCTGGTCGGTCTGGAGCATACGGACGAAGTTGGGCGGTCTGTTATGGCCCGATATTCCAATGAAACGTATCTTGCCGTTTTGCTTCTGCTTCAAAAGGTATTCGAGGACGCCATCCTTGGCCAGAACGCGGTCAAGATTTTTGCTGCCTATGCTGTGGATATGGACGAGGTCGAGGTGGTCGGTTTTTAGCCGGCGCAGTGATTCGCTCAGGGAACGCTCTGCTCTGTCTGCATTGTCGGTCGAGACCTTTGTTACGACAAACAACTTGTCACGCTGTTTTGGGATTAGGTGCCCAAGAATCTCCTCGGCGTTGCCGTATATACTTGCGGTATCGATATAGTTCACTCCGCGGTCGATGGCTTGGCCAAAGATTTTAATACCCTCCTGGACATCAACGGGACCTTCTCCGACCGGAGCAGTACCGAGGCCGAGGATGGTAACCTTCTGATTTGTTCGGCCAAGGACTCGTTTCTGTAATTCGTCGACCGGCTGAGCGGATACCTGCTGGCCAACGGCGGCAAGGGCCAATCCGGCACCGGCGCAGCCGGCCTTTTTCAGGAATTCGCGCCTGTTCATTACCTCGCCCTGCCGTGATAAGTCGCTTGTGTTCAAAAGAACGTATTTTTTGTGAGTAATATCGTTTTTCATAATAGTTACTCCATTTCGTTATACTTTTTTTCACCGCAAAATGCGTTTCTTACTTCTCCGCTACAGCTCTTTTCTGAGTTCCATTTTTCAAAACAAATGAATTTTTTGCATCGGAAAGATGGTTTCCAATTAGGAGAATGTCTTTTGTGGTTTTTCCTTTAAGCTCCAGAAAGCTTTCTGTTCCTGGAAATGCCCTGCATCCGTGAATAAAGGCATCTTGTACGTTTTCCAACCGGACGACCGGCTCATCCGCGAGCGGTTTTGTAGTTTTGATTCCATTGAGCTCGATATTTTTACAGTTCCTGATATCGAAAGCAGGTCCTTTGTTCGTATTGACCTGCACGTTTTGCAGCTCAAGACCCACAGTGCTGTCACACAGTAATCCTACCTCGGTTGAGGCCACCACGTCGGTGATACGCAGTCCCTGTATCGGCATCTCTGGCAGGCCGAAGATTTTCGCCATACACGGTGACTTCTTGATAGTAAAATGGCTTATGGCAATGTCACGAAAGATTGGTGTCCGCTGCGAAACAGGCTCCGGGTCGGTCTTTGTGTAAAAAGTCGTGATGTAGATTGGCTCTCTGACGTTTTCGACTACAAAGTTGGAGAAACGAATGTTTTCCACGACGCCGCCACGGCCACGTGTGCTCTTGATGCGGACAGCGCGGTCGGTTCCCACACATACGATGTTGCTGGCGGTAACGTTGCGGACATCTCCTGACATTTCGCTGCCGATGACTATGGCGCCGTGGCCTTTATACATCACACAGTTTGTAATCGTGACATTTTCCGTAGGCCTGCCTTTCAGCCTGCCCTCTTCATCGCGTCCCGATTTCAACGTGATGCAGTCATCGCCTGTGTCGATAAAGCAGTTCGAGATTCGCACATTGCGGCAGGACTCTGGATTCACGCCATCGGTGTTTGGGCCGGATTCGGGATTGATAATCGAGATACCATCCACGACCAGGTTTTCACAGCCAACCAGATGGACTGTCCACGAGGGAGAATCGACAATAGTAACTCCCTCAATCAGGACGTTATGGCAGCGGTAGAGGTTAATCACTCTTGGCCGGCCATAGTTAAGAATCTTTTTTTGGCCTTTCTTTTTTTTGTTATCACTACGCAAGGCATCCCACCAGGGCTTGCCTTGTCCGTTAAGAGTTCCCCTGCCGGTAACGGCAATGTTTTCGAGGTCGATTCCGGTAATCAGGCTCGAACGTTTCGTGTCATCAGATTGTATCCGCCAGTGTGGTGTAAACGGCGGAAAATCCTCGAAGCTGGTGCTCGCCAGCAGCGTTGCGCCTTCACCGATGTGCAGCGTTACGTTACTCTTGAGAAAGATTGCGCCTGAGAGATACTTTCCTGCGGGAAAATGTACCGTACCGCCCCCTGCGGCCGCGCACATGTCCACGGTCTTCTGAATTGCCTTGGTGCATAGGATTTTCCCATCCCCAACCGCTCCATAATCGGCTACGTTAAAGAAAGGCGAAGTCTTGGCCTCTTGGGAAACAGATGCATCTGAAAAAAGAATAAATCCAGCAAGAAGAGCTGATAAGATTGAGGTAAAGGATTTTCTCATGGCTGCTCTTTCCTTATAAAGTCCATCGCTTACTTTGCTTCAATCAACATCACCCAGTCATTACGGTCGGCAGTCTGAAAAGTCTGTGGGGATTTTTCGAGCTTACCGGCGTCGAGCCAGCCGCCTGTGCGGGGGTGATACCAGCGAGCGGTTGCGTTTTCGCTGAGTGAATCGGTTTTTAGAGCGACGGTGCCGCCTTCAGGTAGATAGACTACCGCCAGGTCCCCTTCTTTTGATTTTGCGGCCGCTATGAATTTGGAGGCATCTTCTTTCCCTGGCTGTTCGGTGAGTATTTCCGGCGCAGGGACCAGCCGCCACCATTCGATTGACTTGAAGAATTGATGCAGGTACTTCATGCTCAATGCGCCGGGAAGGTCCTTTGCGATATACCAGGGTGAACCAAGACCGGTGCTGATGTGGTCGGCGGGGGCTTGTACCTTTGTATGCCAGCCCCAGATTCCCTGACCGCCGTAGGTTACTCCCGCCGTGGGAGAAACCAGCAGGCTCCAATAAGCGGCGCGGCGGACCGAATGGTCGTTGTGGACTTTTCGATAGGTGTAGCCGTTGTGCGCTTCGTAGTTGGGTTCGATATTAATAACGGGCAAATTGGGTTTGTTGTTCCATTCTGTGCTGGGCGGTCCCTGGTTTAGCCATCGGAAGGTTTTTTCGTCGTCACCGTGTCCGCTCTGGTAACCGATGAAACTGAACCACGGCTCATTGCGAAATTCCTTGCCGACCCAGCTTCTTCCCCGGACGTGCATTGTCGCCAGGCGATGCTGGTCTTTGTTAAATACAGCACGACCGACTACCCTCCAGGTCTCAGCGTTTTCTCCACTGTAATTACCGTCACCGCCGAGGAACCAGATTACCTGATGCGCCCCGTATCTGGCTATCATGTATTCGGCCAACACGATTTTCTGGTCTTCGGGCAAATAATAGCCCGGATTGTCATTGCCCCGGATCGCCCAAAGCAGGACGGGTACGGCAAGAAGCCCTGCCTCATTAATCGCATCCATGTATTTGTCTAATCGCTGAAAATATGGAGGATTGACGGCGATTTTTTCATTGCCCAAAAAAGTTGGATTTCCCTCCGCGTCTGTTTTGGTCATACGCCATTGGGTCATTACAAACTGGATCGCAGTGAATTCTTTCCAGACGCGGTCTTTGAGGAAAATGTTCCAATCATTCAAGTCCGAAAGGGCCGGACCGCACCAGACGGTATCGGCCAGCCAGAAAAAAGGAGTCCCATCAGCGTGCACGAAGTATCGCCGATTGTCAGAAAGACGTAATTCTCCATATCGGTAAAGCGGAAGAACACCACGGTATTTTTCACATCGAAAGGAGCCGATTTGGTCGTGAAGTCCTTTATTATTTGTGTCCGAGCATAATGTTTTGTATGTCCACTTGCCCGGTTCATCCGGCGAAGAGCGTACACGCCATACCCGGTTTCCGTCCCAGAAGGCAAGGGACATTCTTTTGTTCCCGCTCGGCGAAGTAAATTCTACCGTTACCTTAACGTCCTGGACCGGATTATTATAGTCCTTTGAACTTTGAAATGTGTCCTCGAAACGGGTCCATTGTTCAACGACATAGTTTGCGGCTAATGCCGAGGTGCCATAAAAGAGTGTCGAAACAAGGCCGAAAACGAGAATGAATTGGAAAGAATTGATGTGTTTCATTATCGCCTCCTTAGATTAAATCAGTTTATTTTCCGGATTATTTTACTGCATAAAGTTTCTTCATTGTAGCAATGTATAATACACCGTTGGCGGCGACAGGTGAGCCGTGCATGGGGCTGTCTAACTTAATCGAGCTGAGAATCTTTTTGTTCCTGTCGGCGGCAAACACCCAGAAATTACCACGCCGGGTGCCGATATAGACTTTCCCATCGGCCACAAGCGTTGAGGCCCAAATTTCGTCCCCGGTATCATGGGTCCAGTAAGGTTTTCCGGTCTTGGTATCTACACAATGTATATGTCCCCCACAATCGGCAACAAAAATCAGGTCATCTTGGACGGACGGCGTCGAGCAGCAGTGACCGTTGAGCTCGTATGACCAAAGCTCGTCGGAGTTTTCGATGTCGGCTGTATTGGTCGCATCAATGCACTTTAGCCATGACTGGTTCTTGCCCCACCAGATGTCACCTCCATACGTTATATACACCCGACCATTATGGAACACAGGCATACTCTTGATATTACTTGGGCTTTCCTGGCGATTTCTAAGGTATTGGTGTATGTTTTCTTTCGGAGCGGCAGGGTCACAATCGAACCGCCAGACGGTTTTTAGATTCTGTACTGCCGGCGTCTCCTGAGCAGACAGCAAGGTCTCGAAGGCATAGCAGATACCATCGCCGCCGCCAAAGAATACCAGTGGCCGACCGTTTACCCGGCCCATAGCGGGTGATGACCAGGTACAGTGGAAAATCCGGGTACTAATCTTCTCATTTTCCTGAGCTGCCAGCCGTCCCGTCGTTTTGTCGAGCACAATCAGACTCGGAGCATCGGGAGCAGCAATACCTTCGTGTTTGCTGTTAAGACCATTGCTCGTGTTAACGTACAAGTACCGGCCGTGCAGGAGAATCGAGCTGTTTGCCGCATCGTGCTGGTGAATCCCTACCTCTGCATGCATGTCGAAAAGCCAGATGATGTCGGCGTCTGTTTCCGTTACCGCCAGAGGCTCTGCATTTTGTGGAGTCATATGACGACCTTCGTCCTTATATGGTCCATCGTTGCCGTTGGCTTGGCCATTGAGGTCAAGGCACATTACCTCGCCGCGATTGCTTACGATATAAACCCTGTCGCCTTCGACAGTAGCCGGTGAGCAGATACCTGAGCGAGGCCAGTCCCGATAGAGAGCGGGTATTAGTTTGGGAACGACAAGCTGCCAGCAAAGGCTGCCACCTTCTTCATTCAGGCACAATAATACGCCACGGTCTCCTTTTTGCCGAGTGTCTCGCGGCCTGTCGTTGTTCGTGCCAATCAGCACCCTGCCGCCGGCCACCACGGGGGTTGAGTAGGTTTCTGTACCAAGGTCGGCCACCCATTTTATGTTCTTTCCGGTGGCCGGGTCAAAGGATTCAGACAGAGCCGTTTCATTCGAGACCATATTGCGGGAATACCTCCGGCCCCACTGTGGCTGGTCTTCCGCAAAGACAGCAGAAATGACAATTAGATTGAAGATTAAGGTGGGGATTAATAATTGCCTGGATAGTATTTTTCTTTTCAACATTGCTTATTACCATCATATTGAATTTGTAAAATATGGGCAGGAGATACGAAATCACCGACCGAAATAATCATAACTTAAGCGGTGTTGTAATGGAAGAATAAAATAAAACGGTTTTGAAGGATTAGCTAAATCCTTTCGATACCGAAACAGCTCTTTACAATTACCAAACCCAGTAATATAATCCACATATTCGCGAGTAGTTTCCTTTAGTGGCTATAATGGCTGGTTCCAAGACCTATGTTTTATAAAGAGCAAAAGAGAGGCAGTTATTATTGGTCGAGATATAAAAATGAAGGCACGCAAGAAAATGGTTTTTGGAATTATTACTCTGGTAGTCGTTACCTTGATTGCTACCTTCGTTTGCACATTCAGATTTCTTGGCCCATGGTATCGTGAACTTACAGATATCATTCCTTGGTACTACGCGATGTACCAGGCACAACAGCGACGGGTACTACTATTATGCAAGACGGACCATCAGGACTTGTTGGAGTCCGGCAGAGAAATCTTGAGCCATGAGTATGTAAAGAAAAGATTGCGCGATAGATATGGAGTTTCAGGTGACTTCCATATTCCGAGAGAAATACAGATCCCTCAAGCCATCCTGGCTCTCCAGCCACGTACTGTCCTCATATCCTATGACGGCTACCTGCTCATAGAAATGCACGGAGGTATGGACCATTTTGGCGTTCGCATTTACCCTGAGGGTGTTAGCGAGCCACATCCATTGTTTCACGGCGGACGTAAACTTCTTGAGGGCCTTATGTATTATGATGAAGGTTACAGTTTCAATCCGGAGTACGACAAGGTAATAGATGAACTAATAGAAAAACATAAGGAAAAGTGAGGGAACAAAGGACAGTCCCGAATGGTGGTTGCTTACAAAAAAAGAAATAGGATTGACCATCTGAAACCGGTGGATGTTGTTTTCTTTACCTCCAGCCCTGACAATTAATGACCAACCGGCAGAGAACAGAAGACAGCTCGTCGTGGCGAAGGCACCCCGCCGCAGCACGGAAGCCAGTAAACAGAAGGCGTAAGACAGTTTCTTTTAAGAGAATTGAGATTGTGATTTTTTCCCTTGTCAGTCAGACAGTGACTACCACCTGACAGGCAACCAGACCGTCATCTTCGGCTCTTGGCGATTGTTCCATGCGTAGTACGGAATCATTGTGATGTCAATGCGACGTGGCTTAATATTGCTTATTTGCTGGTAGCCGCCGATATCTTTTGCAGTGGTTTTATCAATGACTATAGCTTTTGTTTTTAATACGGTTACTCCACCGAGCAGGTTAGGCTCATGTTGAACCTTCCATTTCGCATTTGCAGCAAGGCAGACATCTTCAAAGCGAACCCCATGCGGCACGTCAACTGACTCAAGGCAATAAACGACCGGGCCCCGCATTACGGCGACCTGGTTGCGGGTCTGCTCCACTCGCGGGTCGGCAGTAATCATTCTGACCGGCATAGGCAGGTTCAGCTCGATGGCGTCACCGGCAGCCCACTTTCGTTCGATGGCCGCGTATGATGCCGGCTTGCACTTATTTTTTACAGGCTCGCGATTAACGGTCAGCTTAACGTTGTTTGCCCAGCCGGGAATCCTCAGTAGAATGGAAAAAGCGTCACCGGACTCAACGGCATCCACAGTGATGCGCACCCTGCCATCCCATGGGTAGTCTGTTTTCTGTGTTAGTTTTAGTTTTCGTCCGTCGGCAAGCTTGCCGTCAAAAACGTTTCCGCCATAGTGATGAACCCACAGGCCTTTTTTACTGATACTATAGAGATAGTTGTGCCAGGAGGCAACAGTTCGCAGAAGATTCGTAGGACAACAGATCATTCTTGTTCCAGGGTCTAAACGTTTGTGCGTATCGTTGCTCCACAGTATGTGCTCGGGGCCATGCCAGCGAAGGGGATTGGTATATGACCAATTGTCGCCGTCAACCTCGATGCCGGAGAGAATCGAGTTAAAAAGAGTTCGTTCCATTATGTCGGCAAAGCGAGCCTGCCCGGTAATGGCCAGCATCCGCCAGTTCAACATCAGGTTGCC
>JBGVTO010000335.1:0-4171 GCA_041862635.1 Phycisphaerae bacterium | reverse complement strand
TTACTCAACGACATGGGCCAGTATCAAGCAAGTTCACTGAGGAGGTAAGAAAGATGAAACGCAGAGATGTGGTTCTGATTCTGATGTTCCTGCTTATCGGAACGTCCATGGTTGATGCTCAGGAGATTGTCAATCTGTTTGACAATCCCGGCTTCGAGGAGGGCACGGGGACGGACGTGCAGGACATTCCCGGATGGCAACTGTACAAGCAAAGCGACGCGACAGGGCTTCTCACCATTGATACCGAAGAAGCCATCGAAGGCAAGCAGTGTGTCTTCATTGAGGTCACGGGCGTTCCAGCAGGAGGAACGTGGAATCTGCGGTTCGATCACACGCGGAGATTTAGCGTCGAGCAAGGCACGACCTACACGATGTCCTTCTGGCTGAAAGGAGACGCTGGGCCGATCACGCTTTCGGCATCTCGCGCCGAGCAGAATCCTGCAGGCGCGTGGGGTGCTCTGGCGCAAGAAGTCGTCAACCCCACTGCGGAGTGGGAGGAGTATCACCTGACGTTTGAATCCCCTGAGGATAGGTTGGTCATGTGGCAACTCCTGATCTCCAATCCGGAGCAGACGTACTATGTGGATCATGCCCGCTGTTATGAGGGAGAGTATGTGCCAGATGCGATAGGACAGCAGACGCAGGCCTATAGTCCCATCCCAGATGATGGAGCTATCTATGAGGACACATGGGTGAACCTTTCCTGGTCACCGGGAGATTTTGCCGTCTCGCACGATGTGTACTTCGGGGATAATTTTGACGATGTCAATGTCGGAGCAGAAAGTGTGTTCCAAGGTAATCAAGCCGGAACGTTTCTTGTTGCCGGCTTTCCCGGATTTCCTTATCCGGAGGGTCTTGTTCCGGGCACAACTTACTATTGGCGAATCGATGAGGTCAATGACACCGAGCCGAACAGTCCGTGGAAAGGCACTGTCTGGAGCTTCACGATCCCCCCAAAGACTGCGTATGACCCAATCCCGACTGATGGCGTCAAATTTGTGTCCCTGGATGCCGAGCTTAGCTGGACGGGAGGTCTTGGCTCGAAATTACACACCGTGTATTTCGGAGACAACTTTGACGATGTCAACAATGCCGTTGTGGGTCTGCCTCAGTCAGATGCAACCTATACTCCCGGCACACTTGATTTAGACAAGGCTTACTACTGGCGAGTTGATGAGTTCGATGGCGCTGATACTTACAAGGGCGATGTCTGGAGCTTCAGAACCTTACCCATTATTCCCATTACCAATCCCAACCTTGTCGGCTGGTGGAAATTGGATGAAGGCGCTGTTGCTTTTGATTGGTCCGGCCATGGCAATTATGGTACGCTCGAAGGTGACCCACAGTGGGTGGCTGGATATGACGGCGATGCGCTCGAGTTCGATGGTAATGGCGACTACGTTGAACTGCCAACGGGCATAATTGGCTCGGACAAGGGTTCCATAAGTATGTGGATTAAAACCATACAAGCAATGAGAGGAATGATTTTCTACGGCTCTGACGGCACCAGCGGCGACGGCTATGGCGGCGACAACGAGCTGCACGTCAACGTGGAGAACGGCGGTGTGGCTGAATTTTTAATCGAGGGGGGTGACTCTGATGTTAGCATCGAGTCATCTGCATTGAATGACGATTCTTGGCACCATATCGCGGCCACGTGGGACATCAACGGGCAGGCGAATCTATATGTGGACGGCGGCGCGCCGATATCGGTTGATCACACGGGCAACGACTTCAATTTGTCCGGTCGGATCCGGCTTGGTCGGCCTAACGCCAGCACACGTTACTACGCCGGCTTGCTCGACGACATACGAGTGTTCAACTATGTATTATCGCCTGATGATATTGCACTCACTATGAGAGGTGACGTAAAACTTGCCTGGGGTCCGAAGCCGGCTAACGGGGCAATACTGAACAAAAAAGAGGTAAGCTCTCTTAGCTGGTCGCCGGGAGATTTTGCGGCTCAGCACGATGTTTACTTCGGCACTGATAAAGACGCGGTGGACAATGCCGACACATCAACGCCGGATATATATCGAGGCCAACAAGGTACGACCAGCTATACTCCACCCGAAGGCGTTGAATGGGGTCAGACCCACTACTGGCGAATTGACGAGTCTAATAACGACGGGACGCTCAGCAAAGGCAAAGTTTGGAACTTTACCGTAACAGACTATATCATTGTGGACGACTTTGAGGACTACGACATTGGTAACAACGAGATATGGTGGGCATGGAAAGATGGGTTTGGCTATGCCTCGCATCCTACTGAACCGGACTATCCCGGTAATGGAACCGGCTCAATGGTCGGCGACGAAACCACAGGTTCTTATACCGAAGAAACTATCGTTCACGGTGGCAACCAGTCGATGCCTTTATTCTACGACAACAATATGCAGGGCAAGCTCAGGTATTCAGAGGTGGAAAAGACGTTGAGCTCCCGACGAGACTGGACCGAGGAAGGTGTTGGAGTATTGTCGCTGTGGTTCTACGGTGATGCGTCTAATGCTGCTGAGCCGATGTATGTAGCTCTCAACGGCAGTGCGGTGGTCTATCACCTTAATCCCGATGCAGCGCTGATAAACGAGTGGACCCAATGGACTATCGACCTGAAGGAGTTTGCAAACCAGGGCGTGAACCTTGCCAATGTCAATACGATTTCTATTGGTTTCGGCGATAAGAATAATCTGCAAGCCGGCGGTTCAGGTATGGTTTTCTTTGATGACATTCGGCTGTATCGGCCGGCACCGTAAGTCTGGATTTAGGTGGCAATTAAGATTGCGCGGTTGATATAGCAGATTTGTATCAATTCGGGGCTTATACAGATTGATTCGGTATAGGCCCCTTTTTAAATCGGCCACCTATCAAGAGCTCAAAGTCAAATCATGAAATCCCTGTTGCCACAATTTTTTTTAGGCACCATCGTTTCGACTTATCGGCAAAGCTTCGTAGCTTCTCTAAATAGCTTATGACGATAACAAGGATGTAGAACGTTTCTGTGCTGATCCAGCAATGCGGCATGTTGAACCTGCCGGAATATTGTTGAAATTGAGATGAAATTACTTTATTATTAGACTTAAAGCTTGTAGGAGACTGTAAGAAAGTAATTATTGTAAATCAATATTCAAAACAAAGTTACGTATTGCACAGAAGGCTTGTCCTAAAAGGAAAGGAGAAGAACTATCATGTGTAAACCAAAAGGCTTTACGTTAATAGAGCTGCTGGTAGTTATTGCAATAATTGCGGTGCTGATGGCGATATTGATGCCGGCGTTGTATAGGGCCAGAGAACAGGGCAAGCGAGCGGTTTGCCTCAACAATCTCAAGCAACTATCACTTGCGTGGATTATGTATACCAATGAAAACGATGGTAAAATCGTCAGCGCCCAAGCAGGTGTTATCCGCGGCAGTGTCAGCAATCCGCCATATGAAATTCCCTGGGTCGGTAGGTGTTGGGCTGATGACTATGGGTCCGGCGGGCAGATGCCGAAGGCACAACAAGTAAAAGCTATCAAAGACGGCGCTCTCTGGGAGTATGTTAGGGACATAGATCTTTATCGTTGCCCAACCGGTACTCGCGGAGAAATGCTGACGTATGCTGGTACCAATGCCGTCAACGGCAAGGAGCAAACTGGTACCGGAAAACCGGGTGTATTTCTTAAAAGGATAACAGATATTCAGGGTTCACACGCATTAAGAATCGTTTTCATTGATGAGGGCTGGGTGACTTCTGTTAGCTTCGCTATCCATTACGTAAAAGAGCAATGGTGGGACGACCCACCGGTACGACACGGAGACGGCGTAACATTGTCTTTTGCGGACGGCCACGCTGACTACCATAAGTGGAGAGGCATTGATACCATAAAGATAGGCAGGGATCGCCAACGGGGACACCCAGGAAACCATTACTCACCGACAACTGATGCGGGAAAGATGGATTTGCACTATATTCAGAAAGGTTGTTGGGGCGGATTGGGCTACGAGCCAACCGTTTGGTACTAAGCTTATTGAGTTTTTCGACTATAATTGATACATTTCTTTCTCCCCGTAGTAGGGTCGAGGACTGGCGCGTTGGTTTAGGTCGAATTTTGTTTTCACCGTTTACTCGCCCTTTCGTCTGCGAGTGTCACAATATCTCAACCTTTCCACGTTTCCAGCCCCCGCCTCGTCAA
>JBGVTO010000334.1:0-6179 GCA_041862635.1 Phycisphaerae bacterium | reverse complement strand
CTTGGCAAAACGGCGCCGAATCCGGTTCTTTCAACTATTAAATATTTCCGCGATGAGTACGAAGCTCACCTTGAAAAACGCTGCCCTACCGGAAAGTGTAAAGCGCTTATTACGTATTCGGTAACGGATGATTGCATCGGTTGCAGTTTGTGTGCACAGCACTGCCCGGTCGATGCCATTGAAATGAAACCGTACGAGATACACGAAATAGACCCCGAAAAGTGTATCCGTTGCGGTACTTGTAAAAGCATATGTCCGGAGGATGCCGTTGAGGTTCAGTAAACAATGCCCAAACTGTTCATAGATAATCGTGAAGTTGAAGTTGATAAGGGTGCTACAATTCTCGATGCCGCCGGCAAGCTCGGAATCGAAATTCCCACAATGTGTTTCCTAAAAGGTTATAAGTCTTCAACCAGTTGTATGGTATGTGTGGTCAAAATCGACGGTTCGGCTTCTCTTGTGCCGGCCTGCGGAACTATTGTTAAAGATGGCATGCATGTCGAAAGCAATTCGGAGCAGGTACATCAGGCAAGAAAGGCAGCTTTGGAATTGCTTTTAAGCGACCATGTGGGCGATTGCCACGGGCCTTGTCAAGTCATATGTCCTGCCCGGATGAACATTCCGTTGATGATTCGCCAGATTGCGGCCGGTAAGTTTCGCGAGGCAATTGCTACCGTAAAGAAGGATATCGCATTGCCTGCGGTGTTGGGACGTATTTGTCCGAAGCCTTGTGAACAAGGATGCAGACGGGCCGTATTCGACGAGGCGGTTTCAATCTGTCTTTTGAAACGCTACGTTGCCGACCTCGACCTGCAGTCTTCAAACCCATATTTGCCGCCCTGCAAACCTTCGCAGGACAAGCGTGTAGCTATTGTTGGGGCCGGCCCTGCCGGTTTGGCTGCTGCATATTATCTCCAACAGGCCGGATTGCGTTGTACGGTCTTTGATGACCACGAAAAGCCCGGCGGTATGCTGCGCTACGCCGTTCCTAAAGAGCATCTTCCAACTGAGGTGCTTGATAGGGAAATTGCGTTAATTGAAAAACTCGGAATGAAATTTAAAGGTCAAACACGAATAGGCACCGATTTATTGATGGAAGATTTGCGCAGAGATTTTGATGCCGTATTTGTAGCGGTCGGCCAGCTAAAACCAGGTGATGCCAAATCGATGGAGCTTAAGGAGGTCACAAATGGAATCGCAATAGACAACAAAACTTACCAGACGAATCTTCAGGACATATTCGCAGGTGGGGATGCTGTTCATAAGCGCAAGCTTACAGTGCGGGCGGTAGCGGACGGGAAAGAGGCGGCGGTTTCTATAAGTCAGTATTTATCTCCGCCTAAGGCGGACTCAGTAACCGGACCGGTTAAGGAATTCAATACTCGTATCGGCAAACTAATGGATGGAGAAATTGAGAAATTCTTAACCTGTGCCGACAAAGCAAAGCGGACGAGTCCCTCTGGAAAAGATGGTGGTTTCACTGACAAGCAGGCCCGCAAAGAAGCAACACGTTGCCTGCATTGTGATTGTCGAAAGGCTGATACTTGTAAATTGAAGCAATATGCCCAGGACTACCAAGCCAAACCAACGCGGTACAAAGGCCAGCGCCGGCTGTTTACTCAGCAGATTCAATCCCGCACCAATTACCACCTGTGCAAAGACTCAGCACTGCCCGATGTGCAAATGGGCGAGTCCGGCTCAATTAGTGCGGGAGATATAATTTATGAAGCCGGCAAGTGTATAGACTGTGGTCTTTGCATACAAACCGCTGCCAAGGCCGGCGAAAGACTTGGGCTGACCTTTATAGGCCGTGGCTTTGACGTCCGCGTAGCGGTACCATTTGGCCGTTCAATAGCTGATGCTCTCAAGCATTCCGCCGACCAATGCGTAAAAGCATGCCCAACGGGAGCATTGGCATTTCGGAAATAACTATAGAATTTATATAAAATTGAGATATTGACATCTGCCGGAATATTTCGTACAAAACATTTTTATACTTTCTTCGTAATACTACGGGTGTAAGGCCATAGTAGTTTACGAAATTGAACTGAAACTGTATTTATACAGGATTTGAATAAATGACGTATTTTACCCGCTATAGCAAGAGGCCTAAAAAGGTAGTTATATAACTTAATCCAACATTACCAATAAATTCAATCTTTACCTGCTACTCACATTTCGGAGGAACTCTATGAAATCACAAAAAGCACTCAAAAATAACATCCAGGCGTTATTATTTGTTTTCTGTGTATGTACCGTTTTAGCGGTCTTTTCTAATATTGCAAAGGCGGCTGATTGGCCCCAGTGGCGAGGGCCAAATCGTGATGGAGTATGTACTGACACCGGTCTGCTCAGAAGCTGGCCCGAAGAAGGACCGGAACTTTTGTGGGAGCTTACGGGCCTTGGGACAGGATTTTCCAGCCTCTCAATTGTTGACGGTAGGCTCTATACAATGGGCGACGTCCGCCTTGGTTCTGAAAACGTGCAATGCGTTCTTGCCTACGACCTGTCCACTCGCAGACGGCTGTGGGCAACTCAAGTCGGGCCGACACATGATGATGGCCCGCGCTGCACACCGACTATTGATGAGGATTTCATTTATGCAATCGGCACCAGTGGTGACGTAGTCTGTATAGAAGACGATACAGGCAAAGTGCGATGGAGAAAAAATTTACAAGCTGATTTAGGCGGAAAGAATCCAAATTGGAAATACAGCGAATCGCCACTTGTAGATGGCGACAAATTATTATGTACACCCGGCGGCAGGAACGCCGTTATCGCCGCACTCAATAAGAATACAGGAGAACTTATCTGGAAATCTTCGATGCCCGACATCGGACCAAAGGGAAAAGAAGAGGCGGGCTACTCGTCCATAGTTGTAACAGAGACCGGCGATATCCAACAATATGTTCAGTTAACCAACAAGGGATTGATAGGTGTCGATGCAAAAGATGGCAGATTTCTCTGGGGATACAACAAGATAGCAAACAGAGTCGCAAATATTCCTACCCCAGTCATTTATGGAGATTATATATTCTGTTCAACCTCTTACAGTACCGGCAGTGCACTGCTTAAGTTGACTGCTGTAGGTGACAGTGTCGATGCAAAAGAGATTTACTTCCTCGACGATCGCACTTTCCAGAACCATCATGGCGGCTTTGTCCGAGTCAGCGACTATATCTACGGCGGCCATGACCATGGAAAAGGTAAGCCAACCTGCATCGAAATGAAGACCGGCAAGATAATGTGGCAGGAAGACCAACCGGGTGGTGGCTCGGCAGCCGTACTTTACGCCGACGGTCATCTGTATTTTCGCTACGAAGACAATGTATTAGCTCTCATTGAGGCCAATCCTAACAGGTACAACCTTAAGAGTACCTTTAAGCTTCCTAAGCGCGATGGTATGAGTGGCCCTGGCTGGGCACACCTTGTTATTGCTGATGGCCGGCTCTATGCCCGCCACGCTGACGTTTTGATGGTCTATGATGTCAAAGCAAAACATGCTCATGCAGGTCAAGTGGAATGATATAATTGCTGATAGGTTAACCTATACAAACGTTCCCGGAGAAAAGGTATCGGTGAACAAAGAAATATCAAACAACGATCCAGACAATCAAGAGAGTTCACTTATGCGAGACTACTCACCTGCGCAGGAGCTTATTAATAATATTCCCTACTTGGCTATGATAGTGCTGGGAACGGTTATTTTTGCCATTGCTCTTGGCAGCTCAACCTGGGGATTGACAGCCGCCGGTGCTTATCTGGCATACGGCCTGATGGGTGCCTTCTGGATTATGATATTCGTATGTCCCTACTGCAGGTATTGGAACACAAGGTCCTGTCCTTGTGGATATGGCCGCATAGCTACAAAGTTTCGAAAAAAGAAGCCAATCGAGTGCTTCAGCGAAAAATTCAAAAAGCACATACCTGTGATTGTGCCTTTGTGGTTCATACCGGTATTAGTCGGTATACCCTTTGTCATACGCAGCTTCTCCTGGACTCTTTTGGTTCTGCTTGTTGTCTTTGCACTTGAAGCATTTGTGATTCTGCCGCTGGTTTCAACCAAACACGGCTGCAAAGAGTGCCCCCAGAATTTTTCCTGTCCTTGGATGCAGAACAAAGCCAAACAATCAGCTTGAACGGATGATTTGCTTGTTTCTCCTACAGGTTTTTGTGATTTAGCTTTTACTATCGAGGGAGGACTATATTACCGTCTCGAATCCTGTCATAATTTCATTCACCCATTTTTTTGAAATGAAATAGGACCGCACGGCTGTTGGGAGCATCGAAAGTAAGGCTGCCGTGAGCGGTTTCACTCACCGTCAATGCCTTTTTGTTAATTATATCGTAGCGTCTGACCATCCAGGTACCGGCAGGCAGATTGGCGATGATATTTTTATGCGGTTTGTTAGTACCGAGCACATACTCATGGCCGGGCCAGGCAAGCCCGCGAAAGTCGGAATATAAATTTGAGAAAATACTGGTCTCGGGAGCCATTTTCCAAAATGTGATATGTGTATCGATTATCTCACGCATGTATTTTAGATTGTCTGCGGCAGTGTGCTCGGCGGGATTGAAGCGTCCTCTGAAATATTGGCCCAATTTTGAGCCGGGTTTTTCGCCGGTTGTGCCGTAACCGCCGCCAAGAAAAGCACCGAGGTGGGACTCGATGGTATCGTGTTCGGTATGTTTATCACCCTTGCCCTGGTAGCTTAACTCGTCATTGACCGTTGGTTTGTTACGTGGGCTTTTGCCATCAGGATTTTGCCAGGTGTATTGGATTGTATCAGCTGAGTCAGGAAGATTGCGAATCTTTTTCTGGATAATCTGATGGTCGTTCCAGGCAGGAAGCTCATCGAACTTCTTCGACCAGAGTGTGCGAGGTGTAGAATGCACGCTCAGTGGAGTAGGGTAAGGCAGATATTGTTTTATTATGTGTCCGAATCGGGCGATTTCTTCTTCAGAATATTTGGGTTTTTTTATCTCGAATTCGTTACATAGACACAGCCAGACGTTGGGAAAACTTCCATAACGGGCAGCGATGTATTTGAGCCAGGGTGTCGTGTCGCCGCCGTTGTGTTCAGTGCGTAGAATGGAGCGTGACTCCTGCGTGTCGGGGCCGCACAAAATCAGGTCCGCAATCAGGTCATGTTCCCAGGCCGTCCGTACAGCCACGTCCGCCCGCTGGCCAAACCAGCGAGGATTTGGTCGGTGCGAGTAGTCACCACTGTCGGTCTGACGACCGTTATCGTCAAAAAAAGGTTTTTCCTTCGGGTTCGGATAACGGTCACAATGTAAAGTAAATCGAAGTTTTTTAAAGTATTTTGCATTGCCGGCTATGTCTGCGGCTATGTCATTTCCGCTGGGTTTGTTACCTTTCTGATAGCCAGACAAAAACGAATAATGCGTGTTGCCGAAAATATAAGGATTGGAACCGTCTGAGCGCATGTACCAACGTCGGCCCGGGCTATTGGAATCGACTATCCAGAAACCAGGATGACTCGAAGCAGCAGCATTCAGGTAGTCACCCTGCTTTTGGCCGTGCAGGTTTTGTTTGTTTGAATAGACCTCCACTAAATTCCAGCGTCCGGTTTTTGTCGGGCAAAAGCGGACTTTGAAGATATTGCCGCCTGTACCCCCCCTACCGTCACCGTCCCAGAAGCCGTGAATCTTATACTCAGGCGAACCGCTTTCGTGGCGGAAGCGAACCCAGAAATCAATATCGCGGGCCGGGACGTCCCTCTGGTCTTGCGAAGGACCCTGAAAGGTTAGTTCTATAACACTGTACAAGCTGCCTTTACCGATTTCTGCACAAAGAGTCTGAAAACTAAAGAAAGTGGAGAACAGTGATATTAAACAAAGCCACGCAAGTTTATTAATATGCCGTTTCATTATGATTTTCCTTTTTCTTGTTATGACTTCTTTTTATACATTAAGTAACGTGATTTTATCTATCTTCAGCCACATACATATCGCCCGGACCTAGTTTGTCATACCAAGTAAACTTCATAATGATTGAAGTTATCACGAGGACCACAATAGAAATCCACAGCGTATCATATTGCCTGATAACGATACAGATTGGAATTACCATAAGGTTCAATTGCCAGATTATTCCGATACCCACGTTAAATGCGTCACGTCGAAAATTTGTATTCTTTTGCAGATTCGGGCTCTTG
>JBGVTO010000333.1:0-23340 GCA_041862635.1 Phycisphaerae bacterium | reverse complement strand
TAATGAGCTTCCTCCTTATGCCGAGCAAACTATTGTTCACGGCGACGTCCAGTCGATGCCGTATTTCTACGATAATAGTGTTGGTTACTCTGAGGCAACCCACACGCTGGAATATCCGCGTGACTGGACGGAAAAGGGCGTTAATATATTGTCACTGTGGTTCAGAGGTGATTCGGACAATGCTGCTGAGACATTGTATGTTGTCCTCAATGGCAGAACTGTAGTCGCTCACGATAATCCTAATGCGGCACAGATAGATACCTGGACTCAATGGAATATCGACCTGCAGGCATTTGCAGACCAGGGTGTTAACCTGGCTAATGTCAATACGATTGCCCTTGGTCTTGGCAACAGGAATAATCCGGTTGCTGGAGGTTCAGGTACGATGTACTTCGACGATATTCGTCTGTATCCTCCACCGCCAGAACCGACACCGTAAGCTGAGGTTTCTGAAACAATTAAAATTGTGTGGCTAATAAAAACTCTCAAAGTTTGAGATTGCCGCGTCCCGCACCAATTGAGCTTAGGCCCACGCCTAATTAGTGCGGGACTCACGGCGACAAACGAGATGACGACGGATTCACATCAATTCGGGGCTTATACTGAATGATTCGGTATAGGCCCCGCTTGCTTTTTGGGGCGGATATGCAAAAGTAAAATGAGATTTCTGTAGTTATCTGGTTTTCATAAGTTAATTCTTTTTTATAATAATTTTACAAAGGTTCATTTATAATATCATACAAAGATATAAACAAAGCAGTCATACGAGAAAAGCAAATGAAGAAAGAGCGTTCTTATGCACTTGTTCTTGTCGGTATCAGCATTCTTCTGGGAGGATGCAAAGCCCGGAAGGTCAGTTTCGTAACAATAGGTACGGGAGGCGTAACGGGAATCTACTATCCTACAGGTGTTGCTATAAGTCGAATGGTTAATAAAAAATTTGATGAGTATAAGATTAAAGCAACCGTTGAATCGACAAGCGGCTCCGTATTCAATGTTAATGCGGTGTTGAACGCAGACCTGGTATTCGGTGTTGTTCAATCGGACAGGCAATATCAGGCGTGTAACGGATTAGCTGAATGGTCCAAATACGGAAAACAAACAGACCTCAGGTCACTATTTTCGGTTCACCCGGAATCAATCACCTTAATCGCATCAGAGAAAAGCGGCATCAGGGAAATTAAAGACTTAAAAGGCAAAAGGGTAAATCTTGGAAACCGCGGCTCCGGATATTTGCAGAACTCGAGGGATGTGCTAAAAGCGATGGGTCTTGATGAGGACCGTGACCTCTCAGCCGAATACGTTAAAGCCGTAGAGGCACCCGGCTTATTACAAGATGGAAGAGTCGATGCCTTCTTCTATACAGTGGGACATCCCAACGGCAACATCAGTGAAGCAACATCTGGAAGAATTAAGGTTTTTATTGTGCCTATCAAAGGGCCTAATATAGATAAATTGCTTGAAAGGTATCCTTATTATGCGGAATCGACAATAGCTCATTCTTTTTATCCCTACTCAAAGAATACCGAAGATATTGACACAATCGGCGTAAAGGCAACATTTGTTACATCAAAGAACGTGGACGATGATATTGTTTATGCTATTACAAAAGAGGTGTTCGATAATTTTGAAGATTTTAAGTCCCTTCATCCCTCTTACAAAGTGCTGACAAAGCAAAGCATGCTGAAGGGACTTACCGCGCCGATTCACAAAGGGGCCTTAAAATACTATAGAGAAGCCGGCCTTGATAAACACATAGACCCGAAACTCATAATTGATTAGATTTAAGAAACTTCCCTTTCCATAATCAATTGGTGAAACAGATTTGAACCGGTGTTTTCCATACTTAGAATTATCGCCGGTGAGAAGGAATTGCAGGGTTTTTTGAATAAATATTTGTTTTTTCTGCATCGTTCTGATATTTTTTTTCAGAACTTTTTATGTTTAATTGGAGGTCTCAAAATGAAGCTCAATCTTAACAAAGAACATAAGAAAGTCCTGGAATGGCTCGCAACACGCCCACAGTACGGAAGATCCAGCTTTACCCTAATGGAAATAGCGGCTGGTGTGGGAATTAGCGATGAAGACCGGCTCTTCAAGATTCTAAAGGAACTGCATGAACACCCGGACATACACGTATTCACAAGGGAAACCCTAATATTCTCGATGGGCTACTCAAAAGGAGAGCCAAAGTTCGTAATAAGTGATGATACTCAACGAGCTTGGCATGACTACCAGAAAGCAGAAAAGGATGCACGTATTTGCACTGAGTGCAATACACCAGGCTTACAACTTAAACTTTGGTGCCCAAATTGTGGCAAAGTGTTTGACACTTGAAATATAAACAATCAAAAAATCTCATTTAGATAGGGATAAAAATGGAATGATTCAGTGAGCCTGGAAATTCGGCTTTTGCCGCTTTCGCCGTTTCTTTGCTTGCCCTCGGAGTATCTGTTTGGGCGATTATTGAAAGCAGAAGAGCAATCCCACAAAAGCTCTAAAGTAACGGTACAGAGGCAATTTTTGCGTTTGCGGGGATTGCAAGAGATTTTTGGGGAGAATATTGTAATTTCTTCCTTATTCTGCCTATCATTAGTAGCAATGGGTATAATTATGATAAAAGTCATATTTTGAGGAAAAGAAAAATGAAACTATTCGATTTTAAGAAATTGAACATAGATCCCAGAGAGCGTGTACAGATATTCATAGATGGTTCAAATCTTTATCATGGTTTGAAAAGCGAGTGCGGCACAACTAAACTGGATTACTTAAAGTTCTCTGAAATTCTTTCTAACGGGCGCAAGCTGATTCGCCTTAATTTCTACATATCTACTGTTGACTCAAAACGTGACCCTACTACCGCCAAACAACAACAGAAGTTTTTAGAACACCTTCGACATGTACCATATGTTACAATCCAACAGCACCGTTTAAGATACAGGAAAATGCAGCCAATCGAGAAAGGTGTTGATGTGCTAATTGCCACTGATATGTTAACTGGAGCACTTCGTAATTGCTATGACACAGCAATTCTGGTCAGCGGAGACGGCGACTTTGTGGGCGTCCTCGAAGAAATCAAACGAGCTGGTAAACAAGTCGAGAATGCCACTTTTTCTTCCAACCGTTCAGATGCTCTCATAAATGCTGCGGATTTATTTATTGAATTAAGCAAAAAAGAGCTTTCTTATTGCTTGAAATAAAAAAACCAGCCCTGCAGTACAGGGCTGGCGAGTTCATTAACCGACTATCACCCGTATAAGGCGATAGCGGCGAGATAATTCATCCTTAAAGTATAAATATTCTTCGGCGTTTATGCAAGTAAAATATACGTCAAATTCCAGAAAATGTTGCACTTTTTTACTAAAGTTGTGCCTATTTCTCAAAGAAAGCCCACAGAAGACCTAAAGTAGCACCTCAGAGGCCATTTTAGAGACGAACTCAATCGTAAGACCATAAGTTTCCAAATCGACCCAAAACACCAAGTATTCTGCCAAGTCGCTCCGGCTATTCTTGTAACTTCGTTTATTTGATTGACTTACGAAGTATCGCATTCTTATAATCAATTAGATGCTTTTAATAGACAAGAAAAAAGCCGACCAGCCGTGTCAGAGACAGCAAGTCTCGGCAGGTAGATTCATTATTGCTGCTGTCTCAATAGCATGGGCTTTGTTTCAATTAGCATTGCCGCGTTTAATAATACTCGATAGCACAACGGTAAGGGCGGTTCATCTGGCTTTTGCCATAACACTCGTGTTCCTAACCTGCCGGGGCAGGGCCAAACAAAAGTGGAAAACTGACGTTCCAAAGGCTGTAAGCCGTATCCCGCTTATGGATTATATCCTGGCGGGACTGGCATGTCTTTCTGTGCTGTACTTTGTCTTTGACTGGACGGGTATAACAATGCGGGCGGGTCTGCCTATTACGCGGGATGTCGTTATAAGTGTTATACTAATCGTACTTCTGCTGGAGGCAACGAGGCGTGCGATTGGACCTGCCCTTGCCATTATTGCCATTTTGTTCACACTCTATGCCTTCTTAGGCCCTTATATGCCGTCGATATTTTCCTTTCGGGGAGTGTCACTGCGAAGGTATCTCAGCCAGATTGCTCTTTCCACCGAAGGGATTTATGGTATTCCCCTTTATGTTTCCGCCAACACAGTTTTTCTATTTGTGCTATTGGGCTCAATGCTGGATAAAGTCGGGGCCGGACATTTTTTCAATGATCTTGCCATCTCTTTACTTGGTCGATTCAAGGGCGGCGCAGCAAAAGCGGCAATTGTCTCAAGCGGATTAACAGGTCTTGTCTCAGGCTCAAGTATTGCCAATGTTGTTACGACGGGAACGTTTACGATTCCCTTAATGAAGAAGGTCGGCTATCCCGGAAAGATTGCAGCGGCAACCGAGGTTGCTGCAAGTACCAACGGCCAGCTGATGCCTCCGATAATGGGAGCAGCAGCATTTATTATCGCAGAATATTTAGGCATTGATTACCTTGATGTTGTAAAGGCTGCCGCCATTCCTGCTTTTGTGTCCTATTTTGCCCTGTTTTATATTGCTCACCTTGAAGCCTCAAAACTCGGAATGAAAGGCCTGCCGAAATCGGACATTCCCAGGTTTCTGATCGTGCTGAAAAATGGATTTCATTACCTTATCCCTCTGATTGTTTTGATATATGAATTAATAATTATGCGTCACACTCCAAACCTGGCGGCTTTTAATGCAATAGTTGTCCTGATGGCGATTACCTTTATACAGGAAATCATCGGAGCTCTAAAGAATGGCACAGCCGTTACAAAGGCCGCGATTAAAAGCGTCAGCACCATAGCTGAGGGATTAATTGCAGGTTCGAGGAATATGCTCACTGTCGCATTAGCAACAGCCACTGCGGGTATTATTGTCGGCATCGTTTTCATGGGTATAAGTGGTATGGTTGTTGACGTTGTTGCAGGACTCTCCTTTGGCTATATTTTTCCTCTGCTGCTAATAACAGCAATTGCAAGTCTGATACTCGGAATGGGACTGCCGACAACGGCAACCTATATCGTTATGGCATCGATAACAGTCCCTGTAATCCGAGAGCTAAGTCCCGTAAATGGTGTCGGTTTTATCCTTATCCCTTCGATAGCTGCCCATTTGTTCTGTTTCTATTTTGGTATTCTTGCCGATGATACACCGCCCGTAGGACTCGCTGCCTATGCTGCCGCGGCTATTGCAAAATCCGACCCCATATCAACAGGGATACAGGGCTTCATATATGATTTGCGGACCGCCGTTATTCCGTTTATGTTTGTGTTTAATGCCGAGCTTGTCCTTTACGGAATCAATAATTGGCCTCAGGCACTGCTCATTTTTATAATGGCCATATTCGGAGCTTTTGCTTTTACAAATGCGGTCCAGGGATGGTTCATAACAAAGAATAAATGGTATGAAATTCCTCTGTTTCTTATTGCATCGCTTATATTGTTTTGGCCCGCTATTGTAACGAAGATTTTCCATCTTGATTATAGCCTTAGATATTATGTGTGCTTTATTGGAATAGCCGTCTATAGTTTACCTTACCTTGTTCAGAAGCTAAGACTTCACCCCGCCCATCGATGATAGGCGGGGTTAAAGCGTCAGAAGGGCAGGGGGGGCGCTACTCAAAATCCAATTCGAAGCTGTAAACGCGGTCTTCCAGTCGGCTGCGAATCTTACAGCCGCTTTTATGTATTACTGCCATCATCGGTTTGTTATCTACCAGAACCTCAGCAGTGAAGCCGGCAATGCCGTTGCGCTTGGCAATGGTAACAAGGTACTTCAGTAAAAAAGTTCCAATACCGCGGTTCTGCCACTGGTCGCGAACAATGAAGGCTACCTCGGCGCGGTTGGTCCGTGGATTCAGATAGTAGCGCCCGATGGCGATAATCTCTTCGCCGTGCACCTCAGGTAAAGTCCCGACAATTGCCATATCGCTTCGGTAGTCGGTATATAGGAAATTCAGGACCTCCTTCTGTGGTAGTCGCGTTATGTTTGACATAAACCGATAGTGTATGGTCTGCTGGGAGAGCGAGTGGAAGAGGTCGCGCATCCGCCTCTCATCAGTCGGATGCATAGTACGGAAGTTTATCAGCATTCCGTCATCGAGCACCATCGAGGTTTTCAATTCCTGTGGGCCGACAAAAACTTTCCCTTCGACAGCCGCCAAATCAGAACTAACGTAATTATCTTCGATGGCCTCTTTGAGCAGCTCGGCACGAAATTTCGGATGGGCAATGCTTATAAGCGCCAAAGCACGCTCCCGCAGGCTTTTACCGTAAAGGTAGGCAACACCATATTCGGTAACTACATAATGCACTTCACAGCAAGTAGCAGACACGCCTGCGTGGTGACTAAGATGGGCGGTGATCCGTGAAATAGTGCCGTGACTTCGAGTTGACTCCAAAGCAACAATCGATTTACCTCCGGAAGCTCTGGCGGCCCCGTGAGTAAAGTCCATATGACTGCCCAGGCCGGAGAACCCTGCTTCCAGCGAATGGGCACAGACCTGTCCTGTTAAATCCACCTCTTGTGCAACGCTGATGGCAACCATGTTATGCTGCTGGCTTATGAGGTACGGGTCACTGACATACTCAGCGGGCCGGAAAGAAAAAACAGGATTGCCGTCAATATAATCATAAAGCTTGCGCGTGCCCATGCACAAACTCGCTACTATCTTGCCGCGGTCGATGTTTTTTCGCGCTCCTGTTATCACTCCGGACTCAACCAGGTCAATGACGGCCTCAGAGAGGACTTCCGTGTGAATTCCAAGGTCACACTTGTCTTTTAGAAACTCGACTACCGCCAGTGGAATGCGCCTGATTCCTAACTCCACTGTGGAGCCGTCCGGAATCAGGGCTGCTATGTACTCAGCGATGCAGCGGGATGTCTTCGTGGGCTTCGGCAGTGTCGCTTCAATAATGGGACTCTCACCCGGCACGAGAATGTCGATGTCGTGGACATACAGCAGGTTGTCTCCCATGGTCCACGGCATCTGTGGGTTTACCTGGGCGATGACAAAGCTGGCGTTCTCAGCGGCGCTCTTGGTAATATCAACGGAAATCCCCAGAGAGCACATTCCCTGTTCAGTAGGTGGGGTAACCTGTATCAAAGCAACATCAACAGGCAGCTCTCCTGAGCGAAACAGGCGTGGGATGTCGGAAAAAAATATCGGCGTGTAGTCGCCTAATTCCTGCGTCTCGTTAATATTACTACCTATGAAGAAGCTATGGACATGAAAATGTTTGGCCAATTCCTTGTGTCCATAAGACGGCTCAGCAAGGCTCAGCAAATGTATAATTTCGATATCCTCTAATTCGGCGGCACGATTGACTAAGGCTTTAACCAATGCCTGGGGCTGGGCACAACCGGTACCGATGAACACCCGCTGACCGGGACGTATGCGTGCAATGGCTTCCTCGGCTGAGGTAATCATGCTCCGGTAGTTTTCCTGCCAGCTCGCGGGGATTTCTTTATTGTAGCCGGGATTGGATTCGTTCATTTATTTGCGACCAGATTCAGCAGGCCCCCCAAATGCTTCTTCTTGTGTTTGGGGACCCCGGCTGAGAGTTATCTGCGCATCTACTACCATCGCCTTGGTGCCGAGGCTTCCGACGATGAACGGGTTTATGTTCAGCTCTTTAATCTGCGGGAAGTCAGTAGCCAATTGGCTTATTCGCTGCAGACCGCCTATGATAGCGGACAGGTCCACATCGGCCTGGCCACGGGCGCCTTTGAGCAAGGCGTATGACCTGGTCTCCATTAACATCTGCATCGCTTCGTCGGCAGTGATAGGGGCCAGGTAACAGGAAACGTCCTTGAGCACATCTACAAAGGTGCCGCCCAGTCCGAATATGAGCATCGGTCCAAACTGCGAGTCGGACGTCATACCAAGGATTACCTCCAGGCCGCGGACACACATCTTCTCTATGTAAACACCGTCCAATCGGGCTTCGGGTGCGCGCCTGCTGACCCGCAGCGTTAGCAGGTCAAAGGTATCACGCAATTGGTCGGGGCTGGATATATTAAGCTTGATACCGCCCACATCGGACTTATGGACAATATCAGGGGAAACAATCTTCATAGCCACAGGGAATCCGACTCTTTCGGCGATTTCCACCGCTTCTTCGGGTGTATTGGCCATATGACCATCCGGCACATTAAAGTCGTAAGCCCGTAGGATTTCTTTGGCTTCAACTTCGCCAATCTGGATGTGATTTGTTTTTAAATGTCGTGAGATGATACGCTCGACTCTGCGCCGGTTGACTGGAAAACGGGTAACAACGCGTGCCGGACGGCTGCGCCAGGCACCATATTCATACATAGCTCGCAGTGCTGAGACAGCCCGTTCCGGTGAGGGGTAATCAGGCAGATTGCAATCGACTAATTCCTTGCGTTCGGGCATCATATCAGCACTGCCTAAAAAAACCGCAAGCACCGGCTTATCATCAGAACCGGAGGCAGCAATAGCACGAGCGGTTTCCGCTGGCCTTGTCATTGCGTGCGGCGTTAGAATCACGATGATAGCATCGACCGAATCGTCTTTTTGCGCGGTACTGACAGCAGTGGCATACCGCTCAGGGTCGGCGTCGCCCAACACGTCAATTGGATTGCTGACAATAGCTGCAGGCGGCAGCTTCTCCCTGAGGGCGCCGGCATTATTTCCGTTCAGAGTGGCCACCTTCATCCCGGATTGCTCGAGGGCATCAGCGGCCATAACGGCCGGCCCTCCGGCGTTGGTGATGATTGCAACACGATTGCCTTTGGGCAGAGGCTGCATAGACAGCGCCACAGCGTAGTCGAAAAGCGAGTCAAAGCTTTCTGCTCGTATAACACCGGCCCGCTTAAACGCCGCCGTGTAGGCAATATCGTCTCCAGCCAGACTACCTGTATGTGCCGATGCCGCCTTCATTCCCGCCTTGGTAACTCCCGCTCTCAACAGGACCAAAGGCTTGGCCGAAGCCACTGACCGCGCTGCCTTAATGAACTTATCGCCGGATGTAATGTTTTCGAGGTAGCCAACGATGACTTTTGTCTGTTCATCGGCTTCAAATGCCGATAAGAAGTCAGTCTCATTTAGGTCGGCCTTGTTACCTATGCTGACGACTTTTGCTAAGCCGAGACCTCGGGCCTTAGCCCAATCTAACATTGCCGTACAGACCGCTCCCGATTGAGACAGGACTGATATGCCGCCGGCCTTCGGCATACGTTTTGAAAACGAAGCATTCATCCGGTGTCCGGTATTAATCAGGCCCAGGCAGTTAGGCCCTAACAAACGAACGCCAGCCTGCGAACAAAGCTGCGTAATCTCCGATTGCATTTTGGCTCCTTCTGGGCCGGTCTCTCTAAAACCTGCCGTGGTCACTGCTATCGCTTTTGCTTCTGCTCTAATCGAACTTTCCACGGCTTTGGGAACAGACGCTGCCGGCACCGCGATAATTGCTAAGTCAACAGAGCCTGTGTACATATTCAAATCGTGTAAACAGCTAAGGCCTAATACCTCGTCGGCCGAAGGATTCACCGGTATGATTTGTCCCTCAAAACCACCTTCTAACAGGTTGGCCAATATCTCATAGCCCACCTTGCCGGGTGTCCTCGAAGCACCGATAAGTGCTATAGACTTAGGATATAATAAAAATTCCAACATAACTTACAAATTGAAAAAAGTTTTTAGCCGAATATGTACTTAATTCTACAATCAGCAGCCGACTGTTTCAAGCAAAATAAGGCCAAAGTGTATATCTTCAACTGCCAGCTCATTCTAAAGCAACAAGGCCGACGGTACGATTATTATAACATCAAGATAACTCTCTCTTGAATCTGTAGAGAAAATTATTGATATGCCGCTTCTGTTGTGGAATAATAAGCCACCTTATGAAAGTTCGCACGGAAAAATTATTGGTCGCAGCTGTATTTGTTCTTTGCCTCGGCAGTTTTGCGAAAGCGGATTTGGCGAAGCGAGTTGACGGTATTATCAGCCGTTCTTTGCGGCAGAAAGTTCGATTTTCCATTCATATCGTAAAGGCCGATTCCGGCGAGACGGTATATAACCATAACGAAGGAGAGCTGATGATACCGGCTTCGAATATGAAAATAATTACCACCGCAGCGGCATTGAAATACCTAGGGCCTGATTACGAATACAAAACGGAGGTTGGGCTTTGTGACGATACCCTCGTAGTAATAGGAAGCGGCGACCCACTGTTGGGGGACGAAAAAACAGATGCTAAGTATGGCCGAGAACGAGGCTGGATATTCAAAGACATAATACAGGTGTTAAAACGCAATGGAATAAAAACCGTTAAAGACATAATTATTGACAGCAGCATATTCGATAACCAGCACGTCAATCCGAGCTGGTCAAGAGATGATTTGAACAAGTGGTATGCCTGCGAAGTGAGCGGCTTGAATTTCAATGATAATTGTATAGGGATAAGTACGAGGAATGTCGGCGGCAAAGTGGAAGTATTAATTGAGCCGCAGACCGCTTTTATACAATTCGACAATCAGGTCAAACCAATATCAAAAGGCACAAGTGCAGTAGGGACCTATCGAAACCGGGAGCCTAATAAGATTGTCGTTTACGGCAAATGCAAAGACAGGGTCGGGCCATTTGACGTTGCGATTGAAAGACCTGCTGCATTTTTTGGATTTATGTTGTTTGAGAATCTCGCTAAAGCAGGAATAAAAACAGACGGACGGCTTGTAGTAAAAATGCTTGATAAGGACAGCAGCTTCAGGCTGCTCACTGAATACAGCACTTCACTAACCGATTGTTTGGCTCGTTGTAACAAGAACAGCCTCGGATTGGCAGCCGAGGCGCTGCTTAAGACTATCGCCGCTCATAATAATCCGAATGGAAAATACGGTAGTTGGGACAGAGGCAGAGAATTGATTTCTGAATATCTCCTGGAGCTTGGCATCGATGGAAGCCAGTTTTATATCGATGATGGCAGCGGCCTGAGCAGACAAAATGAGCTTAGCGCATACGCCATAACAAAAGTGTTATCGAATATCTACAATAGCAGGAATTGGGAACTGTATAAGGATTCGCTGGCGGTAGGGGGGGTAGATGGGACAATTGCCAGGTATTTCAAAGAAGAAAAGTACAAAGGCAAAATCTTGGGCAAGACCGGATATATTAGTGGTGTCAGGTCGTTTTCCGGCCTGTGCATCACTGAACAGGGCGATTTTATATTTTCAATTCTCGCAAACAATACCAACGGCCGTACTCGCGGAGTAATCAACGACATCGCAAAAGCTATTATTGATACTGAATAATTATATGATAAGCTGCTTTTTGATCAATCGGACCAATGAATCTTTTATCTCGGTATGCCTCGGAACCGGTGCCTGTTTGCCGTTTCTGGGATTCGCATAGATGTCATGCTTACTACTGTGCCTTTTCAGATAGCAACCGCTTTTAACCAGTTCTTTTATCAAGGCACTTCGTTTCAAACTTCTACCCCCAATTCTATGGTCTTGGTGCTGGCGCGCTTATCTTCAACATCATATTCCCGAAGCATCATATGGTAAGCATCAATTATATTTTCCTTCAGCTCTTCTATAGTTTTGCCCTGGCTAAAGACACCCGGGATTTCCTTTAACTTACCGACAAACCAGTCGTCATCCTGCCAGTATTCAAGGGTGAAGAACCTTTTCATTCTTTGTTCCTTTCGCTATCAATACAGCTAATTGTGTTATTCACTACGCACCAGGTTAGAGTTATCTGCTAATATGTTTACTGAATAAATTATATCAAATTTACTTTAAGACAGCAAACAAAAAGGGCTGGACAGGCCAGCCCTTAATCGTGAAGTAAACGCCATAACGAGTTTGTCCTATGTGTTTTGCGCTTTTGATTGTAACATCAGAAGTTCAGTACTTATAAATTATCGATTTGTCGAAGGGTGATAAAATCCTGCTCGCAGTGTTTAATAATAATGTAACACAAAAGACAAAATCAGGAAAAAATTTAAAAAAATTAACCACGAGAATGCAACGAAAAATTTAGTATTGATTCACGCTATTGAGGGGAAGGCAATATTAAGGCCTGAAATATTCTACCACGGCGATTTCGTAAACACTTACTTCCGGCACAGCGAATGTAACAACACCGGCTTGCGCCTTAAAGGTCATTTTAATGTCGTGTTCTCGCTCAGGACTGGCCAGTGATATGTCCTTGACGTGACGTTCGGCCGGAAGGCGAAGACTGATTGTGATGTTTTTGACAGGGTCATCTGCCCGGTAGTTGACCAGATGAATAAGGCGTCTGCCGGGCTGTTCGGTTAGTTCCGAAGAGATTCCGGGTTCGGCCTGAACCAGCAGGGAGAGTTCGTTCGAGCAGGCCCGGGTGACCGCGCCAAGGATATCATCATTTTCGCCGATGCGCACCACGCCGGTGGCCGGCAGGTCATCCAGTGCCGGTTTTTCTCGCGGAAGCATCCACTCGTCGTGGGTTGCGACCGGACCGATGACGCAGACCCGGCCGCCGGATTTGATGTATTGCCTGATTTGTTCTATCTGCTCATCGGAAAGGGCTATACATCCTGCAAGAATGAGCGCACGATAGCGTTTTAAATCTTTGAGATGGTGACCATAGATTATCTGGAAACAGATGCGGTTTTCAATGAGAGCCTCTTCGACTTGATAAGTGAGTCTGGCGTAATTCGAATTGGCGAATACCTGTGATGGAAAGCTGCGCAGAACCGCTACATCCGCAACAATCCTGGCTTCCCGAAGCAGGTCACGACGCGTATTAAAGAAGCGAATAAAAGGTTCAAGAGTTTTGGAAACGGGGTCACTCGAGCCTGGCTTGGCGACTAACCTGCCATATTCAAACCAGCAGATACATCCAAGGCAATCGCGGTTGAACGCCATGGACTCGGCCATCTCAAGACCGGTAGTAGTGTAGACGAATGCAATATTATCCATACGCCGGGCCACCTTGAAAGTGCGGATACGGGTCTGGAGCTGTCCGTTCTGGTAACCAGGCTGCCTACCCTCGTCCCAGAACGCCTCGCCGCCCTGAAGAAGGTTTCCATGGTTCACTGGTGGCCGGATCCAGTTTCCCGGACCTCCGGGATTACACTCGATAAGAATGTCCTTACGAAGCGTGCGAGCATAGCGGCTCATGTCGTGATAGGAATCAGTAAGCGACCGGCAGGAAAAATCCAGCCAAGCCCGACGCAGCATGTTCTCCGGTAGCCCGGTCATAGGAGGCTGTACGGCATTCAGGTCATCGATACCCATTTTCTTTAGCCGCTCAGGAGTGAACGTGTCACCGAGATAGTTGCGAAACCGTTGTATAGAGTCGGCGTCTTGGCCGGGACCGTAACCATAGTTATCGAAGTGGAGCAGCTCAGCACCAATGTCGTTGACGGCAAATCGAACAAGCTGCCGATAGAATGCTTGGGCGTCGGCGTGGTTGCGGTTCCAGCGGTAGCGATATGTTGCCGTACCATACGTTAAGGGCTTGCCATTTTTATCGAGTAAGACCCAGTCTCTGGCCTTTGGAACCTCTTTAAATAATAGCTCCCAAATAAAGGCCCCGCTGTAGTTATAAACGCCAACTTTCAGACCGGCATCGTGACAAAGTTTGGCGAATTTGACCGCATCAGCCATGCTTTCGCGTTCCGCTTTTAGGCCTGCACCTTTATAGCAGTGCATCATAACGAAATTCACGCCCAGGGCCTTGAGTTTTTCAACCATCTCGGGACTGTGCTCGCGCAAGTAGGCGGCACGTTGCTCGGCCGTCGGTATATAGCCTTCACTTCCATCACGCCGAACGCGGAACAGCAAGGGCTCCCAGCTCCCCGCCATAACAATCCCGTCCCGCTGCAGCCAATCCGGACGTTGCTCAAGCGGCAGCGTCAGCGGTTCGGCGTGAACCAGACAAGCAAGACATAAATGCAGCAAGATTACCAGTTTGACGGACATAAAGACTCTCTTGCGAATGGTTTGTGCCGGGATTTTTCTACATGCCTTCTTCATAATCTTTCTCGCTGCTCATTTTACAAGATTACGGTCTAAAGTAAACTACAATGCCGTTTTCATAGACTTTTCTTTCCCAGTCGGGCTTGACGACTGATTCGAGAATGGGTTCTTCGAGGCGTCTCATTTCAACGCCAAGTATCACCGCTGACGGTGGAGATTTTTCGAGTAATTCTCCGAGTGTTTTTGGGCCTGCAGTATGTGTAACACTTCGCTCAGATGGTGACATCGAATCGGCAGCTCTATAGATAATTGCGCCACAGGAAAGTTCTGTATAAATATCACTTCGGCCCTCAAGAGCGAGTAGGGGGGCAAAAGTGAGTATTAGTTTTGGTTCCTGAGTTTTCTCAGCAATGTTTTCTGAAATCTTATGTATTTCAATCGGTACCCATCTTTCCGGCACAAGAACTAACGGAGCCCTGTATAGTACAACTGGATAGTAAGTAACTGCCACAAGCATACACACAATTACTAAAGCAGCCGCTATTTTGAAGTGTTTACTAATGCTGGTTTTGCCGGCAAGTTTTCGCAAATACAACAGCGGCAAGGAGAAGCTGATTACAAGAAAAGGTACCGGTGTTGCAAGGTACTGCCTCCACATTGTCGGCGGAATAAGGGCAATTATAAAAAACATTATCACAAGCAGGGGGGCAAGCAATAGATTTCTGATATTTAATATCACTCCGTCGCCATAGCTTTGGAGCGTCGGCGACTTTAATCTGCGGCGAAGACACACGATAGTCAGGTAAAAATATATTGCTAATACCACAAGTGCAAAATATCCAGGCTGTCTAAGGCAGGTTAATGTCAGCGCGGATTTGTTGTAAACCATACCTATTTTGTGCAGCCATTCGCCGTATAGTGTCGGTATTTTGACCAGGTTCAGAAAAAATGCTCGCGGCGCCTGAGCTATAACCCAGACAGGCCAAATCAAAACTACAGCCGCTGCCGCAAGAAACGGCAGGGCGGTCTTGAATCTTTGTTTCATAGACTCGCCTGGTAGGCTCAGCAGCATTACAAAAAACAGCATCTCTACCAAAGCTGTCGTTATACGCATACAACTTGCAAACGTAAGCAGGGCGCCGACAGCGGCAATTCGCCAGACCAGCGAAGCTGGGTTTTGATCGTGCCCGCCTTCGGCGGGTGACTTCTGCTTAAAATCAGTGGATATGAATAACCAGAATGACAACACAACGCATAGGATTACAACATCGTGGTTCCAGGCATAGCCGTTGGCATAATCGACGACAGGATTGAATACGTACAAAATAGCCGCAGACAAGCCCAAAAGCATCCCGGTAATTGCGAATGACTTGAAAATATAACGATATATACCGACAATACACAGCACCATGAGGATATCACAAAACGCAGAGAGGATTCTCCCGACAAGCAGGTAATATGTTGTATTACATATTCTAAATAAAGCTGCACATAATAAGGGATGGTAGGGCAGCTGGGCTGCGTATGAAAAGTCTCTGTAAATCATCTTTCCTTGGGCCAGCAGGACACCGCCGGTACAGTACATCTGTTCATCCCGGCCAACAGGCTTGGACATACTGTTGCTTAAGATCGCAAGTGAAAGAATAATCAATATGAAGACAACTAATATATTGACGATTTTTACAGGCATCACAAAACTAACAACTAAAAAACATTGAGACTGACAAAGAAAAAATAGCAAATTGTAAATAATAAATAGTAAATCTACTTACCATTCAGCCAGCTCGCCGAGAAGCTCTTCGACCAGGTCTTTCATTGTCACGATACCGATGGGTCTTTCTCGACCGGGACGTCCCCCCCTCGTAACCAAGACTATCTTCTGATTTTCCCTCTGCATAATATTTATCGCATCTATAACAGTAGTATTAGCGTCGATTTTTCGGATTGGTTTTACATACTTTTTTAAGTTGGTGAATTGTTCCGACAAGCTTAAGGCCTCATAGATACTTATAAAACCGATGATATGTCCGGGCTCTCCCTCTGTTACCAGCAGACGTGTAAAGGCACATTCCTCCAATTTATTTAACAGAGCGGTATTATCAGAATTAACATCAACCATTTGAACATTGTTAATTGGCACCATCACAGACCTTATATTGATGTGTGAGATACTGACAAGGCGGTTTATAATGTCGGTCTGCACAGCACTGAGAATACCCTCTTCGTGCGTATCCTGCAGAATTGCCTGGACCTGGTGTCTTTGTGTTGATGTTATTACTGTTTTTGAAGAAGAAGCCGGACCTGATAATCGCACGAATAGACCCGATATGAATCTGAGTAGAGGTATGACGCCGCACCAGCTTAAGACTTTGTGAAATGTGTATAAAAGCGTCGACAAATACGGCATAAGCGAATCTGAGCGATAAAAAAAGATATTTTTGGGAATTAGCTCTGAAAAAACAAATAGTGTCGGTGCGGTCAAAAGGGTTGCGAAGAATTCAGCATTATGTTCAGTCCCTGTCTTCATTATTAATACATAAGTTACAATACTCGTAGTAAGATAGTAGGAAAGATTTGTGCCTATCAGCATTGATAGAAGCAGGCCGCTGCTGTCGTGCAGGCATCTGCTGAGTATGACGTATGATAATTTCTTTCGCTCGACTCCCAGTCGTAAGCGAAGCCGACTGAGCCGATACATACCTGTTTCAGAACCGGCGAACAAACCCGCCAGGATAATGAAGAACACAATTGGGAATATTAATACTGTATTATTGACCATTTGTTTGTAACGGCTTAAGGATTAGTGTTAAGGTCTCTATTCTGTGCTTTTGCACTTTTTCGACGGTAAACTTCAAATTCTTCAAATGTGCGACGTCACCGCTTTTGGGTATTTTTCCGAGAAGTGCGGTTACCAAACCACCGACCGTGGCGAAACGCGTCTCGGCCAAATCAATGCCAAACACTTCGGCCCAATCGTGAATGGCCAGATTACCTGCGAGGCGATATTCAAAGGGCCCTGTCTGCTTGATTGGTTCTATGTGGCTTGCAGGTTCCATCTGGCCAAACAATTCTTCAGCAATATCCTCAAGCCGGACTGAGCCGGCGATACCGCCGTATTCGTCCACGACTATTGCCATATCGGTTCGGCTTCTGCGGAAAAAATCAAGCAAAGATTCGACTGTCTTTTGCTCCGGAATAAAATTCACTTGCTGAACGATTTTATCTAATGAAACACCGGCTTTAAGCAGGAGCTGTCGAAGGTGTACCTGGCCGACTATATTGTCTATTGTCCGGACGTAAACAGGCAGCTTTGTCAGGTGGTTTTCCTTCATCATCTCGCGGGCCTTCTGAGGTGAATCTGTAACGGCACAGGCAGTCATATCAACCCGTGGCCGCATAACGTGACGGACTTTGAGAAAGCCTAACTCGATAACTTCTGTTAAGAGCTTATTTTCATCTGCGCTGATCAATCCCTGCTTTCGCGTTGTATCTATCAAAGATTTAAATTCGCCCACTGTTATTGGTTTGGGACTTCTAACCGGCCCCAAAAACAACCGAAGAATCGGCTCTAATATGAAAAATTTAAATACGAACTCAAGCGGCGTAAAAATTTTAAGGCACAAAAAAGCCGGAAGGGCAGCAGCGATACTCACAGACTTTGAATTTGCAAAGGCTATGGATTTTGGCAGTATTTCCCCTGCCAGCACGAGAGCGGCGAAACTCAATACGGCGATAATAGCTGCAGCTATCAGGCTTCCTTGTTCCTTGACTCGCATTATTAGAATACTGGAGACGGCATAAAACAGAACGTTGACCGTCATATTTCCGAATAATAAGCTGTCAAGCAAATGCCCTGGTTTGTTAAGAAGACTTGCAACAAGCTTTTGAACCTTGTGTTTGGAGCCGTTCATCAGCTTTATTTGTCTGCGTGATAGATTAAAAAAAGCGGTCTCGGCTCCTGAAAAAAAGGCTGAACCGGCAAGCAGCAGTAACATTAAAATAATTTGGTAAGCCTGAGCCGCCATCAGCTATTACCTGACTCTAATTTTGCCCCGTTAGAAATTTTCCCTTTTCGTGCCGTATCTTTATCATTTCTGGAATTTCTAACGGGGTTTGGCAGGGTTATCTTGAATTTGCTTCCCTTGGCGGGTTTGGATTCGACCGAAATCAAACCCTCGTGTTCAGCTATTATCTTTTTGCAAAAAGCCAGACCAAGTCCGGCCCCTGAATACTTAGACGACGAGCTCTTATTTGTTTTTGTTGTGAAGAACGAGTCGAAAACATTATTCAAATCGGCTGGTTCAATTCCCTCGCCGGTGTCGGTGACTTCTATCTCAACCGAATCACTTTTCTCTGTGGCTTTGACGGTCAAAATACCGCCGCGTGGCAGCATCGCATCGCGGGCATTAAGAATCAAATTCATTAAAACCTGTTGAATCTGGACCGGCACCCCCCAGACCGTTAAGTCTTCGGGAATACTGGTTTCTACGGTTATCCCGTCCTTCGCAAGATCCCGGCAAAGACAGGTAAAAATCTCTTCGACTAAAGTAAGTAATCGAGAACTTTTCTTTTCCTGGGTTTGGCCGTTTGACATCGCGAGCATACTTTCCATAATCTTTGAGGCACGCTCACAATTTCGGACAGTTTTTTGAAGTGCTTTTTCAACGAAATCCTTATCGTCAGGGTTCTCCAGAGCAACAGCCGCATAATTCCTCAATGGTGTGAGAAGATTGTTGATTTCGTGGGCTATCATGTAGCTGACTGTCCCCATGTTAGCAAGGTGCTGGAGCTGAGCAAGCTGGGATTTTAAGGTGTCGTTATCCTGCTGCTGATTTTCCAGACGTTTGTGCAAAGAAGAGCGTTTTTCTATAATACTTGCCAATTGTCTGCTCCTGCTATAAAATTTAGTCCGTAATGGCTGCCTATTATTTGCTGGAAGCCCCTGACTTACAAGTATCTATATCGACTTTTGATGTGTTTTTTCTTGAACCATGACATACGATATACGACATACGATATACGAAAAATGAATGAACAGAGGATTTTAGAAGAGCTTTTAGCACTTTTGGAAGCAAACGGCGTTACAATCCGTGATGAGCCGCTTGGTGGAAACGGCGGTGGACTTTGCACTATAAAAGGGCAGCAGATTTTCTTTGTGGATACCCAGGCCCCCTCGGCTGTAGTGGCAGCAATTTGTGCCGAGGTGGTGCCGAAAGTGGCGGACATTGAGCAGGTATATATCAAGCCGGAAGTCCGCCAATTTATTGAAAATCACAACAATCAAGTTATCTGAAAGGTGGTGTAACCGTGGAAAGAATATGGCTGGTGATATTTCTGCTCTTTTTGGCCGGGCTGCTCCACGATTCAAAGGCAGCGGCACACTCATCCTCTGCGAATACGGCGGAGACATTTGTAAATTCGGTCGGTATGAAGTTTGTCTGCATAGAACCAGGCTCTTTTCTGATGGGGCAAAGAGATGGCGGTGATTGGGACGAAAGGCCTGTGCACCGGGTTACAATCACCAAGCCTTTTTGGATGGCCGTAACCGAAGTTACTAATGCTCAGTATGAGCAATTTGACCCTGAGCATCGTGAACTTCGTGGAAAGCTCGGCTTCTCCAAACAGGACGACGAAGCTGTCGTTTTTGTGAGCTGGCACGATGCGGTCAAATTCTGCGAATGGCTCTCGAAAAAGGAAGACAAAACCTATCGTCTGCCGACCGAAGCCGAGTGGGAGTATGCCTGCCGTGCCGGCACTACCACCGCCTACCACACTGGCGATAAACTGCCCGGGGAGTTTCACAAGAATGCTCGGATAAGCTGGTTCCCCGACCCTGCACGCAGACGCAAAGACGCTGAACCGGTGCCGCTCACAGTTGGGCGGACAGTACCGAATTCCTGGGGTCTTTTTGACATGCACGGTAATGTCGAAGAATGGTGCTGCGATTGGTACGGACCATACAGCCGGGATGCTCAGACAGACCCGGTTGGTTTTGAATCCGGGGATTTCAAAGTTACCCGCGGCGGCAGTCACAGCACGGAGGTTTTGTTCTTGCGCTCAGCCAACCGGCTTGCCACACTACCGGATGATAAGAACTGGCTGATAGGCTTCCGAGTCGTCCTTGGTGAAATGCCGAACACAAAGCTGCTTACCATCCCTTCGCCACCCTTGAACCAGCAAAATATAAAGCAGCGGATTCCAGACGACTTACACAAAGGCCCGGACACAGACAAACCTTACTTCAAAGGCCCAATCGAATATGTCAAGATACCTCCGAACTCTAACGGCCCAATGTACTCCGAGCACAATCACGACCCGGCGTTGGTTGACTGCCCCAATGGAGACCTCTTAGCTATTTGGTATTCTTGCTGGGATGAGCCAGGCCGCGAGTTGGCCATTCTGGCCAGCCGGCTGCGATATGGCACCGAAGAATGGGAGCCGGCCTCGGCCTTCTGGGATGCACCGGACCGCAACGACCATGCACCAGCTTTTTGGTTTGATGGCCGGGATACCATTTATCACTTCAACGGCCTTTCAGCAGCAGCTACATGGGGGAGTCTCGCTACAGTTATGAGAACCTCGACTGACAGCGGGGCCACATGGTCGAAGGCAAAGCTCATCAATCCGGAGCACGGCCTTCGCCACATGCCTGTCGAATCGGTATTTCAGACTCGAGAGGGTTTTATCGTTTTACCTTGTGATGCGGTAACCGGCGGCAATGGCGGAACGGCCTTGCACATCAGTCGCGATGGTGGCAGTACGTGGATTGACCACGGCGCCGGAAAGCCAAATCCAAGCTTTGCCGAAGGTTCAACCGGAGCGTGGATAGCAGGCATTCACGCTGGTGTAACGCAGCTTAAAGATAGTAGTTTAATGGCCTTTGGCCGCGGCAACAATATCAACGGCCGTATGCCGATGAGCATCTCAAGAGATATGGGACGCACCTGGACATATTCGGCCAGTGAATTCCAGCCAATCAGCGGCGGACAACGATTGATTCTCAGGCGATTACACGAAGGCCCCATTTTATTTGTAAGCTTCGCCGACCGCAGAAAAGGAATGCTTATGCCCGATGCCGCCGGTAAACAACGTCGTGTGTTCGGAATGTTCGCCGCACTTTCTTTTGACGGGGGTAAAACCTGGCCTTGCAAGCGCCTCATTACGGCAGGGGGGCCGGCCAGGAAACTTGACGGCGGAGGCAATACAGGCCCATTTACAATGGACGACACCCACGCTGAACCCAGAGGGTATCTGGCCGCCACACAAACGCCGAATGGGCTTATTCATCTTATCAGCAGTAAGCAATACTACGTTTTTAATCTGGCCTGGATTAGACAGTTCTCACCGACTGCGGGGACAGAGAGTCTTCAGGCCGGAAGTCCGCTGATTTGTCAAAAATCATACTGATAGCGAAAAGGAGCGGCGAAAATGGCAGTTAAAAAGGTAGCTATTATGGTTGACGAGATGTATCAGGTTCTTGAGGTCTGGTTCCCTTACTATCGCCTCAAAGAAGCCGGCCTGGAGGTTAATTTCGTTGCCGCCAAGGCGAAAAAGGAATATCATTCAAAAGAGGGCTATCCCTGTGCCTCCGAGATTGCGGCAGCAGAGGCCGACTCCGGAGATTATGATTGTATGGTGGTGCCGGGTGGGTTCGCTCCGGATTTTATGCGAAGAAGCGCTGATGTCATAAAGTTCGCAAATGATATGGTAAATGCCGGCAAGGTTATAGCGGCTATCTGTCATGGCGGATGGCTGTTGTGCAGCACCCCGGCTTACAAGGGCAAAAAGGCAACCTGTTTTATGGCGATTAAAGATGATATTATAAACGCCGGAGCCGAGTATATAGATGCCGATTGCGTTGTGGACGGAAATTTGATTACATCACGCAAACCGGACGATTTACCGGCCTTTTGCACAGCTATCTTGAAAGCTCTGGGAAAATAATGAGTAAGCGAATAGGAGCAATTTTCTTATGAAGCGGACAAAAATTGAGAATGAGCAGGAAAAGACCCCTACGGTACTCGTGGTTGATGACAATCAGCAGAATCTCGAACTCTTGCAGGCGTATCTTGAGGATGTGGATTGTCTAACAATCCCGGCTCGCGATGGGCTCAAGGCGTTGGAGATTGTATCCAAAGACCCCCCTGATTTGATTTTGCTGGATGTGATGATGCCGAAAATGAGCGGCTTTGAGGTGTGTAAAAGAATCAAAAACGACCCCAAAACCTCTGATATTCCTGTCATAATGGTAACCGCACTTAATGAATTTGGCGATATCGAACGGGCTATTGATTCGGGTACTGACGATTTTCTAAGTAAACCGGTGAACAAGCTCGAACTATTAACGCGAATTAAAACTATGCTGAAATTAAAACACTTAAGCGACAAACTTGAGCGCACGCTGGCATATTTGAGCGAGATAGAAAAACAGGCACAAATGGCAAAGTCCGATTAGGAATTTTACTTAAAGGCTTCACTATAACGAGCCACCAATGCCATTATTGGGCTTTGTGCTGTTAATAAAATATAAGGTGACACCCCCCAATTTGTTTGAGGGGTATTTTTGTGTTAATAGTGAAATTTGGATTGCGGTAACAGCCGTTCTTATAGGCCAATCTCATGAAAGCAGGGGGGTAAAAAACCCGATAACCGCTTTCTAAAATCCTAACAATCCGCACATCACACACAATCGCCACAACGAAAAGACAAAATTAAAAATCAGCCGATGAAATACCAAAATATGTCTTAATCCACTTACGTCTATTGTCGATACTTTAGTCAACGCATTCAGGTAATCTTGTGAAAAAGTGCGGGTCAGGAATCACACAAGGAAGCGGCAATAATAGCAGGGCGACAGGGTCCGGATTGTAAATCAAGAATCGAATTTGGCTCCGAGGGAGGGTGTATGAGTCAGTTACTGGAAATTCTTGGTAGGGCGATAACCATCGATATTGCCGATTTGATATGGCATTGGTTAAATGCAGCCAAACTTCCGAAAGACGACAGCCAAACTGCCCGATACAGTCATCTAAACCAAGCCATTGAGCTAATTGGTGTTAGGAAGCTCGATGCCGCCGCTGAACAGATGAGATTATATCTGTTTGAAAATCCTTCCTGCACATACGGGCGTCTGGCAGCCGCCGCCATTTGTCTTTATAATAACCATCTGCAGGAGGCAATCAAAGAGCTAAACTCGGTTTATCTCCGCGAGCCGAATAATACAATGGCTCTTTATGCTCTCGGCTATTGTTATGAACGGCTCGGCAAAGAGTCTCAGGCAATCGAATTCTATCAGGACTGTTTGAAGTTCAAAAGCTATTTACAGCTTCCCGCCCAGCGACTGGCTGCCATTTACTTCAAAAACGGCCAGCTCGAAAAAACCATAGAGCA
>JBGVTO010000332.1:0-3345 GCA_041862635.1 Phycisphaerae bacterium | reverse complement strand
ACCCGAATTCGTTACCATAGATGATTTTGAGAGATACAATGACCTTAATCCTGAAGACCCCAAGAGCAACAGGATATTTAACACGTGGATAGACGGATACGACGTCCCGACAAACGGCTCTCTCGTTGGTTATGAGGATCCTCCTTTTGCCGAGCAGACTATTGTTAACAGTGGTAGGCAGTCGATGCCGCTTTACTACGATAACAGTGTTGGTTACTCTGAGGCGACTTTGACACTGACCGGCCTGCGTGACTGGACCAAACACGACCTCGCCGAATTGTCTTTGTGGTTCCATGGCGATCCGTGTAATGTCGCTGAGCCGATGTATGTTGCTCTCAATGGCAGTGCGGTGGTTACTCACGATAACCCGAACGCAGCGTTGGTAGAGGAGTGGACGGAATGGAATATCGACCTGTCCGCCCCAGGCGGATTTGCAGACCAGGGCGTGAACCTTAACAATGTCAATACGATTGCCATTGGTTTGGGCAACAGGAACAATCCGGCAGCTGGTGGTTCCGGTACAATATACATTGACGACATTCGTCTGTATCAGCCGCCGCCACCACCAGAGCCGGTAACGGTTGAAAACTTCAGCTTTGAGCTGCCCGGAACAGAAAAGCAAGCAGGCTTTGACAATGTCCCCGGTTGGAACACCGATGGGCCGTGCGCTGACTCGGGAGTAGAAACGGGATATACGCCCACTGATGGGGATTGGACTGCTTATCTAATGAGTGGTGATCCCTCGGTTTGGCAGTTGACAGACCATACGATCACCGAAGGCGACATTCTTGAGATGAAAGTAGATGCCAGGATTACCTGGGCCGCCACGACTTTGCAAATGACTCTTTATTATGATGACAACGGCACCAGAGTTCCGGCTGTGACCAGTGAAGTAGTGCTTGGTGATGCAATGCAGGAGTATACACTGTCGTTTTCAGCCAACGATGTTCCGGAATCAGTTGGTCATCAAATTGGTATTGAATTTACCAATGTAAGTACTGGTGATACATGGATTGGTTTGGATAATGTGCGTCTTAATGCCTCAACTGAGAGAGCCGGTTGATCCTGGTATTGGTGTTCTCGATTGAAGAAGACCTTAATCAGGACGGCACGGCCAATTTCAAGGGCTACGCTGTTGTGACGGAACAGTGGATTAGTGAGAAACTATGGATTGAGACCGATTCGGGGCTTATACCGCTTGATTTGGTATAAGCCCCTTTTTTCTAAATGATGATTGATTTCGCCGCAGGCGGAGTTTGCCCGGAGCGAATCACGCTACCCGCCTTCGTGGGCACAGGCAGGGCTGTGTCTGACGGCTTCAACTACGATACGACTATTGTAAGTCCGCCCACGGCGGTTATCCATAATGATTATTTTGCAGTCGTCGCGGCGCCCGGCCAGGGGAGATTGCCGATTCTATTTGAGGCTGTTGAAAAGCAATGCAATAGCTCGACAGATTTTACTTGACGGGAAAGTGGATAATTTGGTATACATAATGTTAATGTAGCTTGTGTCGGCACGGTTGGGCATCTGCGTATTTTGGTCTTGTTGCGGGCGCAATTCTTGCCGGGCTGCGGCGGGCTTCGCACCGACGAGTAGTTTTCCGAATAGAGGAGGAGTCATTGTGTATTACGCGAGGCACAGAGCTGGAATGGGAGCTTTGTGTTTCATGGAAAAATTTTACATTTCAATTAACAATCTAAATTTATTTTTTGAACCCCGCCCATCGAAGACGGGACGGGGTGAAGGAGGATTATTATGTCTAAAAAATTAATTTATCTGGTGTCTTTTGTTTTTGTGCTGTGCGTGGTTGGTGTGGCAAGCGGCACTGAGGGTCTGAAAGGTGAGTATTATTACGGCAATGCCGGGAACCCATGGCAGACTTTAGTAATGGAGCGTATAGATCCTACGGTCGACTTTAGCTGGGGTGACGGCTCGCCAGATCCATCCATGCGCTCAGACGATTTCACGGTGCGGTGGACAGGCATGATTGAAGTGCCGGCCACTGATACCTACACTTTCCACACCGAGACAGACGACGGGGTTCGCTTGTTCGTGAACGGCCAACGGATTATTCACAACTGGACCGACCATTCGGTTACCCATAACAGTGGCGACATTGCCCTGATAGCCGGGCAGAAATACGAGTTTATACTGGAGTGGTATGAGAGGGGCGGTGGTGCCGTGTGTGAGCTCTCCTGGTCAACTCCTTCACTGACTCGGGAAACTGTCCCGAGCAGGTATTTTTCACCGGAGAGGCCGTACGCTCGTCGCCCCGACCCGCCTGATGGTGCCATACTTCGAGATACCTGGGTGAGCATTAGCTGGGCGCCGGGAGACTTTGCGGTCTCGCACGATGTGTACTTAGGCGAGAATTTTGATGATGTGAACGACGGCGCCCCCGACTCGTTGGGGTTCCTGGGCAACCAGCCTTCGGCGAATTTTGTTATTGGCTTTCCTGGTTTTCCTTATCCGGATGGCCTTGTTCCGGGCAAAACCTATTACTGGCGAATCGATGAGGTCGATGAGTCGAACCCGGAAAGTCCGTGGAAAGGCCCTGTATGGAGCTTTTCGATTGCCCCCAGGACCGCCTTTAGTCCGGACCCGGCTGATGGTGCTGAGTCTGTAGACCCGAATGGGGAGCTTTACTGGGAGCCTGGTTTACGTGCGGTGTTGCACCACATATACTTCGGCGATAACTTCGCCGATGTGAATGAAGGCACGCCCGACACCTACAAAGGCCCCATGGGTTTTACAGAATATACTCCCGGAACTCTTGAATTGGGGAAGGCTTATTACTGGCGGGTCGATGAGTTTGATTCCATCAATACGTATAAAGGCGATGTCTGGGGCTTTTCGACTCCGGGCGCAGTCCTCAGTGTGTATCCTCGTAATGGCGCTGTAGATATAAGGCAGACACTGATTCTTAAGTGGTCGCCGGGGGATAGTACCGCCTCGCACCAGGTGTACTTTGGCACAGATAAAGATGCTGTGCGCAATGCGAATACCGGTTCGCCAGAATACAAAGGCAGCAGGGACCTTGGTTCTGAGAGTTATGACCCTGGAAAACTCCAGTGGGATACCACATACTATTGGCGCGTTGATGGTGTCGATAATGCCAATCCCGATAGTCCCTGGGTAGGTCTTCTCTGGAGCTTTACGACAGCCAACTTCCTAATCGTTGATGATTTTGAGCTATACAACGACCTTGATCCCCATGACCCCGAGAGCAACAGGATATTTAATGCGTGGATAGACGGATACGGCATCCCGACAAACGGTTCTATCGTTGGTTATGGTGTTCCTCCATTTGTCGAGCAAACTATCGTTCACGGTGGTAACCAG
>JBGVTO010000331.1:0-9192 GCA_041862635.1 Phycisphaerae bacterium | reverse complement strand
ATTGTTAATCTGGACCGCTGGACGGAAGCTTTTTTGCCAAAAGGCGAACAGATAATGGGACAGACACATCGGGTGGGCGAGAGAATTCGATGTTTGATTCTTGATGTGAAAGAGACCTCGAACCAGGTCAAAATTATCCTCTCTCGCACGCACCCTGATTTTATCCGGCGATTATTCGAGTTAGAGGTGCCGGAGATTAATGAAAAAATTATCGAAATACGGGTACTTGCGCGAGAAGCAAGCTATAGAACGAAAGTTGCGGTGGTCTCATTCGACGACAAGGTTGACCCTGTTGGCGCGTGTGTGGGTGTCCGGGGCAGCAGGATAAAGAATATAGTTGATGAGCTCGGTGGAGAGAAAATAGATATTGTCCGCTGGAACGAGTCATCTCAGGTGCTGGTGGCGAATGCGTTGATGCCGGCAAAAGTCAGCGAAATCGCCCTGTGTTTTGAGCTGGGACGAGCAACAGTTGTTGTTGATGAGGACCAGCTCAGTCTTGCTATCGGTAAGCACGGGCAAAATGTCCGGTTAGCTGCCAGACTGACCGGCTGGGACATCGATATACTAACGCCGGAAGAATACAACCAGGGCATCGAAAGATTGACAAGCTGCGTAAAGACTGTGGAAGGCGCCGGCGATACGGTGGTTGATAAGCTGATAGCACTTGGCGTCATATCCCTCGGGGACATTTATGATGTAGGGATCGAACCACTGATTAATGAGCTGAAGATTGACGCTGAGACCGCTGAGAAATTAGTTTCAGCGGCAGCCAAAGAAATCGAACGTCTGGAGGCTGAATCGAAACAGAAAGAGGCGGCAAAGCAATTAACCCAACAGACAAAAGCAGCAGATGCAGCAGATGGCGAACAATAGCCATATCTCGAACGAGATATGATGTATCAAATACGGTTGAGATTGGAGATTAATATTTGGCCACTACAAGAGTTTATCTTTTGGCCAAGGAGCTCGGTATAAAAAGCACTGCCATCGTGAAGAAGTGCCAGGATGAGGGTCTGGACGTAAAGAACCATATGTCAGTGTTATCTGCCGGCCTGGCGGCGACCATTCGGGAGTGGTTCAGCGAAGGTGACAATATTACAACTGTTGAGACGGCTGAGAAGGTGGACCTGGAAAAGGTCCGAATTAAAAAGAAAAAGAAAACGAAGGAAAAACCGGCAGCAAAGGAAATAAAAGTTCAAAAAGCCAAGCGGGCAAAGCCGGCGGCCAAGCGAACGAAGGCAGCAGCCGAGACAGCTACTGCAACAGAAATAGAAGCTCAAGCTGCAGTAACTATAGAGGCCGCGGTAACTACAATAGAAGAGCCCCCACCAGCCGAAGATCAGATAACCGAAGCACCAACAGAGGAACAAGAGCCGGAGCCGATAGTACCTGCCGGACCTATGCTGGAAAAACCTGAGCCGGCCCGACTGAGTGGACCACAAGTTGTTCGAGTCGAAGCACCGGAGCCGATACGACGCCGACCAAAGCCTAAGCCGAGAGTCAGATATGATGCACCTATTACCGAACCTTTGATGTACACTCAACAGAACCAGGAAGAGTCGATTTCGGCTCTGGACACGGAAAAGAAACAATTACCAAAACGACTAAAAGAAAGAACACACGGGCGAAGGCGAGATGGGCGGGATTTGGAAACGATAAGGATGCCTAAAACCAGCAGCAGATGGCGACAAAGAGATATTGAAGAAAGACAAGCCCGTCTTGATGCCGCCGGGGGTGAAGGCCTTCGATTAAGACCAACGCGTAAGATCGCTTCCAGGTCCAAGCAGAAACTTGCTGCGCCTGTCAGGCCCAAAAAAGCCGTTATAAGCGAGCCAATCACAGTAAAAGATTTATCTGCGGCACTGGCGATTAAATCAACGGATATCATCCAAAAGCTAATACAACAGGATGTAATGGCCACGGCGAATCAGGTGATAAGCAGCGAGGTTGCGGAACTGGTTGCCCTGGAGTTCGACACTGAGCTGGTAGTGGAGCACCAAAGCACGCTGGAAGAACAGATACAGGCCGATTTTGAAGAACGTCAGAAAACACAACCCCAGAAACGTGCTGTTGTTGCTGCGATGCTCGGGCACGTTGACCACGGCAAGACAAGCCTTCTGGATAAAATCCGGTCAACTCATATAGCAGCCGCTGAAGCAGGCGGCATTACGCAGCATATTGGGGCGTCTGAAGTTACCTGGGATAATAAAAAAGTAACATTTCTCGATACTCCGGGGCACGAGGCTTTTACAGCAATGCGTGCCAGAGGCGCTAATATGACCGATGTTGTGGTGCTGGTGGTCGCGGCTGATGATGGAGTGATGCCCCAAACGATTGAGGCGATAGCGCACAGCAGGGCAGCGAATGTGCCGATTATTGTGGCATTGAATAAAATAGATTTGCCGGGCTGCGATATAAATCGTATTTACTCTCAGTTCGCTGAGCAGGAGCTAACTCCGTCTGAATGGGGAGGCCAGACGGAAGTCGTCAAGACCAGCGCAGTTACCGGTGAGGGTTTAGACGACTTGCTTGAATCTTTGGATTACGTGGCTGAATTGCTTGAGCTTAAGGCCGATCCCACAATCCCAGCGACAGGATGGGTCATCGAGGCCAGAATGTCGGCAAAGAGCGGGCCGGTGGCGACTCTGTTAATCAAGGAAGGCCGACTTAAAAAGGGTGATGTGGTACTGGCCGGCAACACCTACGGCAGAGTAAAAATGTTGAAAAACAGCTACGGCACAAACATAAGGATAGCTACAAGCTCTATGCCGGTGGAGATAACGGGCCTGAGCGATGTCCCGCAGGCCGGTGACAAATTTTACTGTCTGGATGACATCAACAAGGCCAAGGACGCCGCCGAGGAAAGCCAAATCCGCTCAAGAGAGAGCTCGCTGGCCGAACGCACGCAGGTAACATTAGACAACTTATTCAGCCAGATAGATGCGGGCAAAACAGAAGCACTAAATCTTATTATCCGGGCCGATGTACAGGGCTCGGTGGATGTCCTGAAAAAATATTTGTCCGAGCTGAGCGTCGAGGAAGTAAAGATTAATATTCTGCATGCCGCGCCGGGTGGAATTACAGAAGGTGATGTTGTGCTTGCCGAGGCGTCGAATGCTATTATTATCGGCTTTAACGTTGTCCCCGAAGAACACGCATCCAAGACTGCAGAAGCCAAAGGCGTTGAGATAAGGCTGTACAACGTCATCTACCGCATAACCGAAGATTTAGAAAAATCGATGGTCGGTCTGCTTGAGCCGGAAGAGACAGAGAAGGCACTTGGTAGAGCTGCGGTAAGAAATACTTTTAAGATTTCACGAATTGGTACGGTGGCCGGCTGCTATGTCAGCAGTGGATACGTGAGCAAGAATGCGAAGATGCGACTAATACGCGACAACATTGTGCTCAAAGACAACCTCAGTGTAGAATCGCTAAGGCATTTCAAGGATGACGTTCGTGAGGTAAAGGCGGGCCTGGAGTGCGGGATTAAGATAGCAGGATTCGATGATATTAAAATCGATGACGTTCTTGAGTTCTATGAAATTGTGAAAGTAGCCAGAACCCTTCAAAATTGAAAACTGAATATTGACAATCGACTATTGAAAAAAAAGTCAGGAGTTTGAACTCCGAGACAATAGTCAATAGTCAATAATAAATAATAAATAGTAAATTGTCAAATGGCGACTCGACGGCAGGAGAAAGTAGCCCGTGTGGTGAAAGAAGGCGTCAGTGACGCTATTGCTCACCATCTTAGCGACCCCCGCATTGAGGGTTTCGTGAGCGTTACGAGAGTGGAAATGGCAGCTGATTTGCGCAATGCCGATGTATATGTCAGCATTTTTGGCAAGGACGAGTCGTCTCAGAACAAAACTTTCGCGGCAATAACACATGCAAAAAGCCGAATACAATCTCTGGTAGCCGGTAAATTGCAGAGCAAATTCTGTCCTGTATTACATTTTTACAGTGATGAGAAATTCAAAAAGACGTTAGAGACTATGAAACTGATAGACCAGGCAGTCAGTGAGCTGGAAAAAGAGGACGCAGAAGAAGATTTGAACGACGAAGAAGCGTGAAGTGAAATACGAAATTCGAAGCACCCCTGCTTTGGCGGGACTAAAATTGTCCCTGTGAAAACTGGGATGTGATATTCGGACTTTTACGCTATCGGCAAGAGACTGATATGAAGAACAGCAAAGAGTATTCTAAAAAAATACAAAGGTTGCACCGCTCACTGAGCCGGAAACATCCGAAAGTACAAAAAGTTATCTACGATGAACCGACGGACGCAATTATCTATGCTATCATTAGCTCAGAGCTGAGCGAGAAGGCAACAGAATCCGCAATTAAGAAATTCGCTGATTATTTTGTTGACCTGAACGATTTGCGTGTTTCGAGAACAGAAGAAATTGTTGAAATGTTGGGCGAGGATACGCCTGCTACACGGAATATAGCCTTGACAATCACAAGGGTTTTAAGGGCTATATTCAATGAATATCACAAAATGAGTTTAGAGGTATTGAAAAAAACAGGTAAACGTCCCGCTCGTCAGATTCTTGAGAAGATGGAAGGTAACAGCCGGTTCGTAGTCGATTATTGTATGCTCACGTCTCTGCAAGGCCACGCCATACCGCTAACCAAAGGAATGATAGAATATCTCAAAAGCAAGGAATTAGTCTATCCTGATGCTGACGAGCAGCAGATAGGAGGCTTTTTAGCCAAGCAGATTTCAGCTAAAAAGGGATATGAGTTTTATGCCCTCCTGCGGCGCGAAAGTGAAGCACACAAGAGCACAAAGAAGAAAAAAAGCACAACTACTTCCAAAAAAAAGACTAAAACTAAAAGCAAAAAGAAAACTACAAAAAAAAGAAAGAGCAAAAAGTGAGTGGTTAATTAGTATCTGTTGAGGAAAACAAAAACTGACTATGTCACCCCTGCGAAAGCAGGGGTCCAGAGCGAAAAAGCTGGATTCCCGCCCTTTCGGCTTCGCTCAGGGCAGGCTTTTCGCGGGAATGACAAATACTGTTTCCGCAACAAGAGCTAATTAGTGAGTGGTCAGCTCAAAAATTAACCAATTATAAGATGTAAAACGATGTCAGAACAGATATTAAAATTAGGTATTCCCACAGGCAGTTTGCAAAAGGCAACGATAGAACTTTTCGGCAAAGCCGGTTTCCATATTGCCGATTCCGAAAGGAGTTATTTGCCTCGTATAGATGACGAGCAAATCCGTCTTATCATGCTGCGAGCCCAGGAGATGGGCAGATACGTGGCCGACGGGGTTCTTGACGCCGGCATAACGGGCTACGACTGGATAATGGAGAATAACTGTGATGTGGTGGATGTCTGCGAGCTTGCCTACAGCAAAGCTACGAACAATCCAGCCAGATGGGTATTGGCTGTGCCGGATGAATCGCCGGTTAAAAGAGTGAAGGATTTGGCCGGGGGTATAGTCGCAACCGAGCTGGTTAACGTAACAAAAAAATTCTTCGCAGATAAAAATATCAACGTAAAGGTCGAATTTAGCTGGGGCGCTACCGAGGTAAAGGCCCGGCTGGTCGATGCAATAGTGGAGCTTACCGAGACCGGCAGCTCACTGCGAGCAAACGACCTGAGGATTATAGATACTGTGATAACCTCCACAACAAGGTTTATCGCAAATAAGCAGACCTGGGATGATAAGTTCAAGCGACAAAAAATAGAAAATATCTCCATACTACTCAAAGCAGCAATCGAAGCCGGCAGCAAAGTCGGCTTGAAAATGAATATAAAGAAGGACCACTTAGAATCGATACTGAAGATTCTACCTGCTGAAAAAAGCCCAACGGTTTCGTCTCTGGCTGACCCGATGTATGTAGCGATAGAAGTGATTATCGATGACAAAATCGAACGGTCCTTAGTTCCGGCATTGAAGCGGGCCGGCGCAACGGGAATAATTACATATCCTCTCAATAAGGTTATACACTGACAATTGATTCGGCTTCAAATCGATCACAGTCATTTTTGTCTATAACCCAATGTCATTTCAATCGTTACAGCGTTTTCCAAATCAAACAACCGGACAGCAGTGATATTGCGTATTGTGTCGGAAAAGTCCTGCGGGGCTCTTTTAGATTTGACGAATTAGAAAATTCCGAGTAGGGTATAGTATTCAAGTCCGTAAAGTTTATTAGGTTCGTTGGTCTGGGCAATTTGTAATTACGAATTGAGAATTAACAAGCGAGGCGAACGATGGTAGAATTTAATAGCGATTACGAAATTTTACAAAAAGCGATCGATATGGAGGTGGAGGCCTATGAATTTTACCTGGCATTGGCCAACCGCGTGGAGTCTCAGCAAATGCGCAAGACCTTTGAAGATTTGGCAGAAGAAGAGTTAGAGCATAAAGCCAAGCTGGAGCTGGAAGTTATGAAGGTTGGCAAAACCGTGGTACCAAAGCAAGAGCCGGCCCGACCTGAAGAATATTACATTTTATCAGACCGCCGGACACCTTTGGACATGGATTACAAGGATATGCTTATGTTGGCAATGGAAAAGGAAGAGTCATCTTTCAGGACTTACGTAAATTGGGTGGCAAATGCTCACAGCGAGGAACATCGAGAAATGCTTTTGGCTTTAGCCGAGGAAGAAGTCAAGCACAAGCTTCGGTTCGAAACTGAATATGATTTGCTGCTAAAGAAAAGCTGAGCCAAAAAGTCACGTTATGGGTTTAATTCTTTGCGGAAATAAATTTCACGTTTAGTTTGTATTGCGGTATGTGTATATCGTATAGGGGAAAAAGTGGAGGTTGGCTACTCGATAAAGACGGTCCAAAGCTATCCACACATTGTAATTGTGCACTTTCTGACGAGAATGATACGTGGCGATAAAAAAGTTCAGTCAAGCAGGTGAATAGCCGAAAATATAAGCTGGAAGTTACAAAAGTTTGGCTGTAGAATAAATTGCAGGCCTTGTAAACAGGTTTAATTAGGAGAAATGAGATGAAACGATATGTTTTGAGTATGATGCTGGTGACTATATTTTTGCCGGCATTCGCGGCCGCTCAGGAGGAAGGGCCGGAGGACATCGAATTCCAGATGGAAATGCACGAAAGGAAAATGGAGATGCAACAGCGAGAAACGGAAATGGATATCGAGCGGAGGATGCAAGAGCTTGAGCTGGAGAAACGCAAGATCGAGCTGGAGCATATGCGAAGACCAAAAGAGCATCCAGAACGTATGAAGGACAACGATGATGATGATAATGGTCTGCATCCGTTACTGCTTCTGCTCGCAGTTGTTCACATCCTTTGCGCGGTTTGGGTTTACCAGGATATACGCCAGCGTGCCAGCGGGTCCGGCATATGGATAGTGATTGCGCTTTTGACCGGGCTGCTCGGGACATTAGTTTACGCTGTCGTTCGGCTCGGTGAAAGCCAGAAAAGCCAAGCGTGAGCAACAATAATTGATTCCGCTGCAAGTTGATCTGCGATGTTGATTTCGCCACAAGCGGGTCTTCGATACTGACTATTGTTTCGAGCTTAGCGGGGCAAGACTTTCGGTCAGTGGCGGTGCTAAACGAAGAAGGACACCTCTGCCCTGCCGCCGACCCAGGGCGGACTTGAGTTCGCATGGTTTAGATATGGATATCTATAATCTTGTTAGTTTTGCAGGGATATTTGTTCTGATCGGCTTTGCGTGGATTCTGTCGGCTGATAAAAAGAATATGAACTGGAGGGTTATCAGCTGGGGCATCGGCCTGCAGATAATAATTGCTTTGTTCATCTTCGTTGTTCCCGCCGGGTCAAAATTATTCCTAATTGTAAATGACATCGTAGTAAGCATTCTGGATTCTGCCTCGGCTGGTGCAAAGTTTGTGTTCGGAAGATTAGCACTTCCGCCGGGGCAGGTCAGCGAGACAGGAGAGGAATCGCTCGGATTTATTTTGGCTTTTCAGGCGTTTCCTACGATTATCTTCTTCTCAGCCCTTATTGCGATTTTATACTACCTTGGCATAATGCCTTTGGTCATCAGGGGTTTTGCTTATGTATTTACAAAGCTGATGAGAATATCCGGCGCCGAATCTCTGGTCACCGCCAGCAATATTTTTGTTGGGATTGAGTCCACTCTCACCGTTAAGCCATATCTCAGCCGAATGACCGACTCTGAAATCTGTACTATTCTGACCGCAGGGATGGCTACCGTTGCGTCCAATGTATTGGCGCTTTATGTGTTTAGCTTGAAAACTCAATTTCCCACAATTGCCGGCCATTTGGTTTCAGCATCTTTGCTTTCCGCCCCGGCGGCGCTTGTTATGTCAAAGGTTATTTTCCCCGAGAAGCAAAGCCCTGAAACATTAGGTGTGCATGTTCGTCCCTTTTACGAAAAGGAGAAAAGCCTTTTCGAGGCGATTATTAACGGTGCCAATTCCGGGGTTAAAATGATTGTCGGAATTGTGGCGCTGCTTATAGCGGTTTTAGGCCTGGTTGCATTAGCCGACCTGCTGCTGTCCACTGTAGGTGCAAAGATAAATCTGCTCCTCGGCATCGAATTTCAGTGGACCTTGAAGAACATCTTCGGCTACATCTTTTACCCGTTTACATTAGTTTTGGGCATCCCCCCATCCGATGCGGGGGCGGTTTCCAAAATTATCGGCGAGCGCCTGATTGTTACCGAAGTCGTGGCTTATAAGGATTTGGCAGCAGCTTTAGAGCAGAATTTATTGCAGCACGAACGCTCGGCTGTCATCACCACGTATGCGTTATGCGGTTTTGCTCACCTTGCCTCGATGGCCATTTTCGTTGGCGGTATCAGCGCATTAGCTCCCGACAGGGTCCGTAATATAGGAGGGGTCGCCCTTCGCGCACTATTGGCGGCAACGCTGGCCTGCCTTTTAACCGCCTGTGTGGCCGGAACGTTCTTCACCAAAGGCTCGATTCTATTGGGTAAGTGATTATGTTCGTAAAGTATTTGAAGGATTGCCGGGAATTCGTAGCTGGTGATGATTCAATTCTGCGTGAGCTTTTGCACCCCGCCCATCGAATGGGCGGGGTGCATCCTGAAAAAACGCCTCTGCAAATTCGTTATAGCTTGGCTCATGCAGAGGTCAGAGTCGGCCAAAAAACTAAACCACATAAACTAAAATCTTCTGAAGTTTACTACATAATAGCCGGCTATGGGCTTATGCACATAGACCAAGAATCTCTCGAAGTCGGCC
>JBGVTO010000330.1:0-3210 GCA_041862635.1 Phycisphaerae bacterium | reverse complement strand
CAACCTCTCGGGATTGTTTCCAACAGGCATCAAAAACGTTATCTATTAGAATTGCCACTCACAAAGCTTATGGTCCTGGCGGCGGAGGATAAAGACGAATATCATCGAAGTACATCGTACCTGAACCACCAGCCACTGGATTGTTCCTGTTACCAAAACCAAGGCCAATCGTATTGACATTGGCCAGGTTCACGCCCTGGTCTGCAAATCCGCCTGGGGCGGACAGGGGGAGGACCCACTCCGTCCAGGTATCCATCTGTGCGGCAGTTGGGTTATCATGAGAGACGACCGCACTGCCATTGAGAGCAACGTACATCGACTCAGCAGCGTTATCCGAAACGCCCCTGAACCAAATAGATAAAGTGCTGACACCATTCTCGGTCCAGTCACGCGGATAAGTCAGCGTGTGAGTCGCTTCAGAGTTCCCAACACTGTTGTCGTAGAAATACGGCATCGACTGGATGCCGCTGTGAACAATACGCTGCTCGGCGTAAGGAGGAAGCTCATTACCAACGAGAGCTCCATTTGTCGGGATTTCATAACCGTCCGACCACGCTTCAAATATCCTGTTGCTCTCCGGGTCAGGAGGGTCAATGTCGTTGTAGGATTCAAAATCGTCCACGACGAGGAAGTTTGCGGTCGTAAAGCTCCAGATATTGCCTGTCCACGGACTGTCTGGATTGACGTTATTGGCCTCGTCAATACGCCAATAGTAGGTAGTATTCCACAGGAGTTTTCCGGTTTCATAGCTCTCAGCACCGAGATTCCCGCTGCCTTTGTATTCCGGCGAACTTGTGTCGGCATTTTTCACGGCATCTTCATCAGCGCCGAAAAAGACCTGATGCGAATCAGCATAGACTCCCGGCGTCCAGGTAAGAATCGGCGTATGCTCTACATCCACAGCGCCATTAGCCGGGTCCGGGCTTCCGACGGCGCCCTCAGTAGTAAAGCTCCAGACACTGCCTTTATACGTCTCAACGGCATCAAACTCATCGACCCGCCAGTAGTAAGTTTTAGCCATTTTAAGTGTGCCGGGAGTATAGGTTGCAACTCCCTGTGGGAGTCCACCAGCGGCGTTGTCCACATCGTCAAAATTGTCGCCGAAATATACGGTGTGCAATTTTGCACCGAAACCTGGCGTCCAGCTAAGCTCTACATCCGTGGCTATAGACTGGGCACCATCAGCCGGGTTGGGCTCATAGGCGGTTTTGGGTGGAACTGTAAAGCTCCAAACACCGCCTCTGATGGTAGTGCCATCTTCTTCAACCTCAGCAATACGCCAGTAATAACTCGTGCCTGGAACAAGACCATCGGGATAAGGAAATCCTGGAAAGCCGACAACAATAAAATTCGCGACCTGGTTGCCCACGAATGCCTCAGGTGCGCCGTCATTTACAGCGTCATAATTTTCGCTAATGTACACATCATGCGAGACGGCAGTAACTCCCGGCGTCCAGCCGAGGTTCGCCCAGGTGTCCTCCACGATGGCACCGTTAGTCGGCTTTGGACCAGAGGCCTTTCGCCCCGGGACAATCCAGGCGGTTCCCCACATACTTGGAGTGTTCCAGCCGATGCCCTCAGGTGCATGCCAGGCAAGCTGGGTCTCCCGGCTGTCACCACCGTTGTCATCATCGTTAATGAAAACGTCCATCCCAATCAATTGACCACCTTCCGGCGGCCCACCTATCAGAGTTGACCACGGCAGCCCGATTTCAAAAAGATACCCATCGTCGGTCGTAACCACCGCATATTTCATGCCCACCAGGCTATCGGGTGAATGAAAGTATTCCCGAAGCTGTTCTACTTCACTTGCTTCGGTGCTCCACCTAACGCAGAACTGATAGTCATCCTCATCAGTAGAGTCTCCTTTGCTATTGTTGCCGTCAAAATAAACCTCGACACTGTCATCCTGCCAGGAGTTAGCCAGAGCTGTATCATTATACAAAGCTTCATCATTGACATCGACCAATACATAAAGGTAGTCTCCGTCCCAAAGCGTCCGCCAGCTACCGGAGCAATCGGCGTCCGAGCTTGGAGCACTGTCGCTGACGAGAATGGTTATGTACTGTGTGGATGCAAGCGACCACACATCGTCAATAATACCATCGATAACCGGACTATCCCCCTCCGGCGATGGGATATCAATATCCGCATCAGGATTAACAGCCGAGGTGATACCGGCGAAAGCCAGTACCAAAACAAAAGAAACCAAACAAATCAATTTTTTACACATAATAATCCTCCTTCACCCCGTCCCGTCTTCGACAGGCGGGGTTCACACAAAGTTAAAATAACCGTGCTCTGGCCACACACCAAAACATTCGTTGTTTTTCGATATATGAACTGCTAATTGAAGTGTTAAATATCTACACTGCGAAGCACCTGTACTCGCGTTATCCCCTTTGCTGTCTGCGACAGCAGACAAAGGGGTGCGAGCACAAAGTTTTTACTACAACTTCGTACCTCACATAATACCTCCTCCTTTCTCGGAAAACTACACACATCCCTCACGTCAAAGAACCAGAATCAGTGAATACTCACCCATTTGACCCTTCGGTTTTGCTCAGGGCTACGGCTAATTCAGGGCAGTCACTAAACCTGTATAAGCCTCATTATTTTTATTTATACCAAAGTAGCGGCTTTTACGTCAAGGAAAATCTCACGAATCATCCCTGCTTTTTTAACAGTTTCAAATTAAATCATCAATCTCCGCTGGCTGGGCGCCGCGTCGACTGCAAAATAATCATTTAAGAGGGGCCTATACCGAATCACTCAGCATAGGCCCCGAATTGACACGAATCTGCAATATCAACCCCGTTAGATATGAAAGATACGACATTATCTAACGGTGTCAACCACGCAGTTGCAATTACCAACTAAATCACACGGCTTAAGGTGCCGGGGGATACAGACGAATATCGTCAAAGTACATCGTACCTGAACCGCCAGCCTGTGGATTGTTCTTGTTACCCAGACCAAGGGAAATCGTATTGACATTAGTCAGGTTCACACCCTGGTCGGCAAACGCCTGCAGGTCGATATTCCATTGAGTCCATTCATCTATCTGTGCTGCGTCGGGATTATCATGATTGACCACTGCGCTGCCATCGAGAGCAACATACAAAGTCTCGGCAGCGTTATCCGAATTGCCTCTAAACCAAATCGTCAGCCTGTTGACACCTTTCTCCGTCCAGTCACGCGGATAAGTCA
>JBGVTO010000329.1:0-3099 GCA_041862635.1 Phycisphaerae bacterium | reverse complement strand
CCAATACATTCGCAATATAATGTCATTTCTATTGAGCTGTTCAGGAGGAGGTGCGATCGTGATCCAGATATGATTTATCATGCCCGCTCCCTTCACATTGAAGAGTTCCTTGACTTCGCCGGCCTTGATGTTCTCAAATCGGTCGTTGTTGCCGCCTGTTCGGTCATAGCTGCTAACACGTTTTGTTTTTAAGTCGGTGTGGATGCGAGCAAGGTCAGACAAGTCACTGTGGTCTTGGGCGGCAATCGACCCGCTAAAACCGATAGCTGACAAAAAGCTCAACATCAGAACCAAATAGTGTCGTCCCATTTTTCTTACCTCCTTTCAATCAGGCTTGCTCTGGAAAAAACCCGTAAGGCACATTTATCCGTACAGGTCTGTCACTATCTCAGGCTCTCTTGGCTAAGTAATCGCCACATCTCTCATTTATGTTATCCTCTGATATGGAACGACCTTCGTCAAGATAATATTGGGTTATTCTCATTCTTTCCTACATTTTCTTATCGCATACCTTCACCACCACGATATGGAACGACCGTTTCCCCGACGACCAAAATTTGGTAGTATATAGGTGGACAAATGCCAGATGTGTCCCTAATAAAGTATGCATAACCTTTAGTAATTATTTTCTGCAAGACCAGAAATTTTCGTAAACATATTTGCTGGATTTTGACACTGTTATTCTGGGGATACGGACAATGCAATGTATGAGAGAAAAGTATCAGACAATTTGGCGGTTAACATTTCTGATTTTGGCAATTAATATCAAAGCCAATCACTCTCAATCATGTCAAGGTATGTATTATGTGGCAAGGAAATTTCCTTCTGAGAAGAAAAGTTATAAAGATTCGATTACAGGTCTGGAAATTACCATGCTAACAACCTCGGCCGCGAAAGATAACAAAATCTATCAAACGCACCCCAGCTGGACGGCAGATGGTCAGCACATCGTCTTCATATCCGACCGAAGTGGGACAAATCAGTATTATGCGGTTTCAGTAACGACCGGAACAATCGTTCAACTCACTGATGATGAGCAAGCCAGCAACGCTTGCTTGAGCAGAACAAGAAATCGGATGTACTATATATCTGATAGCAAAATATGGGATGTTGACATTGATTCAATCTTGCATAGTGATGAGCGGAAGCGCAAGAACAAGTTTCGTCACAAAGTAGCTGATTTACCTGATAACACAAGGCTCAGCGGAAGCATTTCAGTTGATAGTAATGGAAAAGAAATATATTTGGGAGTGCAATATGATGACGATTCATGGGGTCTGCTGACCTTAAATACTAATATTGGAAAGTTTAGAAAGATAATCGATACCGACTTTAGAGTAGGTCATTGCCAGGCTCACCCATCGATAAGCGGATTGATTATGTACTGCTGGGAAACCGGCGGCGATTCGGAACAGCGGATGTGGATTGTCAATGCAGACGGAACAGGAAACGGGCCCTTCTATAAAGAAACCTATGATGAATGGGTTACGCACGAAGTATGGTGGGGACCGAAAAAAGCACTTTTTACGATTTGGCCCAAGAACGAGGAGATGTTGAAGAAACCTTATGGCATCGCATACATCACCCTGCAAGATCGAACGCTGCATATTTTGAATCAAAGGAAGTACTGGCATGTAGGTGGGAGTCCTGATGGGAAATGGGCAGTAGGCGATACTTTTAATGGTGAAATTTATTTGATAAATGGAGATACCGGTAAGGCCAGATTACTAACACAAGGGCATCGGCCCCGCGGAGCTACTGTGCATCCGCACCCATCTTTTTCGCCGGATGGTTCATCAGTACTTTTTTGTTCGGAGAAAAATGGGAATTGGGATTTGTTTTTGGTTCAGCTGAAGTAACAAATACACTTAGATTTCCTTCTATCTAACAGTGGAGCGAGCTTGTGCTCCTTTTGCATGCTCTGTATTCTCCAGTGTCACCCTGATATGGAATCCGCCTTGGGTGGATTGTCAGGTCAAGGGGCCGGGCCTCTCATGTTTTCCGGGCGGAGCGAGGTCGCTGTTTTCTTGCAATCTATATCGAATCCGATATACTTCTCCATGAGAGTCTCTCGTAAAAAGTTATTGTGTTTTTTAATTAAATAACCACTCGTTGTAATCAACTTACGAGGCTCTGGTTACATAGTTTATCTTGGTTGACATGCAAAACTTGCAATAAGGAGTTCGGGACAATGATGAGATTCAAGTTGACGCGAAGGGATTTTCTGAAGGCGACAGGGAGTTTCGGTGTTGCATCGATGCTTGCTTTGGGGAGTACGCTGGCGCAGACAGCCGGTAGGGGGGAGCGGAAGCCGAATTTGCTGTTCATCTGGACGGACGAGCAGCGCTACAACACGATGGCGGCGTATGGTAATGAGAAGATTCGGACGCCTAACCTGAACAGGCTCGCCGACAAGAGCGTCGTCTTTAATAAAGCGTATGTTACCCAACCAGTGTGCACACCGGCGCGTTCTTCGGTTATGACTGGGATGTGGCCGCATCAGAACGGCTGCCTAAAGAACAATATTCCGCTGCGGAAAGAGACAAAATGCCTCCCTGAGCTGTTAAACGATCCGGAGTACCGGTCCGCTTACATGGGCAAGTGGCACCTTGGCGATGAGATTTTCTTGCAGCACGGTTTCGATGAATGGGTTTCTATCGAGGATAACTACATCGCGTATTACAGCGAGGGGGCGGGATCGGAATCTGCGAAGCGACTACCATCATTTTCTCGTGCAGAAGGGATACGAACCGGGGAAGCGGGGGACGTTTGGGCGTAGTTTCGCTGCAAGCCTACCCATAGAAGAGTGCAAGCCGAAGTTCCTGGAAACGAAGGCCTGCGATTTCCTGCGGGGCAATCGCGGGAATCCTTTTGTCCTGTACATCAACTTTCTCGAGCCGCACATGCCTTTCACAGGGCCGCTTGACGATATGTATGACCCCGATGAGATTGATTTACCCGAAAACTTTGAGGACCCGCTCGAGGACGACGAGCCGTTGCGGTACCGCCAGAAGCGTGAATCCTGCCGGAAGAAATACGGTACGGATGAGGAATCGATGCGAAAATTGAGCGCCCGTTATTATGGGCTTATTTTGCAGG
>JBGVTO010000328.1:0-10897 GCA_041862635.1 Phycisphaerae bacterium | reverse complement strand
TTCAAAAAAACTCGAACAATTTATTCTTCATCTAACGTGCATAGCTCAAAGGAGGACGTCCGTGCCAACCAATGGCAGTATTGTGACTATGACGGAGATGGAGCTCTGGACCTGATCATAGGCGTTGGCGACTGGGGTGGCTATGGGTGGGATAATGCTTTCGACAACCAGGGCCGCTGGATACGCGGTCCGTTGCACGGGTACGTGTATCTGATTCACAACACCGGGACTAATGAGAGTCCACAGTACGGCAAAGCCGAAAAAATATTGGCCGGTGGTAAATCCCCGCTTGTTGCCGGCGGGGGCAAGCCCGTGGATGTCTATGGTATGCCTTCTCCAAATTTTGCCGATTTCGATGGAGATGGCGACCTGGACCTGATTTGTGGTGAGTTTATTGACAAATTTACCTGGTTCGAAAACATCGGAACGCGCAAGCATCCCAGGTATGCAGCAGGCCGATACCTGACCTATATGGACAAACCGCTTCAGATGGACCTGTGTATGATTGTACCGGTGGCGCTGGACTGGGATAAGGATGGAGACGTTGACTTAGTTGTAGGCCAGGAGGATGGACGTGTGGCTTTGGTGGAAAATACGGGCAAAGTGATTGATGGGAAGCCTGAGTTTTTGCCGCCGCATTTTTTTCGTCAGCAGGCGGATGAAGTCAAATTTGGTGTGCTTGTTACGCCGTATAGTTTTGATTGGGACAACGATGGAGATGAAGATTTAATTTGCGGCAATAGCGCCGGCTATGTTGGATTTATCGAGAACCTCGACGGAGGCAGTCCGCCAAAATGGGCCGCCCCGGTATATCTCAAGGCCAATGGCAAGATCATCCGTATTATGGCTGATCCCAACGGCTCAATCCAGGGACCCTGTGAGGCCAAGTGGGGCTATACGACACTGAATGTGGCCGATTGGGATCATGATGGCCTGCCGGATATTATCATCAATTCGATTTGGGGAAAAGTCCTCTGGTACAGGAACATCGGGACCCGGCAAAATCCTAAACTCACAGCGGCACAATCCGTTGAAGTTGAGTGGGCCGGCAAGCCTCCTAAACCGGCCTGGAACTGGTGGGAGCCGAAAGGCAAAATCCTCGCTACCCAATGGCGAACCACGCCGGTAGTTATCGACTATGACTCAGATGGATTGAAAGATTTGATAATGCTGGACCATGAGGGATATCTGGCTCTCTTCCAGCGTGTGAAAAGAAATCAAGAGCTAATCCTGTTGCCGGGCAAGCGTCTATTTGCCAGTGAAAATGTCTCGGTATTTGATTCGATACACCGTCCTAAGAATAAAACCAGTGGTCTGCTGAGAATGAACGATGGCTTTGCAGGCAAAAGCGGCAGACGCAAGTTTTGTTTCGCGGACTGGGACCTTGACGGCCGATTAGATATCTTGGTGAATAGTCAAAACATAATTTTCCTTCGAAACATCTCAACAGACCGAAACAGGCATCTTTTCAGTGACCAGGGAATGGTCGATAATCGTATCTTGGCCGGTCATACAACCAGCCCGACCGTTGTGGACTGGAACAAAGATGGCATTCCTGACCTTTTGGTGGGTGCGGAAGATGGATTCCTTTATTATATGAGAAATCCGCATACCAGGACCATACAAGGAAAAAGAGAGCAAAAACTATGGTAGGCCAATTAACCAGACGAGATTTCTTGAAATACGTGGCATGGCTCACAGCGAACACTGCTTTGTCAGCCAGCCCCCGATTGCGACTGTCGGGGGCCAGTGCGCACGGAGTAACAAAAGTTTCAACCACACACCCCAATTTTGTCTTTATTCTCGCCGACGACCTTGGCTGGGCGGATGTAGGATGTTATGGCAGCGACCTGCACGAGACGCCCAATATCGATGGGCTGGCCCGGCAAGGCATGCGGTTCACCGATGCCTATGCTGCGGCGCCGGTTTGCTCGCCGACGCGTGCTTCGATCATGACGGGCAAATACCCGGCCAGGCTGCACATGACCATCTGGTACGAAAGCTCAGCGAATCCGCCACGCAACCGAAGGCTTATCCCACCGGTCACACAGGGCAATATGCCCCATGAGCAAGTGACCATAGCTGAGGTGCTTAAAAATGCCGGCTACTTTACGGCACACATCGGTAAGTGGCATCTTGGTGACGCGGCTCACTACCCCCAAACCCAGGGCTTCGACGTCAATATCGGCGGAACTTTCTGGGGCGCTCCGACCACATTTTTTTATCCATACGGCGGCCCAAGCAGGTGGGGCGGGGAATTCCGATATGTGCCGCACCTCGAATTCGGCAGCGAAGGCGAGTACTTAACCGACCGCCTAACCGACGAAGTCCTTCGGGTCATCGAAAGGACAAAAGACAAACCGTTCTTCCTCAACCTTTGCTACCACACTGTACATACACCAATCGAAGGTAAACCTGAGCTAGTCGAGCACTATAAAAAGAAGGTCAAACCTGGTATGCATCATCAGAACTACGAATACGCTGCAATGGTACATAGTCTTGATGAAAATGTCGGCCGTATCATAGCAAAAATCAGCGAGCTTGCTATTGCCGACCGTACTGTTATCATTTTCTTCTCTGACAATGGTGGTTATATCAACAAGTACAATCAAAAGACCGTCACTAACAACTACCCGCTGCGCTCCGGCAAGGGGTCACTATATGAAGGTGGTACCCGTGCACCGTTAATTGTTCAATGGCCCGGCGTTACTAAAGCCGGCAGCGTCTGCCGTCAACCTGTTAGCTCTATCGATTTCTATCCGACCATCCTCGATATAACCGGTCTGGCCGGCGACCCTAAGCACAACGCCGATATGGACGGCCTTAGTCTCGCGCCTCTATTGAAAAACCCAACTGCCAAGCTGAAACGCGACACCCTTTATTGGCACTACCCTCACTACTACGCCACGACCAGTCCGGTGAGCTCAATTCGCCAGGATGACTGGAAGCTAATAGAGTATTTCCCAGCCCCCGCGTCTCCCGATGCGAATCGGGGCGGCGCGGAGAATAAGCGCATCGAGCTGTATAACATCAAGAAGGACATTGGAGAGGAGAACAACCTTGCAGAAAGAATGCCCGAAAAGGCTGAGCAGCTCCGCAAGCGTCTTGGCGCCTGGCGCAAGGCTGTAGATGCTCAGATGCCCACACCGAATCCCAAATACAGCTCCAAGGTCGGAAGATAGGACAGCAGACATTAGATTAGGGCTGACAGGAGGATTGGTTTTTTGCCATGGTAATCAATCTCTCGGGCTGGTGCGTTGCTTAAGGATATAACTGGCGACCTCTTCTACAGTACCGAGCAACAAACCATTGGCTGGATCCTGAGCATATTCGCAAAGGGCCTTGAGAGTTGACGAGAGGGTAGTCTGGCGTCCTCCTTCACCGATTTCATGGCCGCAAAAAACCAGCCATCCACCGTTTGCCAACGTTCTGTCGAACAACTGTTTTACCTGCTCGAAATCCTTCCCGTCCAGCTCCACGCCCATCAGTTGTGCCATATCGCAAAAGGCCGGGTCGTTCGCCCACTCGTCCATCCAGCCTCGTCCAGCCAAAAATTCCTCCGCTACCAGCGGTACATAGCTTTTGAGATTTCGTCCCCGTCCTACATATTTCTGTCCACAGGGATAGGCAAACGAAACGGGCCTAACGCCAAGTAAACGCTCGATAATATTGTTTGACTCCTCTAATTCATTCCGCATTTTATCAAGAGTGTAATTTTCCAAAGCCCTTTCACGTGCGAATGGGAAATTGCCCGAGCAGGGATGAGTCATCGTATGATTTCCGATTTCGTGGCCGTTGGCTGCTGCTTTCTTCCAGGCGTCCACCCGTTCCTCCAGATTGTTAATTGAAACGTAAAAAGTAGCTTTGGTGCCGTATTCATCCAGGATAGGCAAGCCACTATCAATCTGACTAAACCGGGCATCGTCAAAAGTCAGACTGATGGCAGCACGCTTTCCTGCTGGCCAGGAAAAATCCCCCCGTCCTTCAAGAGAAGATGGCTCTTTGTCTCGTACATTAGATGAAGAGCAACCTGCACAGGCAACAATAACACAGCAATAGATAACAATTAGACAAACAGGAACAGTTCTCATTTATACTCTCCTTATCTACCAAATCTTAATCTTTCTTTGAGGTTTCTTGAGTCCAGCGACGATAGCCTTTCGGCGAAGCTCATCGCCCGCAGGGAAAGGACTGTGAAAGAACAGAACCTGAACTACCTTAGGGTAGAGGTTTAACGCTTTTAGAGCTTTAGACCATTGTTCAGGGTATTTTTGTTTAAGGTCTTGGGCCAAATCAAGACAGATTGCCGAATAAGCAGCAAAGGCAAGTTTTCGGTCATTGTTTTCATTTGCTATTGTTGCTTCGATGGCAGATTTCATTTCGAACTGCTGGCGGGCAATCTGCTCAGCAAGGTTGGATAACGGGACTATGTTTGTCGGTTTTTCCAAGTGTATGTGATAAACGATTTGGCTACGCCTGTAAGAAGCGTGCGTATCAGCATCGATGTTTTGTCTTCGTCCTCCCTGTTCAGTTATCACCTTCTCAGCTAGGTCAATAATCCGGTCGGCAAAACTGCTAATCGTTTCATCCATCGGCATATCCTCTCGGGTCGTATTATGGTAACGGTCAACTATTTTCCAGTTCTGCTTCATCATCCAACGGTAACCCTTGATGACACCGATGATGGTGCCGGCAGTAGCTGCATTATTGTCGGCATCCCAGCCGAAATTGAACGCAGTCATAAGGGTTTTGACAAAGTCCCCCTCACCGTAAAGCATGGCTGCAATGGTCGAGGCGGTATTAAGCTCATATCCGTTTCTATCGCGCATTGCGCCGCCATGCCGGCTATACTTTTCTTTGACGAGCTGGCGGGTAGTACGCCAATCACTTGGATATAGACGATGCCACTGTAAAACATCGGTGACGATTTGTCGAATAGCGCAGTTTGGATCAATTGCCTTAAGACCGGCCTCAAGAATATTGCCCATCTCATCTGTTACAAAAGCTGTAGCTATCATACTCGTGAATAACTGGGTTGTTTGGGCAGGTTCGGCATCGATAGTAACACGAGTGTAATTCAAGCCGATTCTTGCCGCAGTTTGCGGCATCCCCGGAGCAAGCAGGCCAAACGACTCGCAAATGAATTGCCCTGAGATATTAAAGTCGGCCCATGGATTAAACACAATGCTGCCTGTCAACGGTGGCTCGAAACCAATGTCCATCAGCTGACGTGCATACTGATTGGAGCACCAAATACGTTTGTTGATTCGTTCTCTCCATAATTTTACGATGAGATGAGGTGGTAACACAATCGTATTGTAGCGTTGCATCGCCACAATATAAACCCATTCCAAGTCTGTGTCATCATCCGTCCGGGCTCCTTCCGGAAGGGCCGGGGTATATTCTTCGACATCGCCGGGCTCATTGATATATTGCATCTCGTGTTCAAGGCCGTTGAGATTACCCAGCAATTGCCCGAGAAGCCCGCCCCGAATCTTGTCACGGAGGACCTCGGCAGACATATTTATCGATTTATCAAGACTGCCTGCTCCGTAAGTAATCCCATCTTTTGTCAGAGAACTAATGATTGGCAGTACAATAATTGCTATTGTGATTACGTTCTTGATTTTCATATTTTAGCTCCTTAGATTTCCAGGGTATTCTACCAAATCGGGTGGCTTACCCTATATACAAAAGCCCATGAAAAAAACAAAGTTCAATATCAATCGGATTGGGATGGGTGGTCTTGTGAAAAAGAAAATGTTGAATTCTCGTGGAGTGAGCAATAATATACTGAAAAAGGGGCGGGGGCTTTTGCTAAAAATTTCCCTGTGGACAATACGATGGGTAAAAAAACTTCTATGTGTAAATCTTATAGGGCCAACGCGGGCAGTCAAAATTGGGTAATTACACGCCGGGTATTTTTGAAATCGTCAGTGGCCTCATTGGCTGGACTAACTGTATTGCCCTTTTCCTGCGCTCTCAATAGCGCCTCGAGTGCCAAGCTATATCGGGTGCGTTTCGGCATTGTTACAGATTGCCATTATGCTGATGCCGATACCTTAGGTACGCGCTTCTACCGCGAGTCCCTGGACAAGCTGGCTGAGTGCGTGTCACTGATGAACGCCGAAAGGGTTGACTTCCTCATCGAACTCGGTGATATCAAGGACGAGAATAGACCGCCGGTTGAACAAAGGACCCTTTCCTATCTTCAGATTGCCGAGAAAGTGCTCCAGGGGTTTGATGGGCCGACTTATCACGTTCTCGGTAATCATGACATGGATAGCATTTCGAAAATACAGTTTCTGAACCACGTGGAGAACACGAACATAAAATCCGACCACAGCTATTACTCATTCGACTTGAACTCTCTGCGCTGTGTCGTGCTCGATGCCAACTACAGGACCGACGGTACCGATTACGACCACGGCAATTTTGACTGGACCGACGCCAATATACCATCTGAAGAGCTTGTCTGGCTCAGAGAGGACCTCGCTGCGGCACCCGGCCCCGTAATCGTTTTCATTCATCAACTACTCGATGGGAACGGTTCAGTCTACGTGAACAACGCAGCCGATGTCCGACAAATTCTGCAAGCCTCCGGCAAAGTGCTCGCCGTCTTTCAGGGCCATCATCATTCAGGGAGCTACAGCAACATTGCGGGAATTCACTACTATACATTGAAGGCGCTCGTTGAAGGCTCCGGTCCAGAAAACAATTCCTACGCAATTGTCGAAGTCCATCCGGACAGCAGCATCACCATCACCGGATACCGAAAGGCCTTGAGTAAACAGCTCACTCTGAGTTTAGCAATCCCTTAAGCCCGGAACGGCTCCTCGGATGACTTGCCAAGACGCCCCAGCAGCGCTGGGTTCCGATCAAAACCCGCCGTTGGCGGGGCTATTGCCCACATGTATGTGCAGGTGGGTGATAGCCTCGTGACCAAGTTCATTGCTGCGTTGTACCGTAGCTATATAATGACCGGGTTTCTTGTAACGATGTGTAGTAACGGCATAACCTTTTGGATTGTGTACTTGAATGTTGCCATCTGATTGTACGGTTACTTTGGTGCTGCCGTCCCCGAAGCCCCAGACCTCGCTGCCGTAAGTAGTACGGAAAGAACGCACCTTAAAGGTGATTTCGTCACCGGGCTTAATCTCGAACGTGGGGTAATAGGCCGCGTGGATAGCGGGCGGTGACTGGTCAGGATGGTTCTTGTCGATTATCTGGACAACAGCGAAGTCATAGTCAATGTTACCGGACGAATCAGTAATCTTTAAGATTTCGTTATATTCCCCGGGTTTGTCATAGGTACGTCGTACTTTCGGGCCTTCGGCTGAACTGCCATCGCAGAACATCCATTCAAAGTTCTTGATTTTGCCATATCGGCTCCAGGAACGAGTGGCGTCAAGTTCAACTATTTCGCCTGTCCAGGCAAAATGATGAGGCCGAGCCACGGCGATTATCTCGGGCTGGTATTCACGTTGGTACGCTTGCCAGATAAAGGCATAGCCGTTTTGGATACCCCACAAGCCGGATGGTTGTTTGCATTGGATGTCGAAATGTAAATGGGACCATCCACCGCTGCCGCCTTCCTTTCCAAGAATGCCAATCTTCTGGCCCATTTTGACGTGCCGTCCCGGTTTTACGAAACTATCAATTTCATATAAGTGACTATACCTAAAGAACCAACCTCGATCGTCCAGGATATAAATCACATCGTAGCGTGGCGTAACAGGGGTATCTTCATAGCCGGGCAGTTTTTCCAACCCAGCTGAAACCACCAATCCATCGGTGGCGGCAATCACATCGACCAAACCCTCGGCGCCGCCGAAGTCCAACCCATAATGATAATAGATATTTTTGTTGCTGGGAACTTCCCCGCCGTCCACGAAGACCGGCACATTAGCCATTTGGGTATCGGAGGCGAACCACCGCTGTTTGACCGGATAGATAAAAGTGTCCGGTTTTATCCATGGTGAGCCGGCGGGCCAGAGTCTCAGCCTTGCATCTTTGATTAGTCCCCAGGGATTTTCCTTTCTACTTTTCTGCAGATAGCCCTTGGTAACCGGACAATCGATTTGTACGCTGGCAACAGTAATGGGTAAGTGATATGTGGAAGAGACGAGGGAGATAGTTTGGCCGTTGACTTCAACCTTTACCACTGCTCGGCGAACAGCATTGCGTATATTATCTCGTGTTTCCTTTAAATCAAGCAGCTTGATAGTGCCTTCCGACCCATCGTGAAGCTGCACGGTTTGGGATTCACCCACATTCAGGTCTGCCACCGTCACCAACGGCGTCTGAATAAGAGCCCGCCGCTTTTTCAATTCACGCCACGTTGTCAGGACGATTCCTTCACTTTCGATGAACGCCTTTATGTCAGGGTCGGTCAGCAGACGAAGTTCGGCCTCACGATTTGGGCCCGAGCCGGAAATGTGAGAGAATACCTCTGTCTGTACGGTACAGTGAACAATAATCTCAGTGATGCCTGGTTTCATATCGCGCAGCAGTTGAATCAGCTCGGCCTTTTTCTCATCATAATCCTTTGCTCTTGTTGGCCGGGTTACAAGGTCATCGATAACCGGAAGTCCGGCCCGCCATAATTTTTCCGCAATGGAAAGTGCCAGCGGTCTAAGAGGGCCGGCTTCATTACCAATATGCTGCATATGCCCGCCGAACATAAGTACCGGTATTTCCTTTTCGATTCCCACCTTTACGTAGCGGTCGATAAATAACGGATGGAAGCATGTTCCCATGTGGGAATCCAAATGCGTGGGGACAATACCCATAGACAGGGCCTTGTCGATTTGGGCACGAATTTCAGTTTCGACTTCATCAGGTGCGGCATAAGCGGCAACATCGGAAACATTGTGCCATAGGTAGCCATCCATATCCGTGAGTCCCGGCACAGCCGGTTTGCCGGCGATTGGTCCCCAACGATAATTCTTCCATTCCGATGTAAGTGTAAGATGAACACCGGCGTCAATTTGAGGATAAGCCTTCAGATGAACTGCATACTCCGGTACCCAGGAGCACGGCATCATAATGCTCAATGAGGTGGCGATACCTTCTTCAACGGCTTTGATTGCACCCATGTTTGAATTATGTGACATACCTACGTCGTCCACATGAAAAATCACCGCCTTTGTGCCCGACGGCCAACCAAGCCGTTCAGCATATGTTACTTCTTGGGCATGGGTGACAGCCAATCTCGTGAGAATCATGAATAGCAGTAAGCCGGTTCTGACAGATTGATTTAATTGCATGGAACTTCTACCTCCATTCGACCTCTCGCCGCGATGTGTCGCAGCGGGTGGGACAAGCGTGTCCTGGGCCCGGTGACCCGTCCTCCTCAGTCCCGATTTTCTCGGGGCGGAGGGTGGATGACGGGTAAATAAATATAGTGACTCGACAGCTCGGCCCGGCGACTCGTCAGGGCGGAGCTATGCCGGAGTCCGCCTATGGCGGAGTCGTTCCATAAAGAAAGAGCAGGCCAATGCTGCAAAATCGTCTGCGCAAGCTCTGTGGAAGCGGACCTCACTCAACTATCCACAATGTAACTGACTCCACGTCTTTCACAAATACGCGGTTCCCCGAGATTACCGGATGCGCATAGCTTGGCGCCTCGGCCACCTTGATCTTGGCCAGCTCCGAATATCCACTGTCACTGGGCTTGAAGACAATCAGTTCAGAGCTGCTGGGTAGGGCCAAGAGACAAGAGCCGACATCGAGAATGGCCGCGAAGCCACCGCGATCTCTTGAGGTTTCGTCTGTCCAGGCAGTCTGACCTGTACGAGCGTTGATGCAGTAGAGATTGCCGCGGTTGGACAGACCGAAGAGCAGGCCGTCCTTTAGCACAGGCGTGTTGAACTGCGGGGCCAGCTCCGGGTTGCTCCAAAGCTCTTTGGCGGCAAAGCCATCCCCCTGCTTCTCGATCCTCACGGCCTTTGCGCCCCGGCCCGCACCGGTGTAGATTACCGTTTGTCCATCGACGATCGGAGTGGCAGCGTTGTAAGCCCTACTCACGGGCATGAATGGTAGACTCCACAGGAGCTTTCCATCGGCCACGCCAATCCCCACGATGCTTTTCTCCGCCAGCGTCACTATCTGCTTCGTGCCTCCCACGGTCAACAGGGCAGGCGATGCATACTCCGGGCCTTCACCTGCCCACCGCCATTTCTCATCGCCGGTGGCCAGGTCATACGCAATGATCGCCCCGTTACCCTGTCCGCCGAGATGCGCGATGACCATCCCGTCCACAACGATAGGCGACATGGCCGTGAAGAACCTGGGCACGACCTTGGGGAACGGGTCCTTACGCCATACGACCTTGCCGGTGGCGGCGTCCAGACAGGATAGGACCCCGCCCACGCCTATTGTGACGACCTTCCCATCCGACACTGCCGGTGAGCTTCTGGGTCCCGGATGCCGGGCAGGCGCTCCAGTCACGGCTTGCGCCGCGTACTTACTATTCCACAGCTCACTTCCGCTGCGTGCATCCAGACAGAGAATAACCTCATCGTCGCCCTGTCGTGTGAAGACATAGAGCTTGTTGCCAACCAGGGCCGGCGTTGCATCGCCCGCGCCCACGGCGACTTTCCACTTTTGTGTAAATTCCTTTGGCCATTCCTGGGGTGCTGTGAATCCACTCACTTTCCCATCCCGATTGGGTCCTCGCCACTGCGGCCAATCCTGCGCGAAAACACAACTGGCGATGAGCAGAATCACACAGCCCACCATCAAGACCCTCGATTGATTTGTGTTTTTCATAGTAACCTCCATTTCCATTCTTGCTGAGAAACCCGCACCGAACTGCACACACAGCAACATAATACTGCTGCGGGTTTGTCTATTACACTCTAATTCGCTCCGGGTGATGTGTCAATATCATTTA
>JBGVTO010000327.1:0-17476 GCA_041862635.1 Phycisphaerae bacterium | reverse complement strand
CTTCGATATTGACGATTGATTATTGGTGATGGATCCACGCTAACACACTTCGGGGGCACATGTAACGGCTTATTCAAGGCAGGAAGGGAGGAGTCGCGGGACGTGGGGAACCCCCTGCGGTGCAGGGGGCTAACAAAAAGGACAACCCTGGGTGAAACTTAGGGCTAAATATGACGGCATAAACCCCCAGTGCAGGCCTGGGGGCTAAACAAAAAACCCTGGGTGAAACCCGGGGCTAAATATAACGGCATAAATCCCCCCAGTGCAGGCCTGGGGGCTAACCGGTGAATTAGAACCGCAGAGGATTATAAGGTTATGTGTTTGGGGCTACTTGGCAGCGAGACACAATATTCGGCCGTTTTTCATGGAAATGTAGAGCCGGCCGTTGGCGGCGATCATGCCGTCAAATACCGGCAGCGAGTCGAGCTCGTATTCGGCTATCTTCCGGCTATCGGCTGCCGATACGGCCCAGAGAACACTGCCTTTTTTGCCCTTCCAGGAGGTGGAGGCTTGTTGCGGGTTCTCAAGTATGAGAGCCGCCTCTTCGCGCTGTCCTTTTGTCCTGATAGTATCAGGTGGGCCCGCTATGAACATAGTCTTGCCCGCAACGACCATTGCAGTTACAAACAACGGCACCTGTTCAGTCCAGCGATACTCAAGAGTTGAAAGGGTTGAGGTTCGTTGTTTCTTCTTTGCAGCCTGTTTATCAGCCTGTTTTGTGCCTTTATCTTTCTGACTCATAGCTCTGTCAAATGCGAAAAGCTGATATTTTTCTCCGCCTCGCCACTGGCCTGTATTGCCTTTGGGATATTGGTCCCGCCCGTAGCCAAAAACGGATGTTTCGTTGTAAGAGAGTATCCGGCCTGAAGGGACAATATTGCCGACTTTCCACCACGCACTCCAGTGGGAAAGGAATTCATCGTTGACGACCCAATAAGCCCGGTGCCACCAGGTGTCATCCAGAAAACCGATGGGAGTAAAAAGATGCACCCCTGTCCCGGTTTCGCCTGCTGTGGCAAAGTCCACCTTCATATGCCGCATATAGACATCTTCGTTATAGGTTGAAAGGACATCAGACAGCACTCCTCGCATCTCTTTGCCGCCCTCTGCGGGCTGTTTTTCCATTTCAGGGTCAGGGCTGTATATTACAGTTGCGGATATTTGCCTGCCGGTTTCCGGCTCAAGTCGGTAGAAGCGAATGCCGGCGTCCAGGTAGGAGGAACGGCCTGCCGTGACAATCAATACACCGTCTTTCACAAGAACACTGCCATGTACCGGCCAGACCGATTCCAGCTGCTCGTTGACGAACGTTCGGCGGTCTTCCGGAGCCGCACGAAAACGCCATATTAGCTTCCCATCGGAAGCACGCAGGGCATAGACCCATCCGTCAGCCGAACCGAACAGCACGAGCCCATTGTAAATAGTAGGCGGAGAATCAACCCGCCCGCCGACAGTGTAACTCCAGAGCCTGCTTCCATCCCTGTCATCGAGAGCGTAAACTGTGTGTGTATCAATCGATGCAACAAATACCGTACCGCCGGCGGAGGTTACGCTTGAAAGCCGGCCTCCTATATCCGCTTGCCATAGGCGCTTGAGCTGACCGGGGACACGTGCTTTCGTCATACCGCTTCGCATTGCATCGTGCCTATATGTTGGCCAGGCCCCGAATTCGCTGGGGGTTGTATTTGGAATTTGTCCATAAGCTGGGCCTTTTTCAAATCTCACGTCTTTTTGACTCTTGCTGACAGGTTTGCGAGCGGCTGCGAGGGCGTAGAAACCGTTGAGCTTTGTCTTTAAATTGCATGCGCAAGAATCCGGCGGGATATAGAGGAGCCCGTTTGCAGGTATTATGCCGTACTGGCAGGTTCCACGTATCCAGTAATTCTGCCAAATCTCGCCGGACTCGATGTCAATGAGCTGAACGCCCTGGTTGCCCAGGAGGATAAAGCGATTTGTCGCCTTGTTGCGGTAACAGCGGTGATGCATATATCCCTTTACCGATGGGATTTCTTTTTCAGGCGTTCCTGTCAACGCATCAACGCCAATTCTTTGGACCTGCCTGTCTTTGGTCCATACTAACCCATCGATAATAAAAATATCGGGAGGAGAATTGTAGCCCGGCCAGGCTGGACCAGACCAGAGCTGCCTGCCGTCTTCTATTGAAAATGCAGTGATACGCTTGAAATCAGCGTAATACACCACCCCATCCTGAACAACTAACGTTGGCGATTCCCAGCCCACTTCATGACCTTTGAGCTCCGTATCTATCGGCACGTGCCATAGTTCATCTGCGGTGTCTATATCCACACAGAATAAAGTATCCTTTGTTTGGTAAAACAGCCGGCCGCCCTGAGCGGCAAGGGTAGGATGCACTAATGACTCAATTTCCTTTCGCCAGAGGATATTGTCGCTTGATGCGTCCGCTGCCACGATGGCGCGGACACCCGGCGCCGGTCTGAGACCTCGTCTTATCTCGGACTCCATCTGACTTGTGGTTTGCGGCTGGGTATCGATAAGCAGGACAAGCTTGTCCCCGCTTGTTGCCGGCGGGGGCTTATCGGCGAGGCGCAAAATCTGCCGGGTATCTTCCGTACCCTTATATAACCACAGCAAATCACCCGTTGCCGCGTCAAGAACGCTGACCGGGGCGTCAACGCCGAGAGTAATATAGACCCGGTCGTCCCCCGTTACGAGCCGAAAAGCCAGGTCCGGAGGCCCGGAACGGAAGCTGCGTAAGTGGTCCGCCCATGTCCCGATAGGTTTCTTCCAAAGGACAACTCCGTTGAATGCGTCCCGTGCTATGAGATACCACTCAGATGGCATCCGAATGTCTGCCCGGGGCCCCTCGTCGATGATGTAAAAAAGCCGTCCTCCTGCAGTGACCGCCGCACTGAGACTGGCAAGCTGTTCGTGTGCCCTTGCAAATTTGGGTTTTCCAATCCACTGCAGATGCCTCGGTGGGCCTACGAGCTCGTCATTCGCCACGGCGTTGTTGCTCGCATCATGCAGGTAATGCGTCCATTCGTCAATCTCTTTCGGCCACGGCTTGACCATCTTTTCCCAGCTATGGTCTTTCTTGATATACGCCACGCCTTTCGGACACAGCACTCGCATCACCTCATCCATAGAAATATTGCCAAGGTCTTCGGCGATAACGAGATTAACGAGATTGTCAGTGTAAGGAAGCCGATCGACACTGAGCTTGTCCACTGATACCTTACCGTATATACCGAGAGAGTTGATGTACCGCCGGGCTTCTTCCAGATTCTGTTGATCCGCGTCCAGGCCGTGCACCAAATAGCTGTCATTCGCGCGAAGCGCGGCAGTTAAACGCCCGTCACCACAACCAATGTGGACCACAAGCCCGCCTTTAATATTTGTGGCGTCCAGGATTCGCCTGGCTTCTTGCTGTTGTAACTTATGCTGAGCTCTTGCCGCCGACAAAATTAATGACATTGCCAACAGACAAACAATAATTACAAAGAGTTGACTTTTCTTTTTCATGAGCACCTATCCCCTTTGTTCGAAAGCACGTCAAAGGTCTGGATTAAGCTCAAAACCTCTATCTTGCGTGTTCTATATATGAGGTTCGCAAAAATATGACAATTTAATAACGAATCTCCATTATATTATTGATTAGCACTTTGAGCAATAACTTCCTGCTCGCGATTTCCCATTTTTGAATTACGGATTTGCAAAGCAGGCTCGGAATTCTCTGTCACCATAGGCTCTAAATATTTTCCCAAAGTGGCAAAACAAAAAATCAGGTATGTCAGGAATAGTGGCGAAAGTGTGTGAAAGCTGTAATTGACTTCTAAAATTCTTCGAGTAGAATAAACTTTCGTAAGGAAGCATATTTTCAAAGCGATGTCGTATTGAATATGGAAAACGCCCGGTGTGATTTAGAACTTATTGTCGAGTCATTGACATGATCAAGAAGTTACAGGTATTCCCCTGTGTAGGATGGATAACACTGAGTCTTTTGAATGTTACCCATTCAGGCGAAGCAGGTACGCCCCTGAAGTGGCAGGACCATGAATTGCCTTATGTAAGCAAATCGCATCAGGAGCTAATTACTTCATCCCCTCACAAGTATATCATCGAAATGAGGGGGACTGTTGACATGGACCACGCCCTCACTCGCGAGTACGGTAAGTGGCGAGTAGGCTGGCAGCCTAACGAATCACTGACCATTGCGAATATTGGCTCGATACCAGTGGAAGACTGCAAGGTTATTATCAACGACCGTGGTGATTGGTATTCGATGGAGAGCCTGCTGCAGGAAGCTATTGGCTCGGCTAAGAATGACCAGGAGAAAATTTATCTGATTTGGCAGTTCTTACGCTCAAGTCGTCACCACGACGACCCGCTGTACGAAGGTGGATGGGCCAATGAGCTCCATGACCCGGTTAAGATGTTAGTCATTTATGGTGCCGGATTGTGTGACGACTCTGGTGCGATTGGAGCGAGTATGTTCCAGGCTGCCGGCTTGCGAAAACAGAATCCATTCGTTCGTTGTCTCCATGGCCATATGATGTGTGAGGTCTTTGGGAAAGACCGGTGGCAATTCATGGATATAGATGAAAATGTCTTTTATCTCGACCGTGAAAACAAGCTGCCTGTGTCCGGTGATATTGTGGCCCGCGATCATGATTTAGCCCATCGTGAGATTCATTACGGGCCGATATTCAATGATTGGAGCAGGTCCCGCAGGGCAGCGGCATTGTTCGGCCAAGATGATAGCAGAACCACACGGCTAATCAGGGGTTACCAGATCCGTGTGAACCTGCGGCCTGATGAGCGGATCGAATACCGATGGGACAACATCGGAAAGTGGTCTATGCGTTTGCCTCACCGACAACGACGATGGGTGGGTAATTCCCGAAAGATTTATCAGCCGGCCTTGCGTACACTCCAGCCTGAAACTGAGCAAGCCCGCAACGTCTCGCCCATAATTTTCCAGGGTCGAGAAGCTATTGCGGCCGACAACCCAGATGGAAGTCTTACCTATCGTATGAGCAGCGCATTCGTTTTTTGTGGTGGCAGTGTCACAGCCTCGTTCCATCTCAACGAGGCCACCGACCAAGCGAGCATAGAAGCCTGGGCTGCGGACAATAAAGGCACAGATAAAACCGAACCTTTTCTGTTATGGCAGGCCAACGGTCCCGGACTTAGACAAGCAAGAGTACAGCTTGATGAAGCGCTGAATCCAACCAACGGACGACCGGAATATGAGTTTTGGGTTCGTCTGCGATTGTCATCGAGGAGCAGCAAGGCGGCTGCAATCTTGACCGGTTTGTCTATTCGGGGTGACATCATGGTTTCGCCGATATTCCTACCCCGACTGAAGCTGGGTGAAAACAAAGTGGTTTATACCGATGAGTCCGAATCAGACAGAAAGGTTCGAGTAACTTATAATTGGCGGGAGACGAAAGCAACAAAGCTGCCGGCTGCTCCAAAAATGATTTATCCACCAGGCCAGCAGACAATACGCGATGAGATCGTTACGTACAAATGGCGACCCGTGAAGGGAGCTGTCGCCTATCATTTACAGGTATCGCATGACCCAGCTCTCCGCTGGCCTTATCGGCCAGGCCTTGATGTAATATACAGGGGCACAGAATACCAGGTGCCGTTCCGGGGTATTTATGCCTCAGATTCGGATTACTACTGGAGGGTCCGTACCCAAAACGACATAGGTATATGGGGCAGGTGGAGTAAGACCAACACATTTCGATGGATAGGACCTTGTGCCCCCGTTGATGTAAAACTCATCCGCGGTGACGGCAAGTTCACCTTGTCGTGGAAGCCTGCTCCTCAGGGGCAACGTCCAGTAGCTTATGAGGTTTATGGCAGTGACATTAAAGGCTTCAGTGTCAACAAAGAATCTTATGAGGTGCCTACGCTGGGCATGAGGTCTGCCAATTACCTTGGCCGAACTACCTCAACACGGATGATCGCAGCGGGTCACCTGGCTATAACAAATTTACCTGTTGGTGTGGAGGATCCCAACAATCTGAATCGCTGCTACTACCGCGTGGCTGCCATCGACAGTCATGGCACTCGGAGCGGCTGCAGCGAGTATGCTGAGATGCCACACCCGTATATCTGGACTTCACCCCCAACCACTGTCCGTCTTAGGCAGGACTATCGTTATCAACCTCACACCATTCAGTCTCTTGGTGATTTACAGCACCGCTATGAGGAGCCCGGTTTTAAGTTTTGGGAACGCGAGCAACTGAGCTTCTCACTCGTGAAGGGACCGGATTGGCTCAAGGTCTGTCCGCATACCGGGTTGCTAACCGGTGCTGCACCACGTGATAGCGCGGGCACGTACCCCGTTCGAATTCGTGTGACAGCTTCCTTTGAAAAACGCACGGGAAAGGACAAGTTTACGGAGGACCTACCCATGCGGTCGTCCCACCAAGACTTTGATTTAGTCGTTTGTGATTGAGATGGACGAAATTCATTTATCCGAATACGGCGATGCTTCTGTAACGCCTGCTCCGGTCAGCAGGATGATGGCTTCTTTTGCAGCGGATTTCCGGGACGGGGTGGATATCAACCTCGGAGTAGGCTACGTCAATGAAAAAACCATCCCGCGAGACCTGATCGAGCAGTCATTGCACGAAGTAATAGCCAATCCGCAAAGACATCGCGCAGCATTGAATTATGGCGGGCCGAAAGGTTCGAAAAACCTCATCACATCGATAAAGGAGTTTCTAACCAAACACAGGATTGGTAACCTGAGCGAGCAGATTCTGAGCCGAAATGAAATCATCATCGGCCCCAGCGGAGCAACGAGCCTGCTGGAGGCGATAGCAAATGTCCTGGGACCCCGCAAGGCGGGAACCCTGCCCAAGGGCCTGGTTATTATGTCCGACCCTATATACTACATCTACAGCAACTTCCTTGAACGAATGGGCTTTGAAATTGCGGCTGTCCCTGAAGGTCGGGAAGGTATTAACATCGAGCTGCTGGAGAAGAAATTAGACCAGCTTGGCGATAATAAAAAAGATATCAGTTTTTTATACATTGTTACTGTCAGCAATCCGACCTGCACGATTCTCTCCTCATCCTGCCAGCGACATCTAATCGATATCACAAACCGCTTATCGAAAGATTTAGGGCGCAAGGTGCCCCTGTTTCTGGATAAGGCCTACGAAAACCTTATCCACGACCCTGATGTACCGGAACGCCGGTCGGCTTTGCTGTATGACGAATTGGGCGTGGTTTATGAGATATATACTCTTTCCAAGATTCTGGCCCCGGCCTTGCGGATTGGGTATATGATTGGACGCGGCTGTGCTTTTACCGAAGTTATGATTCAAAGAACCAGTGACGTTGGATTCAGCGCCCCGCTGATTTGCCAGGAGATTGCCAGCCATATCCTCGACCATCACGCTGCCAGCCAGATGGAAAAGGTAAAACAGGGCTATCACGAAAAAGCGATTCAGACTAAAAAGTGGATTGATGAGTTTTTGGGTGATTCTGTAACCGAATGTCGCGGCGGACAGGCGGGCTTCTACTACTATTTGACATTCGACGACATTGAAACCAATGAGGATTCTCCCTTTTTTAAGTTTCTCACCCGCACTACCGGCCTGGCTAATATCGACGGCCCGGCGGAGAATAAGAACCCTCGCGTACTCTACATTCCCGGCCAATATTGTGTACACAAGCGCGGAAGCTTGACCGAGATTGGCAAAAGACAACTCCGGCTGTCTTATGGCTTCGAGGAGTTAGATAATATTCATAAAGCCATTCAATTGATGCAGGAAGCCATTATTTATTCCCACAGTCTGTAATACAGTGTCGTTCAACCGGGGTGAATGATAATATACATCAAAAATATTTACGTCTTTACGATATTTCTATTTTTCTTCCTGTTTGCACATGCAATCTATCGTTGGCACTTCCATTTTTTAAGCTGACCTCTAACGTATTACATGAGCCTTCGAGCAGGAATAATTCGTTGTCCTTTGCTGCGTGATAATTGGGGTAGAAGCTCATCTGATAATTTCTATCTCCTATTTTCAGTGAGTATGAAGTTTTATCTTCTTTTGGCAGATTGGTGATAATATTTCCGAATCTATCGATTCTCACGACCGTTCCTTCTCTTGCTTTTAGATAAATTTCCAGCCTTTCCATTTCTTCTGTTTTTGGACCTAACGTATCAAAATGACCCAAATCAATATTTGCGGCTGCCTTTGCGAAGACGTCTCGACCGTGAAATGTGTTGCTCGCATCCTTTGGGATTGGAATCTCTCTTATACTGATTATTTCTTGCTCTTTCAGTGTTTCCCAGAGCAGGCCGTTGTCCGGGGCGACAAAATAATAGTTGGATGTTTTCACTGCCAATGCTTTTCTTTCTGTGCCTACTCCGGGGTCAACTACGCAGCAGAATGTTGCACCTTGAGGAAAGTATTTGTAATTATTTTTAAGCACCCACGAAGCCTCGATTGTTTTTTGAGGCGAAATGTCGTGGCACAAATCAACTATTTTTGCATCTTTGTTAATGCTATAAATCACACCTTTCATTACGCCCACATATTCACTTTGGCCGAAGTCTGTCAGTAAGATTATCATAATTAGCTCCAGATAGTATTTTCTTTAATCAGCTTTTGACATATACGTGAATTTTAAGGTCATAGACATTTTGAAGAAAGACGTTTTTTGCAGGCATAGCAAGAACATTTAGACGAAGGCACTGGAAAGATGCAACATTTTGGGATATAATTCATTGATGGACTTATCAATCGTTATACCGGCATACGAGGAAAGCAAGAAGATCGCCCGGGACATCGAAGCGGCGGCAGTTTTCTTAAAAGACAATCATTTTACAGGCCAGATAATAGTAGTCGATGATGGCAGTAAAGACAATACCGCCGAAATTGCAAAAAACGCTGTCACCAACTCGCCACCGGGAATAGAGCTTAAGGTCGAGCGTTATAATCGCCATCGCGGCAAAGGCTACGCCGTCCGCAAAGGCATTGAGCAAACAAGCGGCGAACACGTGATGTTTGCCGACAGCGGCTGTTGCGTGCCGTATGAAGACACTCTGCGCGGGCTGGAGTTAATAAAAAGCGGAGCGTGTGATATCGCGCACGGTTCAAGAAAGATGCGGGGATGCCGGATAGAAAAGCGCCAGAGTTTATACCGCCGTATTTGTTCCAAGCTGTTCCACTGGTTCGTGATTCACGATATGAAAATCCCCGCCGAGTTCACCGATACACAGTGTGGATTTAAGATATACCGGGGCGACATCGCACGGCACTTGTACGGCGAGTGCATTACCGATGGTTTTACGTTCGACATAGAAATCATAATGCGGGCCCAACAAGAAGGCTATCGGATAAAAGAATTTCCCATCGACTGGACCTGCGACCCTGACAGCCGGCTGTCACCGACCCGCAGCTCCTGGCAAGTTCTGTCTGAATTGCTGAAAATCAGACGGGTTCTGGCTAAAAACAAAAATGATTCTCATTGAGATGGGCGAAGGGCCTGATACACAATCACTGAAGCAGCTCATCATCTTTCAATCGACCGAATCGCAAGATTTCTTTTTTCTGTGCTTTTTTGTCCCGGCCTTTTAGCATAATCAGGGCCGATACATCAGGGTGACGCGAACAATATTGCCTGATTTCATCCGGGCTCATAACCATAAAGGCGGTCGAGAGTGCATCGGCGGTTGCGGCATCAGGGGCTGATGCCCAGGCGGCATATTTGCCTTTAACAGGTTGAGCCGTCCGGGGGTCGATTATATGCCGGCCCTTCTGCATACCTGAGCCGCTTATGGCCCGGACCTGCAAATAAGGGCGGACTAAAATCTCTTTGCGATTGTCCGGATTGCTTAACGTTAGAGGCCAGCCCTTTGTATCGGCAGGGGCATCGAGGGCCAATACCGAGCTGTAGCCGCCGGAAATCAAAGCGATGTCAATACTCCACTCACGCAGCAATTCAGCCACCCTATCAACGGCGTAGCCTTTGCCGACGCCGCCGAGGTCAACCTGAACCGGACTGGCCAGTAGCTGGACGGTATGCTCGCATTCGTCCAATAGTAACAGGTGGATTCCGGTATGCTGACGAGCAAGATTCAGATCCTCTTGCGAGGGCGTGCGAGGCGTTCCATCTTCGTTACGCCAGCAGCTAAACAAAGAGCCGATAGTAATATCAAAAGCCCCATTGGTTTCGGCATAAATCCGGCTGCTAAGCTGCAGACATTCGAATGCGTCCAAACCAAGCCGCAAAGTCTCATTGGCAGGCAGATTATTAATCCGTGTGATGTCACTGTTCTCGATGAATCGGCTAAGCTCGCCTTCGAGCCGGTCAACCTCATCGAAGGCGGCAGCGGCGGCCTGCCGGGCATAGCGTGCATCCTCGTGCACGACGATGACCTCGAAAGTCGTCGCCATCGCCTCATGGCAAAAACGCTTCATCCCGGGAATTGATTGACAATCGCTCTGGACAAAACAGGTTTCCGATTGCGGCTGATTCATTCTTCACCTGCTCTCTGTGATTGAATCGGCTCTGCCTGGTGTTTCTGGAAGCTGTCCCACAAATCCTTTCTTACGAAGCCAAGCAATTTAACTTTCGGCCGCAGCCACACGTAATAGGGCTCATCGAACAAAAACATATACATTTGACGCTGTTTTAGAGGAGTTAACGCGTAGAGCTTATTGGTCAGCGCAGCCTCAACATCGGGTGAGGCAATAATCAGCGGCGCCGAAGCTGTGTCGTTGTCAACTTTATTATACCAACGTGCCCCTTTGAAAGCACGCAGATACCAGGGCAAAGGCCAATAGTCATCCTCCCGGCAAATGACATCGATAGGAATATCGTAACCATCTTCGTGAACACTTGCATACTCTTCTATTTTCTCGGCAATGGTAAAGACCTCTGTAGTCGGATGAGCATAGACGTAAGGGTTGAGACTGTTTGCATAAAACCTGTAGCTGCTCAGGTAACACTGCCAGGTCAGGTGTATAGAACCCTCGAATAACAGCAAAAGAATTATCAAGCGGGGCAGAACGTTCGGCATCAGCTTTACCAATACCATTGCCCCGACGCCGGCCAACAGAATCATACCGTGCAAAAATCCTAACATACACCAGGGAGTTTTATATGGGATTACGGAATACGCCACAGTCAGAACGAGCGTGTAAAAGCCGATGAATCTGAGCAGATGAATCCCGCCCGTCGATGACGGGCTTGTATCCCGCCCGTCATCGACGGGATGGGATGTATTTAGTCTGGCTAAACGCATAGGAAGACGGGCGGGATGAACATTGGCGCAGGACAGGCCTTTTTTTGTCATCGCAGCTATGAAGCCGACCACCGCTAAGAAAACTATAAGGGCTTCGGTCCATCTCGGCCCGTCACCGTATCTGGAATAAATGAGCATCTTGAGGTAGTAATACCACGGGTGGATATGAAGGCTGTTTCCGCCCGCACGGTCGAAATAGGTTGTATAACTCCGAACCGAATCCAGAATTCCGCCGGGGTTGGTAAGAAATGATGAATAGAACAGAGCAGAAACAATTGCACCGGCCGCAAGAGCTGCGATAAGATGTGAGGGTTTTATTGCTTTGGAGACATTTACGAGAGTGCCTTTCGGACGCCACATTAAGAGCATGAGCAACAGTGCCAAAAGCATTGAGCCAAAAGCTATGATGCATGTTTCCTTGGTGGCGTGCATAAGCCCCAGGGACATTCCCGCCAACAGGGCCCAGGCGATATTTTTATTCCGCGTATAGCGGTAGCCGAAAACAATTGCACTAAAGGTGAAGCAGACCAGGAGCATTTCCTGGATATAATAACGGCTGTAAAAAACCATAGCCGGTGAGATAGCGGTCAGTACGGCGGCATAAACCGCAGCGCCCGACTTTAGGCCGTCGCCCATCAGCAAAATCAACAGCACAAGTAACACCCCGAAAAAGACTGGTACAATGCGTAAGGTGACCTCGCTGACCTGGGTCAGTTTCTCTGCAGAGGATAGGCGGGCAGGGATTAAAGTCAGATAGTTAAGTGTCGGGCCGTGGTATTCATCGGGGTTGTATTTATAAACACCTTCGGCCAGCAGTTCCCCGAACTTGATGGCATGAACAGCCTCGTCGCCGTGCATAGGACGCTGCCGGAGCCGCGGCAGACGCAGCGCAAGCGCTACAATTGTCGCGGCCAAAATGAGCACGCAACCCCGCACCAATTTACCTGGTTCGTACATCTGACAGACTCCGACCCCTCCTTCCGCGCTCCAAGGTTAAGTATTTACTGAACATTTAGCAAATTGGTGCGGGGGCCATCTTATCCTATCGGCTTGCCGTAAACCGCCACCTCGATATAGTGGTTCAAATCGTTGCCGGTATTACCGTTGCTGTAGAGGCGGACATAGCGGGCCTTAAGGCCCTTAGCATCGATAAGCTTGCCCTCGTTGGTTTCTGTATAGTGCATATCTTCGCCGACCCCAATACCTGCAGAGTTGTCGATGTCATTATTGAACAGTGTCCTGACATTCGTGATAAAATCAGGGTCATCAGCAACCTGCACTACTACATCAAAGTAAACCCGGGCTTGCTTATGGTAATGCCATAATACAATGGCGTAAATTTCGTGCATAGCTTCGAGGTCGATTGTAACGTGCTGCACAAACGGACCCAGCTCAACGTAGCTGCCATCGGCGGCTTCCTTATCGCCGTCTGTTATCATTTCTATCTCGCCTATGATAGGTTCTTCGTCGCTGCTGGCCACAGGCTTTTCGAGGGCGACATTTGTCGTTCCAGTTGGGGCCAAAAACGGCGGTCGCTCCTTGCCCAAAGGCTTCTCAAGGTTGGGTACCTTTGTATCCTGCGGAGTACCCACGAACATCGGCTTGGGCAGCACTATCTCAATCGGCACCATTTCGGCAAGGGGAGCACTCTCTGTAACAGTCGTATCAGTGCCGACGGACGGCTTATCAGAACTCTCGCCACCGGACTCAGGGGAGGATTTTTTGCAGGCCGGTACGAAGCACAAAAATATCGCCAAAAATACCAGAACACAAACCTTTGTTATTGAACCAAAATCTTTCTTCATCATTTCCTTTAACCTTAAAAAATTCACAATTCTATGTAACAGATGACACTATTAATTGTCAGCTTACTATAGTATATCAATCAGAACCGGAGCGGGCATAATATCCTATATGTATGACGTTGTCAAGCTGCACAAACGTATATTTTTTCTTTTATTTACGGGATAAAAAAGAGATTTTCTGCAATGAGCGCACCTTGTAAAAAGTTATTGATACTACCTTTAGCTTATATCGTAAGTTTTCTTACAACATCAAAACAACAGCAGGGATTCAGTGATCCTGAATCCCTGCTTTACTAACGGATTCAATAAAATGGTTAGGCAGATTTACTGATTTTTAGGTGTCAATCCTTTTTTTCTTCGCCTGCTGTCTCTTGAGGCCGTGCCTCTTGTGGTGCGCTTTCAGCCGGGGCAACAGCGGCAGCCATTTCAACAACCGGTGGCTGGAGACCCGCCCTGACCAGAATAATATACAGCACAAAGCCAATCACAAAGGCGATAACCGGAGCCGGCGTGATGAACCCGAACGTCTCTGGAGCCAACATTGGCAGTATCGCCACAATGAATCCCGCAGCCCAGGCGATATAGCCGGCCCGGTTGATTCCCTTTCGCGGTCCGGACCACTTGCAGCCGCTCAGCAGATAATCGGCAACCATAGAGCCGCAGATGGGACCGAACGAGGCCCCGATTATATTGAAAACACCAACCAGGTTGAGCGCCTTGCCTGTCACGGCCAGGATAACGGACACAGCAGCTCCGATGGAGACCATAACCGCTTTGTTGAGCTTCGGGAACATTGTTCCGATGCTGTTGCCGGCGATGAACGAGCAGAAACACGCAGGAGCAAAGCTGGCCACAGCAAAGAGGATAAACATAATCTTGGATAAGAAGTGTGTCTTGATAACAGTGTCAAACCTGAAGCCCTCCAGATCTGGATTTGCCCCATGGGCGCCGGCAACGGCGATTAGCGTCAGACCGCCGGCAACTATAACGGCCAGAGCTATGCCGGTAAGACCGCCAAGGTGGATATCTGTTGCATTGCGGTTACCCATTCCGAAGTCCACGCCGGCTGCACCTGCTGTTGCGAAGAAGCCGACAACAATAGCTATTATTGTCAGAAAACCGACAATCGGCCGGGCATCTTCAGGGGGCGTGTATTCACCTGCGCTGCCGACGTACGTGAAGAAAACAATGAGAATCATTATAAGTGGAACAATTGGCAGGAAAGTGGATACTTTTCCAACGTACTGAATGCCCTTGATGGCGACAAACACAGCTAAGACAGCCCAGATGATTGCCACAATTGTGAAGGCCGCGCTACCGGTGAAAACACCTGTGGTAGGGTCCTTTGCCGGCGGTTGACCAAATGCCTGAAGGATAAAGTCAGTAGCGATGGCCGTATTTACAGCCAGCCAGCCAAACTGCAGGATGCCCATCAAAAGCCCGGGCATCAGAAAGCCGCCTGCTGTGCCGTAGGTCGAGGAACCCACAACATAGAGGGGATATCCCGTCTTCATACCGTACAGCCCGGGTACGAGATAAAACAGAAAGTGACAGATAAGAGCTGCAATAACCAGCCCCAGCAGGCTCAGTCCCAGCCCGGCCTGAGAGAGTGTCCCATTAGCAATCTCCATATAGAAGACTACCCATAGGAATATCCCCGCGTACGCAGGTGCCGTGCTCTTGTACCAGGGCGTTCGATTCTCAACCGGATTCGGCTTGGCCATACTCAAATAACTCGGCAGTATTCCATTACTCATAATCTGTTCTCCTAATTAAAACCTTAATTATATTCCACCCGGCACCCTGCCGGGTATCTACGCAGTATAATATTCCCACTCAAAATGTAAAACAACTTAAAAAAAATAGTATCATCTTGGTGGGGCAAGCCCCACCCTACAAGTAACTACCAGTATCATCTCAAAAATTAGTCTGTTTTTGGGATTTGGATTCTCTTGCCATCGCTCAAAGCTGATTCGTGGGCACATATCCCTGCCATTGTCCAGTTTGCGGCGGTTTTTGCATCCACCGCGGATTCTCTGTTTTCGACAATCGCGCGAATAAACTCATGTGTCAGATGGGGATGAGAGCCGCCGTGCCCGCTGCCCTGGATAAAGGAAGTATGTTCGTGCTCTTCATCATAAACCCCATGCCCTGTGAAGGGAGCTATCTCTTTCGGCAGCAGGTGCCCATAATCCGGCACTTTTACCCTTTCGGCATCTTCATAGCCGGTATAAATCACAGGATCTTCGCCGGCAATCTGCTCCCACTCAAATGAAAGCTTTGTGCCATATACATCGAAACTTTCCCTATACTGTCGAATCGTATCAAAAAGCGACCGTGTTACCTCGCAGGCAAGGTTTGAATCGGCGAGTTTGATAATAGCGGTTTCAATTGCAAAAGGCGAATTGAAGCGTTTGATATAATCTTCTTGAATTCGCCCTGAGCCGTGACAGACCACGGATTCGGCCCGCTTTTGTGATAGGCACAGCAGAGGGCTCACAGCGTGGGTTGCATAGTGCATAGGCGGGAAGCCATACCAGTAATCCGGCCAGCCCGGTAATCCCATATTCTGCTGATGCGAGCCACGCAGGAACTGAATAGTGCCCAATTTCCCCGAATCGACAAGCTCCTTTGCATAGAGAAACTCCCTGGTATATACGGCCGTCTCCATCATCATATATACCTTGCCGGACTTTTTCCGTGCCTGAGCTATCGCGAGACAGTCCTCTGTGGTAGTGGCCATCGGGACCGTGCAGGCGGTATGTTTACCTGCGTTCAAAGAGGCCAAAGTCATCCAGGCATGGTCGGCTATCGGTGAAACCACATGAATAGCGTCAAGCTCATCAATGCTTAGCAGGTCCTCAAACTTAGTAAAGCGCCTTTCTATTCCAAATTGGTCGCCTATTTCATTAAGGTGGTCTTCGCTTCTCTGGCAAATAGCGTAACACTCGGCGTCGGGGTGTCTTTGATAAATAGGGATGAACTCAGCTCCAAACCCAAGCCCTACCACCGCTACATTTACCTTCTCCATCGGCTTTTTCTCCTTTCCAGCCTGCGTGGACTTCTTCTCTTGCGCCTGCACTCGCGTAACCATAGGTGCGAGCGCTAAATCACAATACGCACTGCCCGAAAAACACGCAGTACTAAATCACCTGGTTATTATTCCTGCATTTTAAGTTCGGATTACCAGGTAAGTATGCACAATCACGACCATTGCGAACACTAAAGCGGTGTAACGGTGCGTACTCAAAAGTAACTCCTGCCAATGCGTTCCGAAAAGTGGAAACATGCTTAAAATAATCGACAGGATTAACGGCAAAGCCAAAAAGATTATCAGCCAAAATGTTATTTTTTGTCCGAGGCCCGAGCTTTGATTAAGGGTTTTGTTACCTGTGCTCTTGGCCAAAGTAACGCGCTGGACAAAACGTTGAAACCCCGGCCAATCGCTATAAGAGAAACGGCAGCGGCTAGCCCACATCACAGCTAAAACCGCTAAGCACACCGCAAAAACCGGTGCGAAAGTGGCATGAATCATCAGCAAATAACCCGAAATGTGCTCACCCAGAACAAGCGTCGGATAAAAACCGGTAACCGCTAAAACTACAAAGCAAAGCAGTGCCAGCAGATATACCAGTATCCTCAAAACGCCCACAGGGCTGAGCTTCTTTGGGGATTTCCTCTTACGTTTTTTATGGGAAGGCGAAACTAAGCGGTGCAGAACAATACCCGCAAGAGTAATCAAGAAAGCGATTATTGAAATCGTTTGATACATGTCATTCACAAATTTTCAACTAAGGCCGCTAACCTTCCCCGGCCAGCACCTTCACAACACAGGTCAGGGCCTTTAGCGCATATAATAATAGTACTATAGCCAGAATCGCACACGAGCCCAGACAGATATATTTCATCATAGGGCGGAATACGAACGAAAAAGCGAACGCCCAGGCATAGAACGGGTTAATGCCCTGGAACTCAACCATTTTCTTAGCTTCCCGCCCGGCAACAATGGGAGAATCAATGGTAACGTCGCCGAACAAGAAGGGCGCATCCGTGGCATGGCAGTCCGTACAGTAACGAACACCTAACGACTGAGCCGCCGGCCTGACATTATGTGCAATAGGCCATAGGTAGGGCTGAGCTGCGAAGTGTTCGTAAGAAACAAGTACGGCTGTTCTTCTAATTTTCAGGCTATAAAGTTTGCCGCCGCAAATATAAACCGCTTCGCCTTTCACTACTTTTTGTAGCTCCCCCAGGGCTTTTATGATGTGCTCCTCGGCGGTTAAATCCGGCCAATCGCCGGAAGCTGGAAGTTCCACCCCGGCAAAGACTTCACCAACTGTTTGCATGACGGTTTCAATGTCAATCGGTGTTACCTTATCGTCCTCTAAAATGCCCCAGTAGGCGG
>JBGVTO010000326.1:0-2512 GCA_041862635.1 Phycisphaerae bacterium | reverse complement strand
TCTTGTTACCAAGACCAAGGGCAATCGTATTGACATTGGCAAGGTTCACGCCCTGGTCTGCAAATCCGCCTGGGGCGGACAGGTCGATAGTCCATTCGGTCCAGGTAGTGACCTGCGCTGCATCTGGATTATCGTGATTGACCACCGCACTGCCATTGAGAGCAACATACAACGTCTCAGCAGCGTTATCCGAGTTGCCTCTGAACCAAATCGTCAGCGTGTTGACACCATTCTCGGTCCAGTCACGCGGATAAGTCAGCGTCTTCTCCACCTCTGAATACCTGAGGATGCTGTTGTCATAGAATACAGGCATCGATTGTTTGCCTCCGTGAACGATAGTCTCCTCGGTGTAAGAAGGAGTATTTTCATCGCCCACGGCTGAGCCGGTCCCGTTACCGGCAAAGTAGGGATCAACACCCGGGGTGCCATAGCCAAGCCCATCATGCCATGTGAACCATATCTGGTTTTCGCCGGCATCGTAGTCCTCAAAATCGTCAACGACAAGGAAGTTGGCGGTCGTAAAGCTCCAGAGGATGCCTGGCCACGGACTATCTGGGCTGGCGTCATTGACCTCGTCAACACGCCAGTAGTAGGTAGTATCCCATAGGAGCATTCCAGGGTCATAACTCTCAGAACCGAGGTCCCTGGTGCCTATATACTCCGGTGAGCCGGTATCGGCATTTTTCACGGCATCTTTATCAGTGCCGAAGTATAACTGGTGCGAAGCAGCAAAGACACTCGGCGACCAGGTAATAATCTGTGTTTGCTTTACATCCACAGCTCCATTAGACGGTTCCGGGCTCCCGACGGCACCTTGAGTTGTAAAGCTCCAGACGTCGCCTTTATACGTTTCGATGGCATCAAACTCATCGACACGCCAGTAGTAGGTTTTGGCCAATTCAAGTGTGCCGGGAGAATAAGTCGCACTTCCCTGTGGTAGTCCACCGACAGCGTTGTTCACCTCGTCAAAATTGTCGCCAAAATATACGGTGTGCAATTTCGCACCGAAACCTTCCGTCCAGCTAAGCTTCGCATCGGGCTCCACAAGCTCGGCGGCATCAGCAGGGTCGGGCGCATAAGCGGTTTTGGGAGGAATTGAAAAACTCCAGACCTTGCCTTTCCACGGGCTATTCGGCTCGGTATCATTGACCTCGTCAATCCGCCAGTAATAAGTCGTGCCTGGAATGAGGCCATCCGGATAATCGAATCCTGGAAAACCGACGACAAAAAACGTTGAGGCCTGATTGCCGCGGAACATGCTCTCTGCGCCTTCGTTCACATCGTTAAGATTCTCGCCGAAGTACACATCATGCGAGACCGCAAAATCTCCCGCCTTCCAGCTCAGACTCACCCACGTATCAAAATGCATGGCACCATCTTTCGGGACTGGGCCTAAGGCAAAGGGATATCCTTCGCCTCCTTCCATAGCAGCCAGAATCTCCGGCTCGGTCAGCACATGATTGTAGATACGAATGTCATCCATTGTACCGTTGACAACCCTACTCATAGGCATTTCATTACCAATGGTAAGTATTCCGGTCGAGGCTTGAGGAGTTCCGGATTCCGTATCTTCAAAAATTAAGCTGCCGTTTTTATAAAATCTTCTACCTTCAGCTTCATCATAGCTGTAAGCATAATGCGCCCATTCTCCGACAACACAGACTCCCGGGGCAGTATTACCATAGGTTCTTGAGCCATTCGTAAACAAAATTGGAAAATGGAAGTGCCCGTCTCCGTATGTTAAAACTTCGTAGTTTTCGGCAGCATCTAAACCTTTGACGATAAATGCATTGTAATCCTTATTTTCATTTACTTTAAGCCAAAATGTTATTGTCCATGTGGTCAGGTCCAAACTCGGATCATTTCCGCAATCAACATAACCATCAGAACCGTCAAATTCAAGGGCACCACCGAAATAGCCGACCACCCACTGAGGGTCGCCGTTGAGGGTGCCATCGTTGCCGTTACCGCTTGAGTCAGCAGCGGTGGTCCCGGCCCCCTCATCAAACCTCCACCAACCGACAAGCTCTGCCTTAGTCGTAGCCGTAATAGCCACACTCAGCGCCAAAACAGAAATTAGATACATCAATTTTCTACACATAATAATCCTCCTTCACCCCGTCCCGTCTTCGACGGGCGGGGTTCAAAAAAACATAGGTTGTTAAATGAAATGTAAAATATTTTCACTACGAAGCACAAAGTTGCTGTTACAACTAACTCTATGCTTTGCATAATAGCTCCTCCTCTATCGAAAAACTAAAAGAATTGCACCTGCTGGACGACCTCAAAGCCACAGATGCCCGACTGCACAGGCACAAGCTTCACCCAGCCCCTGCGGCAGGGGCGGTGTTCACTATTTTTATCTATATCAAATTATCTACCTTCCCGTCAAGGAAAATCCCTTGATAATAAACTGGTAAACACACTTCTTACGGCCCTTTGGGCATTTTTGACATTTCTTGACGGAAATTGGCCCATTCGACTGCGCTCAGGACAGGCTTTGATTGGGTTT
>JBGVTO010000325.1:0-11225 GCA_041862635.1 Phycisphaerae bacterium | reverse complement strand
CATAGTAACCTCCATTTCCATTCTTGCTGAGAAACCCGCACCGAACTGCACACACAGCAACATAATACTGCTGCGGGTTTGTCTATTACACTCTAATTCGCTCCGGGTGATGTGTCAATATCATTTACACAAAAATTCATAGAAAACTTCCTCAACTTTCTTGATTGTTCCGGGAAAAACAAGGGTGTTGCTCCCGAAAATTCTATCTTGTTTATTCGCAAGGTTTTACGTACAATCACCAACTATCGCGAAACTACCCCAAATGATACCTATTCCTGATTGAAAATCCTGCAGAAGGTTCTACAATCTACATAGCAGCATTGCTGCAATAATGTAGTGCCGGCTTGACACCAACATTCTTCCATGTTACACTTTTTTTGCTGCTCAGGTAAGAAAACGCACCTGTGCAGGCAGGTTTTTTGGCGGTTACTGATTTGCCTGACTTTGAAAATGGAATGGGAGAAACGACTATGACTGAATTGAAAATGAAAAAATCCAAGGTGATATCGAGACGCACGTTTTGCCGGTCGGCAATTACCGCGGCTGTGGCACTCCACTTCACCAGGCCATTCGCCGAAGCGTCGGAGGTGAACCCCGCCCGTCGAAGACGGGACGGGGTGAAGAATAGAGTCAAATTCTACAAGAACTTAGGGCACGGCCACATCGGCGTCAAGGCCAATCAGCGGCAGGCCCTGGAGTATGCGGTGAAATATGGTTTTGACAGCATTACCCCCAATCTGGGTGAGTTTGAAAACAAGTCTTCCGCGGAGATTCGCGAATGGGTGGCGACAATGAAAGAAAGAGGCGTTCGATATGGCACCAGCGGTCTGCCCGTCGAATTCCGCAGAGATGAAGATAGATTTCAGAAAGACCTCGCGCGGCTGCCCAGGCAGGCGAGCGTTTTGAAGCAATTGGGCGTGAAGCGCATAGCAACCTGGATTCCGCCCGGCCACAGGGAACTCACGTACCTGCAAAATTTCGAGCAGCACAAAAGACGCCTCCGCGAAGTGGCGAAGGTGCTTAGAGACAACAACATCCAACTGGGTCTGGAATTCGTTGGGCCCCGGACCTCCCGGGCGCGAAGTCGTTTTCCCTTTATCTGCACTCAGCTTGATATGATGGAATTAGTGGAGGCAATCGGCACAGGAAATGTAGGGCTTCTGCTGGATAGCTGGCATTGGTACACCTCACATGGGACGGTGGAAGAGCTGCTTCAGCTCTCGAACAAGGACGTCATACACGTTCACGTCAACGACGCCCCATCGGGCATCCCGGTCGATGAGCAAATCGATAACAGGCGCAGACTGCCGGTGACCACGGGAGTGATCGATCTGAAAGGATTTATCAACGCCCTGGTGAAAATCGGTTACGATGGGCCGGTTGAGTGTGAACCCTTCGACCAAGAACTGCGCAAGATGGAGGACAATGCAGCGCTGCAAAAAACCATCGCATCGCTTAACCGCTTGTGGGATTTGATCACCGTTTGACCAAGCCAAGCGGGCAGTGCCGAATAGACGCGCGTAATGTTATCGGGGAATTAAACATTGGTTTGTTCGGTCCTCAGGAAGCCGACGCCGCTTAAGTCCAGCGCTACGTCATTTCCCTCCGCCCAGCCACTTTGCCGCTTCATACCCTACCGGGCCGGTCACCTCGCCCAATGCCCAATCACACACCCCTATTTTGAAACCACGATGGCGGGTCTCAGCGTTCCAGGATGCCCCGCATGACAAAGCCTGGCAGCCACCGAGCACTACAAGCCCTGCAATGGCTTGAACACTGCGCAACATCATCTCTCTGCGATTCTGCAGTAAGGGCCTTATTCTGGTACCTCCATAACTACGCGGAAGCCCGTTTCTCTGAGTTGATACGACTGTGGCGCGCTGTTGCGAGCGGCACTGCGGCAGCTCCGTGCGAAGTGTCCCCAGGAACCGCCGCGGATAGCCATATATGTGCCTTTTGATGGGCCGGCCGGGTCGGTGACTTCTTCTTGCGGGTAATCGGCGTCGTATATATCGTTGCACCACTCTGATACGTTGCCGTGCATATCGTACAGGCCCCAGGCATTCGGTTTTTTGGCAGCGACAGGGTGAGTCTTTTCTTCGCTATTGGCCTCATACCACCCCATTTCGTCGAGACTACCGGTACCGGCAAACGCCCCGCTTACACCGGCTCTGCAGGCATACTCCCACTCGGCCTCGGTTGGGAGCCGATAGGTCCTCCTGCCCTCTTTGTGGCTGAGCTTCTCGCAGAATGCGACAGCGTCCCTCCACGAGACCTTTTCCACCGGCAGGTTACTGCCCTTGAAGTTGGAGCGGTTGATATCCATTATAGCCTCCCATTGGGCCTGCGTAACCTCGGTGGTACTGATGCGGAAGGGCTTGGTCAGGCGGACGGCGTGTGGGTACTCATCATACTGGTGGTCTCGCTCGTACGAGGGACTACCCATGATGAACCTACCGGGTGGGATGTACGCCAAGTTCATGCCAATCGAATTGGTGATTATCTGACCGGGGTCAGGAATATCCCCTACGTTCAAGAGCCAAGTGGGCCTGGCCGGGTCGTCTGTCTCGCCAACGCCCCAGAACCCGCCGGCAAGAATCAGATAATCGCCGACCACTCCGCCACCCCCACAGCAACGTGCATCGGGCAGGGCAGGGATTCCAAAAAACACCTGGTGCTTCATGTCGAAATAACCCGCTATCTTTGTTCTTCGATAATGGGACTGTCCGCCACAGACAAGTAGCTTCTCTGCGTGGTATGCGCTGCTTGTACACTGAGTCAGGAAGAAGAGCCTTGGCTGGATTCGGGGTGTGTCTATTTTTGTCCATGTATTTGTGGCCGGCCCGTATTTCAGGAGACCGTCAGCCCAGCCGTAGTCATTCATATCGTGGAAGCCGGTCTCATACATGGCGCCGTGAACGATGTAGATGTTGCCCTTGTAAGTACCAGCGGCGGCATAGCAAGCGCCTTCAGGCGCATTCGCCAATCGACTATAGCTATTATTGGCGGGATCATAACAGTAGAAGTCGAGAAAATTCCTGATGACTCCTTTAGCTGTTCCGTTTATTCTCTGGTATCCTAACCCAACATAGATGTAATCTCCTACCGTAGTGGCAACGCCATTCATGGCCTTTACTGGTAAAGGTGCTATCGCAGCCCAGGTATCCGTCGCTGAATCGTAGGCCCAAGTTTGATTTGTTGAGACCGCACCATTGCGCATCCCGCCAAAGACGTAGATTATGTTTGCATACACGGCCACCATAGGCCAGCCAACTTCAACCGGTATGTCCGCGCCCTTAGTCCACGAATCGGTGGAGAAATCGTATATCTGTAACCTTCGCGAGGTTTTTGTCCAGTTTGCGGTCTCACAGCCTCCAATAACATACAGCCGGTCATTGACGACGGCCCCACCATGGCCATATACACAGTAGGGAATGTCGGCTTTTACTTGCCACTGGGCTGCTGAGGCTGTCTGCGGGATAATCGCCAGCGCAACGGTGAGAAACACAATTAGTCCTTTGCTTTTCATTTCGTCAGCCTCGAACTCTCTTTGCCTAATCGTCACGCCTGTTAGTCGAAGACCCCTTCCAACAGGGGCAGGCGTGCGTATTCGCATTGGTTTATGCTTTCAGTTGTTTGACTACATCTGATTCCAGCTTTTCGTTGGCTTTGATCATCTCGTCCCAAGTGACTTCGCGTCTGCTGTAGGAAGCGATGCGTCCGAGGACCGAGGCCAGATTGCTTCGGACACTCGGAGCCACGGTGGTGTTGGCAAATCGGCCTTTGGTGATGTTCTTATGGAATTCAGCGATGTTGGCAGCCGTGCCTTCGGGGTACAAATTACCGGTGTTGCCGCCCTTGTAGGGATTGCTGCCCCGAATAGACACATCTCCGCCATAATGGGTATCGATTGTCCCTTTCAGACCGTAGATACGGCAGCCCGTATCACCATACCCTTCACCAAACTGTTTGGCGTTGACCAGGACCGGTACTTCCTGCGGGAACCGATAGGCCACAGCAAAGCAATCCCAGATGTCGCCGTGTTTATAGTGGTGGCGTCCCCCCGTACCATAGGCACTGACAGGGTCGGTGTCCAGAATCCATGTAGCCACATCGATAGAGTGGATACACTGCTCGACAAGGATGTCACCGGACAGAACCTTATCCATTCCCCAGGCCTTAAGTCGGGCCTCAGGGTCGTTGGGACTCTCTCGCAAAAAGTGCTCGACAGGGTTCCAGCTATTCCAGACGTCGCCGCCGTTGAAACAGGCCTCGCCAAAACCGATGTGACCTATATCACCATAATGGACGCGTTTTACCGCCTCACGGAAAAACGTATTGGCGCGGGTCTGGAAATCGGCAAAAAAGCACAGCTTTCGGGATGTCGCTTTTGGGCCGAGCCGGCCAATGAGCATACAGCCGGGGACATCGACCGCAATAGGCTTAGCCAGGATCACATGGACACCGGCATCCACCGCGGCGGCGGCCTGCTCCGGGTGAAAATATGGCGGTGTCTCAATTGCCACTGCGTCCAAATCCTGCTCAAGGAGCTTCTTATAGCCCGACAGGGTCGAGTAACGATGTGATTTCGCTACCTCGAATTTCTCGCCAAATTCATCCACCCGGTCCTGGAAGTAGTCTGCAGCAGCCATGATTTCATACCCGCCGTGTTTGGCAAACAAATCAGCAATCCATTTGCCCCGCATCCCACAGCCGATCAGGCCTAACCTGATCTTCGAGCTGGCTTCGGTACCGCGGACCAAAGCTGACTTCACTACCGTAAAAGACATTGCTGCGGCACCGGCACGAGTGATGAACTGACGACGGCCAATTCTCTCACGGCCATGAATCGGCCTTGGTGTGTTTTGTTTTGGAAACATATGCTAATCCTCCTTTCGCATCGTCACACACACAAACAGTGCTAAGCTTCCACGCGATTCTTTCTTTCGCGACTATCATAACCATTCTGTTCAGATATCTCAATATACTTTTCTTTTACGATCAGAGACGTCTCAACGAATGAGAGTGTCGTCTCTGTCTTTTCATCACCCCATTACTTGCCACAAAAGGCTTGAGATCATAATAAATAGTGCTATTATATCTTGTCGTCAGAACACATGTACGAATATTTGGACAGGAAAAAATCATATTCGGGAAAAAACGCTATGAAAACAACTATTAAAGACACGCGATGCAAATTCCTCAAAATAGGTACCGGCCACGCCGGTAGACTGCGAACAGTTGGAGTTCTGGTTTTGGCTTTCACCATGGCTTCAACCCAAGGCTGGGGCGCTATGACGAGTGCAGCAAAGGTCGTTACTTATCCCGCTCCGGCCGGTGAAGCCTTGTCGGCCGACTATGAAGTGCAGGTGAAGAGTCAGCAGGTTGACGTATATTCCGCCCGTGTTCTCGACCCGCCATTCGCAGGGAAGCAATGGGACCATGGCGGTTCATATTCGTTTGCAAACTTCGACATGTCAGGACGTGTCGTAGTCCGCATTGTGTCCAGGCGGCCGCTTAGGAAAGTGGTTATCCGGCCCCAATCATTCGGGGTCCAGCCAACACTGGAGGATGACTATACTCTGAACATGACACTGGATAAACCGCGAAAGCTCAGCATTGAGCCAAACGGCAGGCAAGGCCCCCTGCTGCTGTTTGCGAACCCCTTGGAAAAAGAAGTGCCAAAGCCCAGCAATGAGGGCGTTGTTTACTTCGGCCCCGGTGTGCACAAGCCGGAGAAGATTCTCTTGCACAGCAACCAAACCCTTTATCTTGCCGGCGGTGCCGTCGTGAAGGCCGAGGTGCTGGCGAAAGGGACTAACATTCGGATTCGTGGACGCGGTATCCTGGACGGCTCCGATTGGCAGTGGCGCAAAGGCCCGGTGGGCAACCTGATTGCGATCCGCAATTGCACCGACGTCGAAGTGAGTGACATCACGCTGCGAGGCTCGTCCCATTGGACCATTGTGCCCAGGAACAGTCAACGGGTAACTATCCGGAATGTGAAGCTCTGCAACTCCCGCGTCCAGAACGATGATGGCATCAATCCTTGCAACTCCCAGGATGTGCTGATTACCGATTGTTTCATTCGGAGCGATGACGATTGCGTCGCCCTTAAAGGGCTCGACTTCAGCGCACCGAACAGCAACGTTGAACGAATTACGGTGGAGAATTCGATTCTCTGGTGCGACCGGGCCCGCATCTTCCTGCTCGGACACGAGAGCCGTGCCGCGTTCATGCGCAATGTAACGCTCCGCAATCTCGACATTATCCACTTCAGTATGACGCCATTCCTGCTGGAGCCGGGTGAGGACATGCGGCTGGAGGACATCACAATCGAGGACATCCGTATCCACGGCGAAGGCCAAAGCCAGTTTATCCGCCTGCGTCCGGTGGTGAACCAGTATATGCGCAAGAAGGTGCCCGGATTCATTCGCAAGGTGCGGTTCAAAAACGTGACGGTGGAAGGTCGATCCGGCGATTACCTTGTGCAGATAGAGGGAGCGGACGACGAACATGACGTTCGCGACGTGACCTTCGAGAACGTTTCGATTGTGGGCTCGAAACTGATGGAAGGATCCAGGCGAGTGCGTATCGGCAAGCACACCGAAAACGTGCGCATCCGTGAGGAGGCTCAGTAAAGGGATGTAATGTTGTTGAGAAACATGCCTTTTCCCTCCATAAAAGCAAAAAAGAGCTTTTACCCAGAAGGTAATGCTTGTATACTATGTGGTAATGAAGAAAGAACGATTGACAAAGTCTTTTAGAGAAATAGTTTTTATTCTATCCGGCATTTTTCTTTTACTCGGAAAAACCTCCGGAGCCGACTCGAAAGGTCCGTACACTCGAAACAATTCGGAAAATAAGAGCCGACAAACCCTGGCCGCCGGCGGGCGAGCATCCAAAACGGCTTACAAACAGATAAGCAGGATAACTGCTGGTCCTTCGAGTTTTACACCCGACATGACTTTCGAAGAGGCAATTAACATTTTGCGTAATTCAACCGTACCTAAATTAAATATAGCAGTGCTTTGGAAAGATTTGGAGGAGAACGCGGACATTTATAGAGATACTCCTATCGGAATTGATGGCGTTTCAAAAGTGCCTTTACGCACACACTTGAAACTCTTGTTAATGTCGGTCTCAGCAGGTAGTGCAGAAAAATTGGGATATGTAGTTCAAGACGGAGTTATAATTATTGCAACACAAGGCTCTTTACCCAAGAAAATGAAAACTCGTGTTTATGATATAACTGATTTAGTCAGCGCGCCTGCTAATTTTCGTCTTATGCCTGGGCTTGGTATGCCCTTTGGTTATGGCCAAATGCCTTTCGGAGGCATGATGCCTTACGGCGGTATGGGTTATAGCCGGTATCGAAATCAAAGACGGGGATTTTGAATGAAGCCGACTCTGTTGATTTTGGCGGCAGGTTTGGGTACTCGCTACGGTGGACTTAAGCAAATTGACCCCGTTGGTCCCAACGGCGAAATAATTATCGATTATGCTATTTATGACGCCATAAATGCCGGATTTGGCAAACTCGTTTTTGTGATTCAACACTATTTTGAAAACGCTTTCAAAGAAAAAATCGGCAGCAAGTTTGATAATCTTGTTGAAACAGCCTATGCATACCAGGAAGTGAACACCTGCCTTGATGACTTTGAACTGCCTGCACCTGTGCTACCTGCACAGGAGACGCAGGTACAGGTGCCCAAAGACCGCGACAAGCCCTGGGGCACAGGGCATGCCATACTCGTTGCGAGGGACGTAATCCACGAGCCTTTTGCAGTTATTAATGCCGATGACTACTACGGACCCAATTCGTTTAAGATAATGGCCCAATTTCTCGGAAAGAAAGACCTTTCCGACAATGAATATGCGATGGTTGGCTATACGCTCAGTGACACTTTAAGTGAATACGGACCTGTCTCCAGGGGTGTGTGCCAGTGTGATGAAAAGATGTTCTTAAGGAAGATTGTGGAGCGCAGAAAGGTCGAATATACTGCGACTGGTGCCCGCTATTTTGAAGACGACGAGACGGAATGCCTTCTGACCGGCAATGAAATTGTGTCGAGGAATCTGTGGGGATTTCAGCCATCAATCTTTCATCATCTCAAAGTACAATTTCAGCAATTTCTCAAAGAGCGAAGCTGTGATAGGAATTCGGAACTATTCATACCTACGGTGGTAGATAAACTCGTAGAAGAAAAAAAAGCTACAGTGAAAGTCCTGCGCACGAATGACGAATGCTTTGGTGTTACTTTTCGTCGGGATGCAGCCATAGCGGCAAGATGTATTCGTCTGCTGATAGACCAAGGTCTTTATCCGGAGAACCTCTGGGAGCAATCGTGAAACGCGATATCAAGTCAATCGTAAAACATTTTTGTATTAGCGGTAAGTTAACTGAAATAAGGCCTCTGCTCCGTGGTCACATTAATGACACGTACGTTCTGACTGCTAAGAAAAACGAGCATATCGTCCGATACATACTACAACGAATAAATCACACTGTCTTCAGAGACCCTCCTTCAGTGATGGGAAACATTATCCGTGTTACCGAGCACATACGCAGCCGGATGAAAAGAATTGATCCGAGTTTGGCATCTCGCCAGTTGACCGTTATCGACAGCGATGATGACACATGTTTTCACGAAGATACCCAGGGCAACTTTTGGCGCGTATACAATTTCATAGAGGACGCTGTTGCATACGATACTATTGAATCTGCCGATTTGGCATATGAAGCGGCACGAATGTTCGGTTGGTTCCAGAAGATGCTGGTTGACCTGCCAGGGCCGGTTCTGCACGAGAGCATTTGTGACTTCCACAACACGCCCAAGCGCTTTGAGACTTTCCAGCGTATCCTTAAAGAAGATACTTGCAATCGAGCTAAGAATGCAAAACCCGAAATAAAATTTTTGTTTGATAACGCGGCCATCTGTGATGTTTTGCTGAATTTAGCAGGCAAAGGTAAAATCCCCGTTCGTGTTACGCACAATGATGCGAAGATCAATAATGTGATGTTAGATAAAAATACAAACAAGGGGGTCTGCATAGTTGATCTGGACACCGTTATGCCGGGCCTGTCGATATATGATTTCGGAGATATGGTTCGCACTGGAACCACTTTAGCTGATGAGGATGAACGCGATTTATCAAAAGTAACCATGAATTTTCCTATGTTTGAAGTTCTCGCACGGGGTTATGCTGAGCAGAGCAAACATTTTCTCACATCCACTGAAAAAGAGCACTTGGCCTTCGCTGCAAAGCTAATCACTTTTGAACAGTTTATCAGGTTTCTTACCGACTATCTGGCAGGTGACATTTACTACAAGGTTCACCGCGAAGGACACAATCTCGACCGCAGCCGGACACAGATGAAGCTGGTCCGGTCGATTATCGAACAAGAAGAGGCTATGAACAAAGCGGTCGAAAGGATTTTCAACGGGTAGATTGATATGATGAGCAGGCGCGAAAGATTGATGGCTACGTTGTGCGGCAAGCCGGTTGACCGACCGGCAGTTAATTTCTATGAAGTAGGCGGATTCCGAATTGACCCATCGGACCCGGATGAGCTCAACGTCTATAACGACCCATCCTGGCAGCCATTGCTTCAACTTGCTGAAGAACAGACAGACCTTATTCGTATGCGCAGCCCTGTCAGGCCGCGCTCCCACGAGCTTGATATTCTCCCCTGCCGGCCGGATGCCGGCAATCCCCTTGACGAATTTTTCGGTGTGGATGAGTATGTGGAGGACGGGTACAGTTTCAAACGAATAACTTTGAAAATTGGCGGCAGAAATATGACAGCACTTATACGCCGCAGTCCCGAAGTTGATACCGTCTGGATGGTGGAGCACCTGCTCAAGAACCCGGAAGACCTTAAGGCCTATCTGGAGCTTCCTGATGAAATATTCGCCGAGGATGTCGATGTAACCAGCCTCGTAGAAGAAGACCGGGAGCTGGGCGACCGTGGTATAATAATGGTGGATACCGAAGACCCAATTTGCGCTGCGGCGTCTTTGTTCAGTATGGAAGACTTTACGGTGATTGCATTGACCGAGCAGAAGCTCTTCCATCGTATGCTCGAAAAGCTTTCCAAACATATACAGGCCCGAACCGAGAAGACTGCAAAGGCATTTCCCGGTCATTTGTGGCGCATCTACGGGCCGGAATATGCCACCGAGCCTTACCTGCCACCCAATCTTTTCAAAGAGTATGTAGTCCGTTATACCGGGCCGATGGTAAAGACTATTCAAAAGTACAGCGGTTTTGCCCGGATTCATTGTCACGGCAGGATTCGAGCCGTTCTGGATTATATTGTCGAGATGGGCGCGGCTGCTATCGACCCAATTGAGCCGCCCCCGCACGGCGATGTTGAACTGGAGTATGTACGCCGTAGATACGGCAAAGAGCTGGTGCTTTTTGGGAATCTGGAGATAGCCGATATAGAAAACAGCGAGCCGGGGGAGTTTGAGAAAATCGTCGAGAAAAGCCTGAGGGATGGGACCAGCGGAGAGGGCAGAGGCTTTGTTCTGATGCCATCCTCTGCGCCGAACGGCAGGACTATCACACCCAGAATGATGGCAAATTATGAAACGATGGTAAGACTGGCAATGAGGAAATGATTCCCTTAGAGTATAAGGCACTCTAAACAAGGGGGTAAAAAATTGGCTTTGAAATTGGGTTTGATTGGGTTTGTTTTGTATACGCGTGAAGGCGATTTTATTGTTATAAGCATTTATATAATAGATATTTACGTTCATTTTTGGGCTTTTTGGAATCCGCCTACGGCGGACAAGATTGGGTTTGAATTGGGTTTGTTTTTCCGATTTAACCAATTGTCCAATTTCGCATATTTACTTGTTATAAAAGAGCTTACCTTGATTTGGGCGTTCTTGACTTTGGGTTTGTTTTGCATAAAAAGGAGCTGATTTGTAGAGGGTTCTCGATAGATGTAGAGGAACGAGGACAGATGACAGATGACAGATGACAGATGACAGATGACAGAGGATAGATGACAGACGACAGATGACAGAAGACAGATGACAGACGATTGATGATAAGATACTGTTGCATAAGGAGTTATCTGGTAGTTTGAAATCCGAAATCCTAATATCGAAATACGAAACAAATCCAAATTTAACAAATGTAAATGTTCAAAACCTTGTCTGGCTTGACAGATAATGCTTTTTGGCGTGTCCAGCACCAAATTATCCCGCACT